>NZ_VFMO01000001.1:1284769-1605961 GCF_006715095.1 Yimella lutea
GTCGCGCAGGATCGTGGTCGCCAGGTCCATGAGGCGAAAGAGCGCCGCGTCGTCGGCGAGATCGTCGAGCACGTCCCAGCCGTCGATCACCAGGATCAGCCGCTGACGCCCCCGTTCCGGATGTCGTCGACGGCCGGCGATCTCGTTGGTGACGTACTCCAGTACTCGTTCGACGCGACTCGGTTCATCCGGGCTGACGACGGCTCCCACGCGCGAATGGCTGCCCATATCGGCCAACGACCGCCCGAGATCGAGCACGTAGACGTGCGGGGCGTCGTCCTGGGAGAGGGCCTCGGCCAACAGGGTGCGGACTGCCGTCGATCGTCCACTGCGCGGACCACCGACGATCGCAAGGTGCTGATCGGTCGGCGGCGACCACACCATGGCCGGCTGATCCTGTCGGTGCGGGCGATCGGCGAGGCCGAATCGGTAGCCCGCTGATTCTGCGCCGTAGACGGTCACTGAGTCGCGTCCGTCGAGGGTCCGTCGTGTCACTGCCTCCGGCAGTGGCGGGAGCCACGGAGGCGGCGAAGCGGTGATCCGGAGGTGTTCTGCGCAATCCTTGAGCAGGGGCGCGAGCCGGGTGAGGATCGACTCGTCTGCGGTTCCGCAGTGCTGGGTAGGTCGACCGAACTCACCCACCGAGATGCTGTCGCGCCGTAGCGCGGGCACTGTGACTCGCGCGCTCTGGAACAGCTGGGACTCACCACCGCCGCAGCGCAGGTATCCCCGTCCGGGGGACGACGCCGGGATTCGGGCGGCGTCCATGGTGTCGATGACGTCCTGGGAGTCGCCGTCGTCACGCACCCGCAGCGCGATGCGCAGGTTGACGTTGGCTCTGATGTCGGCCGACACGATGCCGGCCGGACGCTGTGTCGCCAGCACCAGGTGCACACCCAACGATCGCCCCACGGTCGCCAGTCTCACCAGACCGTCGACGAAGCCAGGCAATTCCTCTGCCAGTACGCGGAATTCGTCGATGATGAGGCACAAGCGCGCAATGGTCGGGGCGCTCGGATCGCGGTGATAGTCGTCCAGGTCCTTCGCGCCGGCTGCAGCAAGCAATCGTTCACGGCGCTGGAGCTCGGCCTGCAGAGACACGAGTGCGCGCTCGGTGAGATGCCCGTCAAGATCGGTCACCAGCCCCACTGTGTGGGGCAGCGCAGCGCACTCGCGAAAAGCTGCGCCGCCCTTGTAATCGATGAGGACGAAGTTGAGTGCATCCGGACGGTTGGCGGCAGCCAGCGAAGCGATGAGCGTCTGCAACAGTTCCGACTTGCCCGCGCCGGTCGTGCCGGCGAGTAGCGCGTGCGGTCCGTCGACCACCAGGTCGGTGACTGCCGGTCCTGACGCCGTGGCACCGAGGAGGACGGACATCACCGGTCGACGGGGCCAGTTCGATTGAAGTGCAGCGATATCGAGCAGGTCTGTGCCCAGGTGTGAGCGCCATACCTCGTCCAGTCCGACCTGTGTCGGTGGAGTGCCGTTGACATCGATCGACGAGATGTCGTGTGCGGGGGCGAGGAGCCTCGCCGAACGATCGAGCAGTCCGGTGGCCGGCAGATCGGGGACACAGTCGGTGACGTCATCGGCGAGTACCGTCGTCCGTGTCGAGGAGTGCAACCGGACGATCGGATGGGCTCGGTCGGGCAACTCGGTCTCGCTCTCGCCGAACGCGACGACGCTGCAACGGTGACGCTTCGGATCGCCGATGATTTCGGTCAATGCCTTTGCAGCGCAGGTGAACTCCGCGTCAAGAAGGATGAGCAGCAGACTCGGCGGATCCTGTGAACGATCGTCCGGGGAGCAGACCGGAAGGCCGCGGACGAAGTCGGCGAGGGCGTCCGGATGGTCGAGGTCGAACAACGCCGCGGGACGGTCGAGCACGGGTCGCAGGTGGGGGAGCCAACCCAGCTCGGTCTCGTCGAGCCGGCGGTGGCTGACGACTGCGATCCGGAGGTGCGCCGGTGAGTGCCAGGCCACGGCCTGGACCAGCAGGCTCTCGAAAGCACGTCGATGGTCGTGACCGGCCACGCCGACGACGCGGTGCGCCGCGAGATCGACCGTCACGGGCGCGTCCGGCAGCGGCACCCGCTCGTCCTCGGCGCTCTCGCGTACCACGGTCAGCCCGGAGGCGATGGTGCCGCGACCGATTCGCCAGTGCAGGTACCCGTACTCGGCCGGGTGTCGGTGCCACAATCGCCGGTCGAGGGTCTCGATGGTGCGGAAT
The DNA here is from genome assembly GCF_006715095.1 of Yimella lutea. Lineage (NCBI taxonomy): Bacteria > Bacillati > Actinomycetota > Actinomycetes > Micrococcales > Dermacoccaceae > Yimella > Yimella lutea. The sequence goes on from NZ_VFMO01000001.1 coordinate 1,287,000, forward strand.
GCATCGCTGAGACCTGGGAGTGCGCGGATTCTGATCGCGTGCTCGGCCAGCAACGTGCGGGCGACCCGTTCCCGGTGACGTTGCAGGGCCTTGTTGTAGTCATCGATGTCTCGTCCGCGAGATCGTCGTCCGTCGCGCTTGTCCGACAGGTGCTGGGCGAGCATCAGCACGGGACTGAAGAGGGCGAGGGCGAGGAACATCATCGTCTTCATCCACCACGCGAGGCCGACACCGATCACGAGCGGGAGCAGGATCACGATCCACGGCATCGTGCGTCGATCCGGACGTCGCGGGCGGGTCGGGGCGGATAGCCGCACCTGCGGTGGTGGGGCGGAACGCGTCGGCGGACGCCGAACCGGCACCCTCGCGTCCTGTACCGGGCGTCGCCCTGCAGGTGGTGCGCTGAGTGTGAGCGTGGAGTTGCCGACCCTCAGTTCGTCACCGACGCGCAGCTCCGACCCCGATGCGACCGCACCGATCTTCCGGCCGCCGATCTGCGTACCGTTCGTCGAATCGAGATCATGGACGGTGACCCGACCGGCGTCCAGGGCCACCGCGCAGTGCAGTCGCGACACGTCCGGGTCGTCGAGAGGAAAGACCGCAGGTTCAACCCTGCCGATCGTCAGCGGCCGGCGGTCGAGCCATCGTCGCGCGCCGACCTGCGGGCCGTGGATGCATTCAAGGGCCAGCAGTCCATGAGGCGTTGCTGCGGTGGGTCGGAACGACAGGACCGAACCATGTGCGATGTGGCCGATGAGGAGATCGTCGGTGAGTTCGTCCCGTCCGATCCACACCCGGCTCGGCACCGGACAACCCGACGAGATCATGGCGGTCCGGACCTCTGCCCACGTCGAGTCGGGCGCCGCCGCGATTCGCACGTCGTGGACGGTCGACTCCGCACCCACGATGCTCAGGGCCAGTTCGATCCGTCGGATGCTCGAGGACTCAGCTCGTTGCAGGTGTGCCATGGGCGCGGAGTATCGCCCGAGACGGGTTTCGCTGCCGGTGGGCCTGTGGATAAGCGCTCGAAGGTCAACAGATGGTCAAGAACACGCCAGCCGGACCCCAAATTTTGTGGATGAGTGTTCCGGTCCGGCTTCGGAGCGCGTTTCATGTGCTTCATGCCGCCGGTAGGTGCCGAGCGGCAGGAAGGCAAGGGGCATGAACGGTATCCAGGTCATCGAGGGCGAAGTCCGCGAACTCATTCGTCGACGTCGCCTCGACCCGGTCGGGGACCGTGCCTCGCTGCACTCGCTCGTGCACGACGTCGTTCAGGACTACGAGGAGCGCACGCTGCACGGTGGGCTCGAGCCGCTCGGTGACCGTGATGTCGCCACACGCAGTGTGCTCGATTCCGTCCTCGGTTTCGGGGCACTGCAGCAGTACCTCGACGACCCGACGATCGAGGAGATCTGGCTGAACGATCCGAACCGGGTCTTCGTGGCGCGACACGGCGTATCCGAACTCACCCCGACGATCCTGACAGAGCACGACGTCCGCAATCTGGTCGAGCGGATGCTCAAGCCGTCCGGTCGACGGGTCGACCTTTCCTCACCGTTCGTGGACGCAACCTTGCCGGACGGGTCCCGGCTGCACGTCGCGATTCCGGATGTGACCCCGGGCCGCTGGTACATCAACATCCGAAAGTTCGTCGCCAGAGCACACTCGCTGGACGATCTGGTCACGCTGGGTTCACTCAACCGGCACGCAGCCCAGTTTCTGCGAGCCGCCGTCGCCAGTGGCCTCAACATCCTGGTGACTGGAGGTACGCAAGCCGGCAAGACGACGATGCTCAACTGTCTGGCAGCCGCGATCCCACCCACCGAGCGGGTGGTGTCCTGCGAAGAAGTCTTCGAGCTGAAGCTCAATCTGCGTGACTGGGCAGCGCTGCAATGCCGCCAACCGAGTCTCGAGGGCACCGGGGAGATCCCGCTGCGGCGCCTGGTCAAGGAAGCGCTGCGCATGCGCCCCTCCCGGATCATCGTCGGTGAGGTGCGCCAGGAGGAGAGCCTCGACCTGCTGATCGCAATGAACAGCGGTTTACCCGGCATGGCGAGCCTGCACGCCAACTCCGCACGCGAGGCACTGGTGAAGATGTGCACGCTGCCGCTGCTTGCCGGACCGAATGTGGGTTCGCAGTTCGTGATGCCGACTGTCGCCAGCTCGATCGACTTGATCGTGCACGTCGGGCTCGAACGCGACGGGAAGCGTGTTGTTCGGGAGATCGCCGCGGTACCAGGGCGATTCGAGGGAAGCGTCATCGAATTGGCCGAGTTGTTCGTACGGCGTGACGGGGAACTGGTGCGGGGCGAGGGATTCCCGCCGCACCAGGAACGTTTCGCGCGCGCCGGGTACGACGTCGCCGACCTCTTGGGGGACCGACGATGATCCCGGTCGTCAGTGTCTTGTTCGGCCTGGGCGTCTTCTGCATCTACTGGTCCTTCTGGCCGCGTATGCAAGCCAAGCCGAAGTCCAAGGTCACCGCCGTCGACCGGTTGCGCAGCGACCTTGCGGTCAGCGGCGTTCGCGGATTCTCCCTGCCGATGCTCACCTTCATCTGCGGCGGAAGTGCGCTGCTGGTGTTCCTGGTCGCCATGGCGGCCACCGGGGTGATTCCGGTGGCACTCTGCTTCGCCGTCCTTGCCGGCTACGGCCCGATCGCGCTCGTCCGTAGCCAGGCACACAAACGGCGGCACAACCGCCGTGAACTCTGGCCGGACGCGGTCGATCACATTGCCTCCGCGGTCCGCGCCGGGCTTGCCCTGCCCGAAGCGTTGGCGCAGTTGGCGATTCGCGGACCGGAGGAGCTGCGACCGGCGTTCGCGCAATTCGCCCAGGAGTATCGAACCTCGGGTGACTTCCAGCGATGCCTGGACGATCTCAAGCAGCGCCTCGCCGACCCGGTGGCCGACCGACTGGTCGAATCGCTGCGGCTGGCACGCGAGGTAGGTGGCACCGACCTCGGGCGACTGCTGCGCACCCTGTCGACCTTCCTGCGCGACGATGCGCGCACCCGCGCTGAGTTGGAGGCGCGGCAGTCCTGGACTGTGAACGCCGCTCGACTGGCACTCGTGGCGCCGTGGTTGGTGCTGCTGATGTTGGCCACGCGCGGCAGCAGCCTGCAGGCATACAGCAGCGGAACAGGGGTGGCGATCCTGACGATCGGCGGCCTGGTGTCGTTCGCTGCCTACCGGATCATGCGCCGGATCGGCCGGCTGCCCAGCGAGATCCGAGTGATGGCATGACCGCCAACCTCGGGTGGATCGGTGCCCTGTGCGGACTGGTGGCGGCCGCCGGAGTGCTGTTGCTGTGGCAGGGCCTGCCGATGCGCCGACGGTTGACATTGTCCGACCGGATCGCACCCTACGTCGCCGAGCGGCCACGTCCCTCCAAGTACCTCGGCGGCCCGATCGCGTCCGACCAACTGTGGAACTCCTTGCTACGCAAGGCCGGTGGTGTCGTCGACTCCGTGCTGGGCGGAAGTGTCTCGGTGCGTCGCCGGCTCGAACGAGCGGGCAGCAACGCGTCCGTGGAGGACTTCCGGGCTGAGCAGGCGATGTACGGCTGTGTCGCGGCGCTCGCCGCCACCGGCTGGGTGTCCTTGCGGATGGCGTCCGGATCGCAGTCGCCGGTGACCGCAGTGCTGCTGGTGCTCATCGCCTCGGGTGCAGGAGTCGTCCTGCGTGACCAACTGCTCACTCGAGCAGCTGAGAAGCGCGACCGCCAGATCCTGGCCGAATTTCCCGCAGTCGCAGAACTCCTGGCGCTCGCCGTCACTGCTGGCGAAGGTGCGGCGGCTGCTCTGGAACGTGTGGCTCGTCTGTCGAAGGGGGAGCTGTCGAGCGAACTGCGCCGGTGTCTCATCGACGCACGTGCCGGCGCCAGCCTGCCGGAAGCGTTGCAGGGTCTCGCCGACCGCACCGGGCTCGCCAGCCTGGCTCGGTTCGTCGACGGCATCGTGGTCGCTCTCGAACGCGGAACACCCCTCGCTGACGTGATGCGTGCGCAGGCGCAGGACGCGCGTGACGCCGCCAAGCAGGAACTCATCGAACTGGGTGGCCGGCGGGAACTGGCGATGATGGTAGCGATTGTCAACTAGAACCCGTACACTGATCTTGTGCGAGCCGCCATCTACCTCCGTCAGTCGGAGGACCGCCTAGACGATCGACGTGCCATCGCGCGGCAGCTCGCCGACTGTGAAGCATTGGCCGAGCGGGCGGGCTGCACTGTCGTCGGGACGTACGTCGACAACGACAAGTCGGCGTCAAGCGGGAAGCCGCGGCCCGAGTGGGACCGGATGCTAGAAAGCCTGGGGCGCAATGAGTTCGGCGTACTGATCTGCTGGCACACCGACCGCCTTTATCGTCGCCTGCGTGATCTGGTCGACCTGGTGGAGTTGGCCGAGACCCGCTCCCTGCGCATCCTCGCGGTGAACGCTGGTGACATCGATCTGACGTCGCCGGCGGGCCGCATGCTCGCCGGAATGCTCGGGAGCGCGGCCCGATACGAGGTCGAGCAGAAGAGCGTTCGGCAGCGGGCCGCGAATCGACAGCGAGCCGAGCGCGGCATTTCGATTTGGACCCGACGACCGTTCGGCTTCGATCGTGACGGCCATGACGTCCGAATCGTCCCCGCCGAGGCGAAGGAGATTCGTGACGCCGCGAAGAAGGTGCTTGCCGGGCACACGCTTGCGAGCATCACCCGCGACCTGAACGGCCGGGGTGTCAGGACGACGCTCGGGCACCCGTGGACCGTGACGGCGCTGCGGCGCGTGCTGACCAACCCTCGCGTTGCCGGACGCATCGTCTACAACGGCGAGGCCTATGGCGATGCACCGTGGAAACCGATCGTGCAACCGGCAGAATTCGACCGTCTGACCGCGATGCTCCGTGACCCGAAACGCCGCCTGACCAACGACACGCGGTTGAAGCACTGGTTATCGGGTGCGCTGATCTGCGAAGCGGACGAGTCGCGCATGTACGCGACGATCGCCTGGACCCGCACGGGCACGAAGTACCACGTCTACCAGTGCAAGAAGTGCAAGCGGACGCGCAAACTCGCTGACGTCGATGCGCTGGTAGAAGGTGTGATTCTTGGTCGCATCGAGTCCGAGGACGTGGCTTCGCTGCTGGGCGTGAAGCCGGACGTGATGGAACTGCAGGCGGAGGTCGACGAGTTGCGCAGCCGCCGTGATGGGCTCGCGGCATTGCTGGCGGATGGACTGCTGTCGCCGGACGCAGTACGCGAACAGGCGCAGAAGCTCGGGCACCGCATCGACGTGTTGGAGCGGAGCATTTCCAGGGCTCTGGGCGATTCGCCCGTGGCCGACCTCGCCGATGCGCCGGACGTGCGGGCGGCCTGGTCCGAGCTCGGCGCGAAACAGCGCCGGGCGGTCGCTGAGACCCTGGTAGAGATTCGGATTCTGGCCGCTGGCAAAGGAACTCGGTTCGATCCTGGAACCGTTCGCATCGAGTGGAAAGCGTAGATCGATGCCGAGAGAACTGCGATTCGTGCGGGTTGTCTGTAGCAAACACAAGAAGCCCGCACGAGTGCGTCTATTCGGAACCGGACGAGGCGGCACGTTCCGCTGGGAACTGGTGGGTGCTCCCAACGCGCAGGGACACCGTGAACGGCAGGAGTGGGAGCGCAGGCGAGATGCTGGGGAGCTGCCTGCCGAGAACGAGGACCATCTGCCCGACTGGCTGACTGGCCTACCGCCGTCACCTGAGCGCGTGTACGAACCTCCGGCCGTCATTGATGACGACACTCACGAGTTCCTTGGTAGCGGCCCTCAATCGCTCAGCAAGATGCTGCGTCCGGCGGGGGCTGGCGAGTCGTCCGAGCCTTGGCCAAGCGGTATTGACGATCCGAAGGTGAAGCGCTCCACGCACGAGACACATGACCTCACCTGCCAACGATGCAAGCGCGCCGGTCGTCACGCATCCGTGCAAATCAGGGATAGCGACTTGCAGTTGATGCTCAACCAGGTGAGTGCCAACGGTCACACCACCATCACGCCGGAGTTCATCGCGGCATGGCTCAACCGGCGACACAACACGCCGAGGTGAGCACGTGGCACGTTGCTGCTCCGGCGTGATAGCTTACGCATAGAACTGCTGGGCTCTCGACCTGGCCGCCGAAGCAAAGGCTTCCGTGAACGCGCTTCGCTAACCGCGGGCAATGGGATTTCCCATGCCCGAAAGGCAGCAGCGAAGTGGCAGCATCCACTCATTACCGCGCGAAAGTCGCGGCTCTTTCTCGTGGTCGCACACCCGATGATGTTGAACTCATCGAGGCGCGACGTTCGTACCGCGCCGAGAAGCTCGCCGAGCACATCGCCAAGGTGGTGGCCGAGGCCCCGCCACTGACACCCGAGCAGCGTGACCGCCTCGCTGTGCTATTGCGCGGCGGTGCAGCGTGACCACCTACGCGGCCGAGTCGGCCGCCCGCAACATCCGGTCGAACCACGAGGACCGAGACCAGGACCAGACCGTGCCCACGGTGGAGACCCTGACCCGCGAGACGCACGGGATGCTCGAACGCACGGGTGTCCGGTTGTCGCCGTCGAGGGTGGGCCGGCTGTGCCGTGACTACGTGAACATCGTTGCGACCAAGGGTGTTTCGTTCGGCGCGTACCTGGCGAACGCGGTTGCGCTCACGGGTGCGACCCAGCACGAGTTCGATTCGGTGTACTACCGACTCTGCTACTCCGACCCGACCGGCGAGAGCGCCGTGCGTCGGGTGCTGCGGGGTGGTCGCGAGTGAGTCTCGACAAAGGGAAACGCCGCCCGGCGAAGGCGGCGTCTCAGAAGATTCATGGCGGCGAATCCGGTTCCATTATAGAGCCGGATCACGCCGACGAGCCAACCATCAGGTGCCGTGCGTGTCGTCACCCGCTGCGCGCTGAGAAGTCGGTGGAGCGTGGCATCGGCCCGGTCTGTTTCGTCGCCGAGTTGGGCGGTGAGAGCCGATGAGCACACTGCTGAACCCGAGCACGGTCCTGACCCTGGCTGAGTTCGAGGCCGACATGGTGTTGGGTGCGGCGATCGACGCCGGCCTCATCCGGCCTGGCGTGATCCTGGCGGTCGCCGGGTGCGACGGCGGCGAGGTCTGCCGAGACGAGTACGGGTGTCAGTGCTCGACGCGCTGTTGGTTGTGCCGTGCCGAGGCTGAGTGGCCGTCCCGGCGCGAATGGTGTTGGAACGCAAGCGTGGACGGGATGCCGGCGCGGGTGACGTTCGATCTGTGCACCCGGTGCTGTGACTTCCTGCAGCCGGTGATCGGCGGTGGCCGCAGTGTCTGAGCCGACGCAGGTGGCCGAGGTGCCGATGTTCACGCTGTCGTTCCTGCAGGACACCCACCAGGCCGGTTATGACGCCGGTTTCGCCGATGGGCTGCGCGCTGCGGAGGACATCGCTAACGCCGAGTTCGAGGCTGCCCGTGCTGTGGTGCATTCGGCCGCTGGCGGCGATCGCCACCCGTTCTGGGACGCGCTCAACGTGGACCCGGTGAACGATCCGTGGGCCGAGGTTGCCGAGCGGCTGGAAGAAGCGCGTGAGACGCACCGCCGCGCCGTGCATGACTCCCTGCGGGGTGGTGCCGCGTGAAGCACGCAAGCGTTTACGCGGGGTCGAGTATCCGATACGTGTTCGTTCGTGGGCACGTCTCCGAGGTGTTCAAGCGGTACGGCGTGCCGTCCACGAACGATCGCGTCGTGCGGGCCCGTGCGGTCCGCCGAGAGCGGTTGTCGGACGTGCTGAGCATGTTGCAGCACGAGGGTTACGACGTGCGCCTGATCGAAGGTGATCCGCGATGAGTCTGCACAGTGTCGACGCCGACCGCTACGACGAGGACGGCGTGCTGACCCGGCGAACCTGGCAGCCGGTCGACCTCGCCGAAGTGCTCGCCGGCAAGTGGCAGGCACCGACAGCGACCATCGGACGACGCTCGGACGGGCGCGGCCTGTTCTACCCCGGCAAGGCTCACACGATCGCATCCGAATCGGAGGGTGGAAAGACCTGGTTGGCCCTCATCGCCGCTGCCGACGAAATGGCAGCCGGCCACCACGTCGGCTACATCGATTTCGAGGACGCGGAAGGGCCGGTTGTGTGGCGCCTGCTGACACTCGGTGTTCCGCCCGAAGTCATCGCGGAACGGTTCCACTACTTCCGACCTGAGGAAGCGATCACCGACGCGTTGGCACGGATCGACCTGGCCGGTTTCATGTCGTCGCGGGCGCCGACGCTGGTGATCCTCGATGGCATTACCGAGGGCATGACGTTGCACGGCCTCGACCCGCTCAACAACAAGGACGCGGCCATGTTTGGGCGGTTGCTGGTGCGTCCGCTGACCTCCTACGGCGCCGCCGTCGTCTCACTCGATCACGTCACGAAGTCGGCAGAGGGCCGAGGACGCTATGCCATTGGTGCAGTACACAAGTTGAACGCGCTCGACGGTGCCGCGTACGTGCTCGAAAACCGATCCAAGTTCGGGCGCGGCCTGGTCGGTCGGTCTTCGGTGCTCATCGCCAAGGACCGGCCCGGTGACCTTCGGAAGGATGCACGCCCCGCGTCCGGTGGTCTGCACTGGTTCGCCGACCTGGTGATCGACGCCAGCGATCCGGACGAGTCATGCATCGTCGGCGAAGTTCGAGCACCCGAGGACGGCGCCCGCGAAGCTCACCGGCCCACGATGATGATGCAGCGCGTCGCCGACACCCTCACCGAGCACCCGCAAGGACTCGCACAACGCGTTCTCTGCGATGTCGTGACGGGCAAGACGGAGACAATCCGCACGGCGCTGTCACATCTCATCGCAGACGGCTACGTGAGCCCGACGCCTCACCGTTTGGTGAAGCCGTACCCCGGCGAGAACGGGGGTCAGGAATGACCAGCGTGCCCCCGTGCCCCGACCGTGCCCCGACCGTGCCCCCGGCACGGGCAAAAACGCCCGAAAGTGACCGTGCCCCCGTGCCCCTCTCTATAGGCACGGGCACGGGTCACGGGCATTTGGGTCACAACTCACCCATCGAACCCACCGAGAGCGTGCCCCCCGTTTGCCAGTCGTGCAGAACACCCACCAACAACCAACCGGCGGTCTGCTCGACCTGCTGGGCCGAGCGCATTGAGCACCAGCGCATCAAGGCCCAGTGCCGCCGGGCTGACCTCACCAAGCGCACAACCCCGAGGGAGAGCGAAGTGAAGAACCCCGAAGCACCGCTTTCTGTCGCCGTCTACATCGGCGGCCGATGGACTCTGCGGCTGGTCTGCCCGCACTGCGGCCACGTCCACAGCCACGGAGGCGGAACCGACCCGAACCCCGAGGTTGTGCGGTCCTACCTCGGACACCGCGCCGGCCACTGCCCAAGCGAGTGCGAGACGCACGGGCGACACGACCGAGGCGGTTACGTGCTGACCGACCCCGCCGACCTCATCGGCGAGATGCACCACGCGATCACCGAGGCGGACAAGTGAACGCCCTGGACGCCCTGCACATCGGCACGCTGCTGGTGGTCACCGCTGACGCATACATCGTCGGCCGCGTGATCGAACGTACCCGGCAGCAACGTCGTGACGCTCAACTGCGGGCGGTCGTCGATGATCTGCGGTTGTTCACCACACGGTCAGCGACACCACCCGAGATGGTGCCGGCGAGCGATCGGCGGATGGCATGACGACCACGGCCACGGACGCACTCACGCAGGCGTTGGTGCGCATGGCCGAGGCAGGTGACCGGCCCCGCTGCGGTGAGCCCGGCGCGCACGAACTGTGGTTGTCGGAGGACACCGAGGACCGGGCGCAGGCCGCCCGCTGGTGTGCAGGGTGCTCCGTCCTGGCCGAGTGCGCTGCAGCCGCCGGTGAACTCAAAGCCTCATTCGGCGTGTGGGCCGGACGCGACTACGGCGAGCGTGCCTCACGGCGAACGGTTGCGGAGCAGTGAACACCGTGGACGTGCTGCGCTGGGACGAGCACCACGCGGTCGCCACGGTCGACGGCACCCGCGTACGCATCCGCCGAACAAGTCACCGCATCCGATGGGTCTGCGCTACCCACGGCACCACCGACCGACCCGCCTGCCCCCACACACTCGCGCTGGCTGCCACCACGGCACCACCGGAGAAGTACGTCAGCGCGGGTTCACAAACCGATCCACCCACCGGGCGAACCGCCCACCAACCGAAGGAGCAACACCCATGACCGACCCGACCGCGCTGCAGCGGCTCGCCGCAGCGATCGACCAGCAACCCGACCGGCAGCATCCACTCGACAGCCACAACACCGACGACGCTGCCGACCTGGCCGCACGCCTCGCGCTGACTGCCAACCCGAGCACGACCACACACAAGGAGAACAACCGATGAACACCAACACCGCTGACCAGATCACCGAGGTTCGCAACCGGATCGCCACCGCGGAGAGCGACACCGCGGCATCGACCGAAGCCGACCGCGCCAAGCTTGCAGACCTCGAACGGCAGGCCCAGGCCGAAGCCGAGGCCGAGAACACCCGGCGGGCCGCCCGCCGGCTCGCATGGGCACGGCACTACCTCCAGACCCGGCACACCGCCGAGGCCGGCGACGCACGCAAGGCGACGACCGCCGCCCGCCGAGAGTTCGAGCGGGTGCTCGCTGCACAACCGTGGGTAACGGCGATGCTCGAATGGCAGGGCGCGATCGACGCTGAGCACGCCGTCGCGCTACGAGCCGTACACGCCCGCCGCCTGACCGGCACCCCGGCAACGGAGCCGACCCCGCCGGCGAACGTGCTGCCCATGTCCAACAGTGAAGTGAGCTTCACACCCATCGGGCGCGTGCTGCACTACCTCGCCGACTCGCTCAACGACTACGACGCCGCCGCCGAAGTCGACACCCTCGCCGCCGCCACCGAAGGAGACGCCGACCCGTTGGCCGCCGCGCTCACGGCCACCGGCACCACCAAGGCCGACCCGCTGGCCTGGATCGCCCGTGACGGATCACGGCTTGACGTCGTGCAACATCACACCGACGACGGCCCGCAGACCATGCACCGCAACCCGAACACCGACGAATGGGTGATGACCGACCAGACCGGGCGCGTGACCGCCACGAGCTGGACCACCGCCGCCGCCCAGGGCCGAACCAGCAACCCGATCGACGGCTCCGAGTTCGGCAGCGTGCTCGACCCCGAGACCGGCAAGTTCGTCAAGCAGCGGGTCAACTGACCCGACACAGACCAGCGTGCGCCGCGTCAACGTCACCGACAGGCCGATCACAGGAGCGAAGGTGTCGAGCGCGGTTCTTTCTCCCGCTAAGACGCACCTGCGCGGCGCACGCTTCCCCACCAACCGCACCGACCCGCCGAGGGGGTGGGGCGAGGGGCCAGGCCGACTCTCTGACCGCCCGCCGGGGAGGCGAATAAACCTCCGGCGTACCGCTCAACCCCCGCTGGACGCCCCTCACGACCACCACACACGACAGGAGAACCGCCCATGCCGACCCCACGTAACGCCGCTAAACCGCACTCTCGAGCGCACCGTCGCCCGGTGAGCAGCGGACCCCGTAACGCCCTCATCGACCTTCCGGCGGGCGGCTGTCAGTTGCCGGTGCCCGAGATGCCGAAGGGCCGCGACTGGACCGATGCCGAGCGAGAACGCTGGGCCGAGCTGTGGGAGTCTCCGCAGGCTACGCAATGGGACGACAGCGCCCGCGGCGTGGTCGGTGTGCTGGTCGCCTACGAGACCGCGATTTTCAGCGGCAAGGCCGCGTCATGGCAGGCCCTCGAGGCGCGGCACGCGTCCGAGTCGCTGGGGTTGTCGCCGCGTGCCCTGGTTGCGCTGGGGTGGAGGATCGTCGGCGATGAGTAGGCGTCGGGCGGCCAGGCAGCCGACCCCGCGTGCCGCCTATGGGTTGCCGGCGCACCTGCAGTCAGGCCCGTGCATCGAGGTGTGGAGCGATGAGGTTCGGGAGCCGGCCTACCAACAGGATGCGACGTTTCGCCCTGGTCGTCGTGCTCACCGTGCCCGGCGTGCCTGGCAGGAGGCTGTCGACGCGTGGGCTGTGGAGTCTGGTTGGGCAAGCAAGGAGCGTCCCGCGAGCAACGCCCGCAACCTTGCACGGACCCGCCGCCCGTGGTCCAAGCACTACTTGCTGTCGTCGGGGAGTGATGCCCTGGTGGAGTTCTTCGAGGGCCGCAGCAGTGAACGCCCCGACCTTGGTCCGGGCTGGTTGCCGCTCTATTGACGATGGGCGCGAGTTGAGCATTCGGGCATCGGTTTTGCAGACGTAGCGGACCTGCAGGGCAGGGCTGTTCGCTTTGGCTTCCCCGACCCCCGATCCGGCGACGGCACCTAGGCTGCGGCTCATGAGTGAACGAACCGGGCGTGCTGAGCGTTGGGAGCGCGCCACTGAGTGGCCCCTGATGGCGGCTGCGGTCGCGTTCCTGGTGGCGTACGCCTTGCCGATCCTGTGGCCCGATGTGGGCGCCACCGTTCGCGCGGTCTGCGAAGTGGCGCAGTGGCTGGCGTGGGCGTTGTTCGTCCTCGACTACGTTGTGCGCCTGTTGCTCGCCCAGCACCGTGGTCGCTGGGTGCTGCGGCACCTGCTCGACCTGGCCGTCATCGCACTCCCGCTGCTGCGTCCGCTGCGGCTGTTGCGATTGGTGACCTTGCTGAACGTCCTGAACCGTCGCGCGTCGGTTGGTCTCCGTGGCCGTGTGGCTGTGTACCTGGCCGGCGGCTCGGTGCTGCTGTCATTCGTTGCGGCGCTGGCCGTGCTCGACGCCGAGCGGTTGAACCCGGATGCTTCGATCACGTCGTTCGGTGATGCGTGGTGGTGGGCGTTGACCACGATGACCACGGTCGGTTACGGCGACACGTTCCCGGTGACCACCACCGGGCGGTTCATCGCGGCGGCGCTGATGGTGGGTGGCATCGCGTTGCTCGGAACTGTCACCGCCACGTTGGCGTCATGGCTGGCTGACCGCGTGCGTGAGGAAGAGGCCGCGTCCGACGACGTGCTGGTGGAACTGCGTGCGCTGCGGCGAGAGATCGCCGAGCTGCGAGCCGGTCAAGCAGACAGTTCGCAGGCGCGGACCACCTGATAGTGCCTCAGATCCTCACCTCGGTTACGGGGGCGGCAGACTTGCCGACCTGCAGGGATTGGGCGCGGGTGTCGTGATCGGCATTCACTTCGCAGGCGCGGACCACCTGGCGGTGGGCAGAGTTCTGGCATCCCCCACCAGGGTTACCCCCGATCCAGCCACCCCACTCGGAAGGGGCCAACACTTCTAGCCCGCTCCCGAGACGAGAGCAGGCTGTGCTGGACACGTAGGGCATCCGGCCGGACTACTGACTACGTGCTACCGCGTTCCCCGCACGCGCGGCTGTAGGACTTTTGTCGAGGCGGTCGCTGAGTTGGTTGGCGGCTAGGACCGTGAGGGAGGACGCCGCGAGAATCGTTCTCAGTTGTTGTAGAGCGAGGGCACCTCGTTGCCGGACCCGATGTAGTCGAGAGCGCGATATACCTCATGCGCTGCGTCGCGGGCGCTGAGCATCATTTCGACGGTGTGCGAGCGGTCGGACCCGGTGGGCGGTGCGACAACGACCTGATCGAAGTCACCGTCACAGTCGAGCGCGATGAGGACGAAGCCGCCTTCGGCGTTGATCGGGAGTCGCGGCCACGTCGGGCGAGTGGTCGCCATGAGGTCGTTCAAGTCGGAGTTCTCGGAGAAGTAGAGATCGTTCGACCCTTCGGTGATCCGGAGCTCAATCGGCGTGATGCGTTGTGCGGGCATGGTCAGTTTTCCTTTCGGTTGGGTTGGTGTTTAGTCGTCCATCTGACTGGCGAGCCGGATGATGGAGGCAGCAACGTCGAGTGCTGTGCGCTTGGTGAGCACGGCCCATTCATCGGTTCGGACGTGCAGGGCGAGTTCGCCCTCATACCAAGCGAGTTGGACCGCTACGGCGTCGGAGCGCTCGGGTACGTTCCACTCGATGTGAACCTCGGTGAAGGTGTCGGCGCTGCGGATGGTCTGCCCATCGACGCCGATCCAGCCGTTGCGCTTTTCCTGCCAGGTCACGCCGACCACCGAGCCGGGTGCTCAACCTCGGGCGCAGGTGTCGTTGAAAGTGACGGCTGCTCAGTCCGGTGAAGCAAGTAGTGCAGGCGCAGCACCGCGACGATGAGAGCGCCGAGGACGGCAAGCAACGCGGTGCCCTGCAGGTAGGTGCACAACGACACCCACACGGATACGATCGATCCCACGGTTCCCGCTCCCTTTAGCGGTTGAAGCCGAGGCCTCAGTGGAGTGTTAGCGCACTCGCTGGGGCCGCACTCATGTCGAGTACAGGGTTATCGTTGCTATTGCTGTTCCGGTGGTGTTCCTCGTCCTGCCGGTGACCATCCTCTTCGCGGTCTGGCCAGGGCTGTCCGCGCTCAAACTCACGATGTGAATTGCATTGTGTCTCAAGGGAAAACACGGAGGTAGGAACAATGAGCGGTCTGCAGAGAATGTCCGACCGGATGCTGCGCCGACTGGTCGAGCTGCGCGGCGAGGGTGAGCGCGGCGACGTGCCGGGCTGGGTTCTGATCACCTTGATGACCGCAGGACTGGTCACCGCGATCTGGCAGTTCGCCCAGCCTCAGCTCACCAGCTTGTTCGACAATGCCATCCACGGCGTCAACGGCGGAAAATGAGTCCGATCGCGAACGGGGCAGCGCCGTCGCGGAGTTCGCGATGGTCGGATCTTTACTGGTCGTGCTCTTCCTCGGTGCGTTCCAGGTGGGGTTCGCCTTGTTCGTGCGCAACTCTTTGACGGCGTACGCCGTCGAGGGTGCCCGTTACGGTGCTCGCGCCGACTCGACACCGGCTGCCGGTGCCGATCGAACCCGTGGCCTGATCGATCAAGCTTTGGACGACCGGTTCTCCAGTGACGTGAGTGCGAGTGAGACGACCGAAGGCGGTGCGCGCGTCGTCGTGATCAAGGTGCGTGCGCAACTTCCGGTGCTCGGGCCTTTCGGTCCACCAGGCGGGCTCGAAGTGTCCGGGCGGGCGTACGCGGAGGCGCAATGAGGCATGCTCTGAGCACGCTGGTCGAGCGGATACGCGTCCGATTGCGGGAACCCGAACGCGGCAGCGCCGTGCTGGAGTTCCTCGTCGTCGGTGTGCTGCTCACACTGCCGGTCTTCTATCTGGTCATCACCTTGTCCAGGATGCAGGCCGGGGCCTACGCGGTCTCCGGGGCGGCGCGCGAAGCCGGCCGCATGTACGTCACCGCCTCGGACGACGCGAGCGCGGCCGGACGCGCCGATGCAGGGGCGGCGTTGGTGTTCGCCGATCATGGTCTGAGCGGCGATATGACGGTCGCCTGCTCAGCATCGCCGTGCCTGACCCGTGGCGCCCAGGTCACCGTGCGCACCGCTGTTGACGTCGATCTCCCGCTGGTGCCCGATTTCCTCGGGGCAGTGGTTCCCACCTCCGTGCGCATGACCAGCACTCACGTCGAATCGGTGGGGAAGTACCGCGAATGAGGTGGCTCGTGCGCGCGCTCGTCACCCGTCTGCAGCGAGACCCCGAAGGTGGACGCATCTTCGTCCTCGCGGCCGGACTGTTCGCGATACTCGGCCTCCTTGTCGTGGGTGGCATCGACGTCACGGCAGTTCAGTTGGCCAAGATGCGGGTGCTGAACGCAGCCGACTCCGCGGCCCTCGAAGCGGCCGACAGCGTGGACGAAGGATCGGTGTACCGGGGCGGGCTGGCGGGAGGAGTGCCACTGACCGACGCACGAGTGGGCCAGGCAGCGCAGGGAAGCCTGTCCCGGCAGGAGGTGCCGGCGAATGTCCAGGCCTGGCAGGTGGTGAACGGTTCGGCACCGGGCAACAACACGGCCGTCGTACGCGTCCAGGCACTGGTCCGGCCGCCGATCACCGGGGGCTTCCTGTCGTTCCTCGGCACCGAGGTATCGGTGACCGTCGAGTCACGAGCACGTTCCATCGTCCTACCGTGAGTGCCGAACCCACTGGGTCTGCCAGGTGGGCTCGGCGCGCATCAGTAGGTTCGGCAAGTGCGCGGCACTGCCGTAGGCTTGCCGACTGTGGCTGTTGATTTTGCGGTGGAACTGAAGGAACTTCGTGCGACGATGAAGTCGGTGAGTGACGTGACCGACATGGGCGCGCTCCGGGCTCAGATCACCGACCTCGAGGAGCAGTCCGGCGCCCCCGACCTTTGGGACGACCCCGACAAGGCGCAGCAGGTGACCAGCGCTCTTTCGCGCGCCAACTCCGAGATCGAGCGCATCGAGACCATGGACCAGCGCATCGACGACCTCGAGGTACTGGTCGAGATGGCCACCGAGGAGAACGACGCCGACACCCTCGCCGAAGCCGAGCGTGAGCTGATCTCGATCCGCAAGGCCGTCGGCGAACTCGAAGTGCGCACCCTGTTGAACGGCGAATGGGACCAGCGCGAGGCCGTCGTCACGATCCGCGCCGGAGCGGGTGGCGTCGACGCCGCCGACTTCGCCGAGATGCTCATGCGCATGTACCTGCGCTGGGCCGAGCGTCACGGCTACCCGACCAAGGTGATGGACACCAGCTACGCCGAGGAGGCCGGCCTGAAGTCGGCCACCTTCGAGGTCAACGTGCCCTACGCGTACGGACACCTGTCGGTCGAGGCCGGCACCCACCGCCTGGTGCGGATCAGCCCGTTCGACAACCAGGGCCGACGCCAGACCAGCTTCGCCGCGGTTGAAGTGATCCCGTTGATCGAGCAGACCGACTCGATCGAGATCCCCGAGAACGAGCTCAAGATCGATGTCTTCCGCTCCAGCGGCCCCGGCGGCCAGAGCGTCAACACCACCGACTCGGCGGTGCGCATGACGCACATCCCGACCGGTGTGGTCGTCTCGATGCAGAACGAGAAGAGCCAGATCCAGAACCGCGCCGCCGCCCTGCGCGTCATGCAGTCCCGACTGCTGTTGCTCAAGCGCCAGGAGGAGGCCGCACAGCGCAAGGAACTGGCGGGCGACTCCACCGCGAGCTGGGGCGACCAGATGCGCTCGTACGTGCTGAACCCGTACCAGATGGTCAAGGACCTGCGCACCGAGCAGGAGACCGGCAATACCTCGGCAGTCTTCGACGGCGAGATCGACGCCTTCATCGAGGCCGGCATCCGCTGGAAGCGCACCGGCGAAAAAGACTGACGCACAGCGTTTTTCGCGAGTGATTGCACGACAATCGGCTCGGACATCGATGGATGTCCGAGCCGATCCCCTTTGTAGCCGGCGAGCCGATCAGTGGTGGTTGTCGATCGTCATCGCCGCGGTCACGACACCGCCGCGCCAGCCGCCCGCGAGCGTGCACCATGGGTAGACCTGCCCATGCGTCAGGACCATGCCGCAACGCCATTTGGCCGGGCGTCCGGCGTGCCGTCCGGGGCCGGACGCTACCGCGGCGTACGGTGGCGATGCCCCGGCGAGGATCTCGCTGCGGCCGCACCATCCGACCGACGTGAGGCCTTGCTCGAACCCGCATGATCACCTTCGAGAACGTCACCAAGCGGTACACAGTCAGCACCGACCCGGCACTGGCGGATGTGTCGATCGACGTGGGGCGCGGCGACTTCGCCTTCCTCATCGGGACCTCCGGCTCCGGCAAGTCGACGATGCTGCAGTTGATGACCCGCCAGATCACCGCGTCCCGCGGCGCGATCCTGGTCGCGGGCCGCGACCTGCGTACGTTGCCCGACCGGCACGTGCCGCAACTGCGCCGGGACATCGGGGTCGTCTTCCAGGATTTCCGGTTGCTGGAGAACAAGACCGTCACGCAGAACGTCGCGTTCGCCCTGCAAGTGCTCGGTACCAAGCGGCACCGGATCAAGCAGATGGTGCCCGAGATCCTCGAACTGGTCTCCCTCGACGGCCTGGCCAAACGGCGACCGCACGAGTTGTCCGGCGGCGAGCAGCAGCGCGTCGCGATCGCGCGGGCGATGGTGAAGAAGCCCCAGATTCTACTGGCCGACGAACCGACCGGAAACCTGGACCCTGACACCAGCACTGAGATCGTGAAGGTGCTGGAGCGGATCAACAAGACGGGTACGACCGTCGTGGTCGCAACCCACGACGAGCGCATCGTCGACCTGTTCCGCAAGCGGGTCATCGAACTGCACAATGGCAAGTTGGTGCGCGACGAGCAACTCGGCAGCTACATCGCCGAGCCTGAACCCGGCGTCCGTCGGCGCGGACGGTTGGTGAACTGAGGTGCGACTGCGGTTCATGCTCGGCGAAGTGGGCAGCGGAATTCGCCGCAACATGTCGATGATCATCTCCGTCGTGCTGGTCACGATGGTGTCGATGTTCTTCCTCGGTCTCGGTCTGCTTGCCCAGAAGCAGGTCACGATGGCCAAGGGGTACTGGTACGACAAGGTCGAGGTCTCGATCTTCATGTGCACCAAGGACTCCTCGGCGGCCGCCTCGTGCGTCGACGGTGCGGTGACCCCGGCACAACGCGACCAGGTCAAGCGTGACCTGGAGAGCATGAAGCCGCTGGTGGAGGAGATCCACTACGAGTCCGCCGCGCAGGCGTACGAACGGTTCAAGCAGCAGTTCAAGAACAGCCCCTACCTGGGCGATGTCGGTCCTGACTCCATGCCTGCGTCCTTCCGGGTGAAGCTGTCCGACCCCAGCCGTTACGCCGAGGTGGTGGCTGCCATCGACGGATCGCCCGGGGTGGAGGCGATCACCGACCAGCGCAAGGTGCTCGACACCTTCTTCAAGCTGCTCGGTGTGCTCAGCGTCGCCGCCGTCGGTCTCGCGGCGCTGATGGTGCTGTGCTCGATCCTGCTGATCAGTACGACGGTGCGACAAGTGGCGTTCAGCAGACGGCGCGAGGTCGAGATCATGCGCCTGGTGGGCGCCTCGGCCACGACCATTTACCTGCCGTTCGTCATCGAGGTGGTCCTGGCTGCTCTACTTGGTGCCGTGCTGGCCGGGGTTGCGCTGTGGCTGCTGGTCGTCAAGGGCGTGGCCGATCTGTTTTCGGCCGAGGGTCGCGGGGGTGACGTTATTGCGCTCATCGGTGCGGACGAGGTGTGGCAAGTCCTACCCTGGTTGGTGGGTGGAGCCGTCGTGTTGTCCATCCTCGTCTCATGGTTGAGCCTGCGCCGTGTGGTGAGGGTGTAGGTGTGACGCAGAAAGGCACAAGCGACGTGGAGCGAACTGAACGAGGTCTGCGCCCGACCCTGCGACGCGGTGCAGCCATCGCGGCACTGATGATGCTCGTTCCCGGCGGGGCAAACGCGGCAGCGGAGGATCCCGGCGACCAGAAGGCCAAGATCGACCGGCAGATCATCGCGACGGCCGGCGGGCTCGACGCCGTGAGTCGTCAGTTGATCGCTGCCTCGGACGCACTGCGTCGCACCGACGGCCTGCTGGCGAAGGCACGTACCGACCTGGGCACCAAGCAGAAGGCGCTCACCGGCGCCGAGAACCACCTCAAGGGTGTCAACAGCCAGCTCAAGATCGCGCAGTCCGAGGAGCGTCGGGCCCGCGGTGACCTGACCACGATCAACACCAATCAGGTCAGGACCAAACGTCTGGTGGGTGGTGTGGCGCGGCAGAGCTACATGACCGGTGGTCTGGGGTCCTTCGACCTCACGCTCCAGATCCTGATGAGTCGCAAGAACCCGTCGGAGACGATGTCACTGGCCGACATCGTGATGCGCCAGCAGAACGGCGTCCTGACGAGCCTGGCGGGGGAGAAGGCGTCCAAGACCGCTGCGATCAACCGGCTCGGTGCTGCCAGCCGGCGAGTCGCCCGGCTGAAGGTGCAGGCCGGCACCGCGGTGACCGCGGCGACGACTGCTCGCAACAACGCGCGGTCCGCCAAGACCCGCCTGGAGTCACTGCGACGCACCCAGATCACCCAACGCGACTCCCTCGAACGGCAGCGCAAGGCCGACCTGAAGCTGCTGGCCTGGCAGAAGGGCGAGTCCTCCCGCCTGGGCCGGGTGCTGGCCTCGCGCGCCGCAGCCCGCGCGAAAGCGGCCCGGCAGGCACGCATGGCCGTGCCGCCACCGGCGGCTGCCCCGCGTGCGCCCAGCCGCAGCAGCGGCTTCCTCGAGCCGCCCGCGTCACCGAGTTCGATCGTGTCCGAGTTCGGCATGCGTCGCAACCCGGTGCTGAAGATATGGATGCTGCACGCCGGCGTCGACTGGGCCCTGGCCTGCGGGACGCCGGTGTACGCGTCCGCCGCCGGCGAGGTGGTCACCGCGACCTACAACAGCGTGGCCGGCAACTACGTGGTCGTCGACCACGGGTTCGTCCGTGGGGTCAACCTCGCCACGATGTACGAGCACCTGTCGGCGTTCGCCGTCCGTGGCGGCACGGTGAAGAAGGGCCAGCTGGTGGGGTACGTCGGCACCACGGGTCGGTCCACCGGTTGTCACCTGCACTACACGACGTTGAATGACGGACAGGCCGTCGACCCCCGCAGCTGGATCGGCTGATCAACCGGCGCTGATCCGCAGGACGCGGTCGTCGCTGCCGTTGCTGGTGGTCACGTACAACGCGCCGTCCGGACCCTGACGGGCTGCACGAAGGCGTCCGTACGCCTCGTTCACCGGCTTCGGAGCCTGTGTCGAGACCACCCTCGTCCCCGACAAATCAAGGTGCAACACAAGGAGTTTCGAACCTTTGAGCGCCGTCGTGACGAGTGCGCCGTCCCAGTTCTTCCATTGCTTGCCGGTCAGGAAGGTCGCCGCACAGATCGCCTCTGTCATGTCGCCGGACGACCACACGGCCGGCACCGCGTCGGGGAAGCGGTCGGTGTCGGTCATCGACACCGACTCGTCGTAGTCGTCCTGGCTACCGCCCTTGCTGGGGTCCCAGCCGTAGTTGGCGCCCTTGCGCAGCAGGTTGATCTCGTCGTTCTTGTCGGGTCCGTGTTCGGCGACGTACACCCGTGACCCGCGTACGGCCACGCCCTGGACGTTGCGGTGACCGTACGTCCACACCAGGCGCTCGCCGGCGTTCGAGGAGGACGCATACGGGTTGTCCGCAGGCACTTTGCCGGTGCGTGGATCGATCCGCAGCACCTTCCCGCCGAGGCTCGAGCGGTCTTGCGGCACAGCCGCATCCGCCGTATCTCCGGTGCCGACGTACAACATGCCGTCCGTGCCGTAGTCCATCCGGCAGCCCGAGTGACGTCCGCTGCCGGCAACAGGGAGCCCGGTCAACAGATCGCGGACGCGGTCGGCACTGCGACCGTCCGGCGAGAGTTTCCGCACGACGAGACGGATGTCGACCTCGCGGTGGGTTTCACAGGTGAGGAACTGACGCGATGTCGCGAAGTCCGGCATCAGCACCAGACCCATCAGACCACCCTCGCCGCGTGCGTTCAGAGAGTCGAGGTCGGCAGCGACGGGTGTGCGCTGTGCCCCGGGCCGCGTCGAGGACAGCAGGGACAGGCGGCCCGATCGTTCGGCCACCAACATCTGGCCACTCGGCAGGAACGCAAGATCCCAGGGGTGCTCCAGCCCGCCGGCGACCGGCCGGACGGTGAGCCTGGGGGAGTCGGAGCCCGCCGGTGTGGTCGACGGTGTGGTCGACGGTGAGGACCCGCCAGAGCCTGAGGGTGAGGATTCGCCGGAGCCGGGTGACCCCGAGGTGCAGCTCGCGAGCAGGAGCGCGGCCACCATGACCGTTCCTGCCGTGCGCCTGCGCATCGCGCCTACCTGCGACCGCGCTTGAACGCGTTCGACATCGCCCGCTCGGCTTCGCGGTTGTCCTGCCGTTCGCGCAGCGACTGCCGCTTGTCGTGCAGCTTCTTGCCCTTCGCCAGGCCGATCTCGACCTTCGCCTTGCCGTCGAGGAAGTACAGCGACAGCGGGATGAGCGTGTGCCCGGACTCGCGCGACTTGGCGATCAGCTTGTCGATCTCGGCGCGGTGCATCAGCAGCTTGCGACGGCGCTTGGCCGAGTGGTTGGTCCAGGTGCCCTGCAGGTATTCGGGAATGTGGACGTTCTCCAACCACAGCTCGCCGTTGCGTTCGCCGGCGAAACCGTCGGTGAGGTTGGCGCGCCCCATGCGCAGGCTCTTCACCTCGGTGCCCATGAGGACCAGGCCCGCCTCGACCGTCTCCTCGATGAGGTAGTCGTGGCGCGCCTTCTTGTTGTTGGCGATGATCTTCTTGCCGGCTTCACGGGGCATACCGAGAAGGATACGTGCCGAAACGGGTGCAGCCCCACCGAATTGTCGGTGGGGCTGCCCAGGGTGTGGCTGCTTGTGGTGCTGATCAGTCGGCGGTCTTGCGCAACCGCCACTGGGTCAACGCGGTGAAGACGGCCGCGAGCACCAGCAGCATCGCGACGCACAGGATCCAGGTGCCGGAGGAGTGCGACCACAGTGGGTCATCGACGTCGGCACGATAGGCGGCGAACTGTTCGCCGTCGGGGATCCAGTCCTGCAGACCGACGGTGGACACGGCCGCGGCGTACCCCCAGCGACCCGGGGTGAACCAACTCAGCTGCTCCATGACCGCTCGCCCGTCGACAGGGAACAGGCCACCGCACAGCACCATCTGCGTCATGATCGACACCACGAGCAGCGGCATGACCTGCTCGCTGGTCGTCACGAAGCTCGACATCAACAGGCCGAGCGCGACCGCGCAGAAAGCGGTGAGCCAGGTGGCGATGATCAACTCGATCAGTCCGCTGCCGAACATCACCGCCGACGACGGACCGGGCTTGACCAACGTCACCAGGACGACCAGCACGATCGACTGCAGCAGCGTCAGGAAGCCGAAGATCGCCAGTTTGCTCCACAGGTACGCCGCCGGTGACAGACCGACCGCCTTCTCCCGGGTGAAGATGGCGCGCTCGCCGACCAGTTCCCTGATGCTCGCCGCCGTGCCCATGAACAGCGCCCCGACGATGATCACCACCAGCAGGACGCGTGGTTCGGCGGTGTTGATCTGATCGGCCGGCGGAGTGGCCAGTCCGTGCTTGCTCGGGACGACCATCACCAGGACGGCGAGCACGACCGGAAGCAACAGCATGAACGCGGTGTAACCCTTGTCGGCGAAGATCACCTTGAGGTGCCGCCGCGCGAGCGTCGACAACTGCGAACCGATGGACTGCTGCCTCGGCGGCTTCTCCAGCGGACGTTGCGCAGGACGACGAGCCGACAGCGGTGCTTCGATCTGCTCGGCCTCGAGCGGGGAGGCCTTGAAGCGCTGCTTCGATCCCTCGGGATCGCGGGCGACCTGAGTGAACACGTCGGCGTGGTCGGAGAGCCCGAAGAAGGGCAGGACCTGGTCGGGCGGTCCGAAGTAGGCGACCTTGCCACCAGGCGCCAGCAACAGCACCTTGTCGCAGACGTTGAGGTTGGCGACACTGTGCGTGATCACCACGACTGTGCGACCGCCGTCGGCCAGGCCGCGCAGCGTGTGCATGACTTGCTTGTCCAGGCCCGGGTCGAGACCGGACGTCGGTTCGTCCAGGAACAGCAGCGAGGGTCGGGTCAGCAACTCGAGCGCGACCGAGGTGCGCTTGCGCTGGCCACCGGACAGCTTGTCGACCCGGGTGTCGGCGTGGGCGGTGAGGTCGAGTTCGCCCATGACCTCATCGACCCGGCGGTCGCGCAGGTGCTTGTCGAGGTCGTCCGGGAAACGGAGCTCCGCGGCGAACCGCAGCGCCTGCTTGACGGTGAGCTGGCGGTGGACGACGTCGTCCTGCGGCACGACTCCGATGCGGTGACGCAGGTCGTCGAAGTTCTCGTACAGGTCTCGTCCGTCGTAGTAGACCTCGCCCTCGGTCGCCTGCTGCGAACCGGTCAGCGCCTTCAACAGCGTCGACTTGCCGGCGCCCGACGGGCCGATGACCGCGAGCAGGCTGGACCCTTCGAGGGCGAACGAGATGTCGTCCAGCAGCTTCTTGCCACTCGGCAACTCGAAGGTCAGATGGTTGGCGACGAAGTTGACGTCACCCTCGTCGAGGCTGGCGACGAGCTGACCGCGCAACACCGTGAACCGCGAGTGACCGACGGCCAGCAGGTCGCCCTCGCCGAGACGTCCCGCGGTGATCCGCTGACCGTTGATGTACGTGCCGTTGCGGCTGTCGAGGTCCTGGACGTCGAACCCGACACCGTTCGGCACCAGGCGAGCATGCACCCGGGAGACCAACAGGTCATCGACGACGACCTGGTTCTCCAGGCCGCGACCGATGGTCAGCGTGCCCTGAGCCGCACCCGGGCCCGGGGCGCCTGCACCGCCCGGGCCGCCCGGGCCGCGCTGTCCGCCCGGCCCGCCGGCAGGAGCCAGCACCTGAGGAGCGGCGCCGCTCAAGGCTGTCGGGCGACCGTCGGACGGCGCCCGCATCGCATCCTGCAACTGGTAGCGGTCGAACACCACACCGGTGTGAGAGGGGACGCGAGGCACCGACGAGGTCGCGGGCAGGCGCTTGGGTAAGGGTCCGCTCGGACCACCGCCGGGACGCGTGGGTCCGGTCGGTCCCGAAGGGCCACCGGTCACCGGGCGTGAGCCGGGACCGGGCATGCGGGCTCCCGCCGAGGGCATCGGCGCACTCGTGGAACCGCCGGTGGTACCCGAGTCACGGATCACGACACCGATCGGCTGCGCATCCAGACCGCCGAACTGGACGCGTCCACCGGCGGCAACGATCGTGGGCCCGCTGATCCGCTGACCGTCGACGAAGGTGCCATTGGAGGAGCCGAGGTCGGTGACCTCGATCCGGTCACCCGTGCGGCGCACCTGGGCGTGCCGGCGCGAAGCACCCGCGTCGGTGATCATCAGGTCGTTGTCGCGGCTGCGGCCGATGGTCAGGATCTGGTTGTTGGCGATACGGCGTGAGTTGTCGCCGTACGTGATGCGGACATCGGTCATCGACCCGTCCCCCTGGTCGTGGTGGTCATGTGCGTACTCGCGGCAGGTTCGAACAATCGATCAACAAGCGGTCTCCGTCTCGTGAGATCAGATCGTCACCAGCCAGCCGTCGCGCACCTCGAACGTAGTGCCACCCACGCCGATCCGGTCGCCTTCCTGCAGGTGCGAGCGCTCGACCCGGCGTCCGTTGACATAGGTGCCGTTACGGCTGCCGAGGTCCTCCAACAGCAGTCCTTCGTCGTCGGCGGTGATGCGCAGGTGCTTGCGCGAGACCAACATGTCGTCGAGGACGATCGAGTTATCGCGTCCACGCCCGATGGTCAGTGCATCGTCGTCGGAGTCGGTGGCCGTGGAGCCTGCACCGGACTCGCCCGGGGCATCGTTCGCGGGCGGAGCCGGGATCGCGTCACCCGCCGACGGGTCGGTCGCCATCGGGCTCTCGGCCGCCAGTCCCTGGTGGTGGGCGGACCAGGCGTCCTGCGCCTCGGCCTGGCCCTGTCCTTGCTGGTAGCCCTGCTGATAACCCTGGGGCTGCCCCTGCGCCGGGTACGAGGCGTCCCGCTGGAAGGGCTGTGCCTGCGGCCCGTCCATCGGCGGGCGGTGCACCTCACCGGGGGCGCGGTCGTCGTGGCCACCGAACGGCTCGGGCTGCTGCGCCGGACGGGCGTACGGGTCGTAGCCGCCCTGCGATCCGTCGTCCGGTCCACGCCGGTCCTCGCCGCCGAAGTCGTCGTCGTCGGGACGGTGGTGCATGGTGGCCTGACCGTCCGCCGGGGCACCAAAGTCGTTCGGTTCGTCGCGGTGGCTTTCGTCCTTGCTCAGGCTCAGGCCCGAGGACTGCTCGTCGGGCACATGGTGCTCGTGCTGGTCGTGCTGGTCGTGCGAGGTCTGCGGGACGTTCGGCTCGTGGGCCGGCGCCTGTGCTTCACGTGGGTCCTCGGAGTCGGAATCAGGCTCGACCTGCGCGACCTGCTCCTGCGAGGCGAAATCCTCGACCGGCTGCTGTGCCACCGGTTCATCGACGCGCACGTCATCACGTCGGTCATTCCGGTCGTTCGTGAAGCTGTCGCGCCGGGCGGGAGCATCGGAGGCCGCCGGCTCCTGCGTCCGCGACCACGAGGCCCAGGCGGACGACAGCGACTTCGGTTCCTCGTGTGCGGCTGCTTCGGCCGGCGCGTTCTCGCTCTCGGCGCCGAAGGCGGCCGGGCCTGTCCACGCGGGCGTCGCACCGGGCGAGGTGTCCTGCCAGACGATCTGCGCCGGAGCGCCGTGACCGCCGTGCGCGGGGGCGGCCGGGTGGCTGCCGAACTGCGGGTCGTGCGAGGTGCTCATCAGGTCTCCGACTTTCGTTGACGATCTGCGGTCCGGCGCACCGGCCGGACGTCGGTTCAGGTTACCGGGCAACTCACCCGTGAGGACGAATGCCGGACGATTGCCCCGACGCCCGTCAGGGCACGGCGGTTCCACCCGCTTAGGGTGGCGCCCATGCCCTTGGACTTCGATGTGCACGACCACACCCTCGACAACGGACTGCGCGTCGTGGTCGCGCCCGACCCGAGCGTCCCGGTCGTCGCCGTGAACCTCTGGGTGAACGTCGGTTCACGTCACGAGACGCCCGGCCGCACTGGACTGGCTCACCTGTTCGAGCACCTGATGTTCCAGGGGTCGCGCAATGTCGCCGAGGGCGAGCACATGCGCGTCCTGATGGGCCACGGCTCCCGGCTGAACGCGACGACCTGGTTCGACCGCACCAACTACTTCGAGACCGTCCCGACCGGCGTGCTCGATCTCGCGCTCTGGCTGGAAGCCGATCGGCACGGCTATCTGCTGGATGCCGTCACGCAGACCTGCCTGGACAATCAGCGCGACGTGGTGAAGGAGGAGAAGCAACAGCGCTACGACAACCGGCCGTACGGGCACGCGTTGGAGGACCTCTACGGCCTCGTCTTCCCCGAGGACCACCCCTACCACCACTCCACGATCGGCTCGATGGCCGATCTGGACGCGGCGACGCTGGACGACGTCCACGACTTCTTCAAGCGGCACTACGGCCCCAACAACACCGTGCTCACGTTGGTCGGCGACGTCGGTGCCGAACAGGGGATCGAGTTGGCGGACAAGTACTTCGGCGGTATCCCGCGCGCCGACATCGCGCTCGCCCCGCGCACGGAACCGTTGCCGCCGTTGACGGCGCCGCTACGTTTCGAGCGCACGGACGACGTACCCGACGACCGGCTCTACCTCGCGTTCCGACTCCCGCCCGACCACACCCGTGACTACCTGGTCGCCGAGGCGGCGTTCGACATCCTTTCGGGCCTGGCCACCTCGCGGCTGTACCGGCGGGCCGTCCGCAGCGAGCAGGTCGCCACCCACGTCTCGCGCAGTTGCATGGGTCTGCTCGACGGTGTCTCGCTCGGCCTGCTGACAGCGGACGCGGCCGAGGACTCGAGCATCGACCGGGTCGAGGAGGTCATCTGCGAGGAACTCACCCGTCTGGCCGACGAGGGCCCGACCGGCGCCGAGATGAAGGCCGCCTTCGCCGACTTCGAGCGCGGCTGGCTGCAGGCGCTCGCCGTGCACGAGGAGCGGGCCGACACGATCAGCCAGTCGACGCTGCTGCATGACGACCCGCAGTTCATCAACACCCACCTGGACGACGCCGCGACGGTCACCGCCGATGAGGTACGCCGGGTCGCGAGTGAATGGATGCGGCCCGGCTCCCGAGCTGTCGTCGTCCACAAGAAGGGAGCCGCAGCATGAACGCCGCCCGACCCGAGGTGCACCCGCCCGCGCCGTGGACCTTCCCGCAGGCGAGCGAGCACACGCTCGACAACGGACTGCAGGTCGCGCTCTATCCGTTGCCGGGACAACACGTCACCTCCACCCGTCTCAACCTCCCGGTTCCGCTGGCCGCCGAGCCGCGCGACCGGGAAGGGGTGATGACGATGGTCTCCCGGACGATGGACGAGGGCACCGCATCGCACTCCGCCGACGAGATGGCCGAACTGTTCGAGGGCAACGGCATCGCGCTGCACGCGGGCGTCACCCAGCACGGCATCTGGCTCGACCTCGAAGCGACCACCCGCAACGTCGAGACCGGCTTCGGGCTCGCGCTGGAATGCCTCACCCAACCGGCCTTCCCTGAGCAGGAGGTGAATCGCCATCGCCTGCAACGGATCTCGCAGATCGACCACGATCTCGCCGACCCCGGCTACCGCGGGACGTTGGAGTTCGTCCGTACCTTCTTCACCCCGCAGTCGCGGTTGTCCCGGCCCACCGGGGGAACGCGCGAGTCGCTTGCCGACCTCACCCGTGAGGACTGCGCACGCTTTCACGCCGACTGGGTGCGCCCGGGCGATGCGTTCGTGGTGGTGGCGGGTGACTTCGACGAACAAACGATGCTCGCTGCGTTGAACCGGACGCTGGGCGGTTGGCACTCCCAGACGTCCGCGCCGACGCTGGACGTCGCATCCGACCAGCCCGCGGACGACCGCAACCGCGTCGTCTTCGTCGACCGTCCGGGCTCGGTGCAGACCGAGATCCACCTCGGCTGGTTGGGCCCGGCCCGCGAGAACGGCACGCAGTGGGCGCCCTACCCGGTGTTGTCGTACGCCGTCGGCGGTTCGCCGCACGCCCGCATCGACCGGGTGCTGCGCGAGGAGAAGGGCTATACCTACGGGATGCGCGGCAGTTTCCGACCGCGGTCCGACTTCGGGCAGTTCATCGTCGCGGGCTCGGTGCGGGCGGACTCCACGCCCGATTCGTTACGGCTGCTGGGGGAGATCTTCGACGGCGTCGACGGCGGTCTGGACGCCGAGGAGCTGCGCGAGGGCGTCGATTTCCTGTCGATGACGGCTCCCGCCCGGTACGCCACTGCGGACGCGGTCGCCGACGAGGCAGCGTCGCTCCATTTCGTCGGCCTGGACACCTCGTTCATCACCGACTACCTCGCGGCCATGCGGTCGTTGACCCTCGAGGACGTGAACTCGGCCTGGCAGCAATGGAGTTCGCAGCCTCGGACGATCGTGCTCGTCGGTGATGCCGATAAGTACGCCGACCAAGTGGGTGCGCTCGGCATCGGCGATCTGACGGTCGTCTGACCTACGCCTCGGGTGCGCCCGACGTTCCCAAGCGGTGCAGCACCTCGTCGTGCAGCAGGCCGTTGCTGCTGACCGCGTTGCCGCTCCAGCAGCCGGGTTTCCCGTCGAGGCCGGTGAACCGGCCACCGGCCTCGGTGACGATCGGCACCAACGCAGCCATGTCGTAGGTGGCGAGTTCGGGCTCGGGCGCGATGTCGACGGCGCCCTCGGCGACGAGCACGTGCGACCAGAAGTCGCCGTACGCCCTGCTGCGCCAGACATCGTCCATCAGTTGCAGCATCGCTTCGCGCTTGCCGTGGGCGTCCCAGTCGCGCACGTTGGCGTACGACATCGAGGCGTCCTCGATCCGCGACACCTTGGACACGTGAATCTGCTTGGCGCTCTGCAGGTTTCGTCCGGTCCAGGCGCCGGTCCCCTTGCCCGCCCACCAGCGGCGCCCGAGTGCGGGGGCGGCGACGAGGCCGACCACCGGCTCGTCGTCCTCGACCAGGGCGATGAGGGTCGCCCAGACCGGCAGACCGCGGACGTAGTTCTTGGTGCCGTCGATCGGATCCACGACCCAGCGACGCGGACCCTCGCCGACCAGGCCTTGTTCCTCGCCTTCGACGGCGTCGCGCGGGCGGGCCCGTTTGAGCTGAGCGCGGATGATCTCCTCCGTCGCGATGTCGGCGTCGCTCACCGGTGTCAGGTCGGGTTTGGCGTTGACGATCAGGTCGTCGGCCCGGAACCGGCCCATCGTCGTCGGCTCGACCGCATCGGCGATCACGTGGGCGATACGGACATCATCGGAGTAACTCACGAGGACGACCGTAGCGACCCTGCTGTGGTGGCGCCGGGACCTGCGCGTCAGTCGTCCGCCTGGACGGTGCGGAGCGGGAGCTGTGGCGCACCGATGCCCAGCACGGTGTCCAACTGTTCGCACAACTGATCGGCGTCGACCAGACGCGTGCTGACCGGCGGCAACTCACGGATCACGGTGCGCAGACGTGTGGCCATCCCGGCAGCGTCCAGGTGCTCGGTCGGGTCGCGCAGCCAACAGGCCACGAGAGCGGTGAAGACCAGCTGATTGACGGTGATCTCGACCCGGGACCAGGATCCGAGCGTCACGGGGAGGTCCTCCTGGGCGATCTTCAGGATGCGGGCCGCCTGCAGTTGCTCGTAGGCGAGGTCGCGCCGCACCCGGAACCCCGTCTCGGATGCTTGATCGCCTGCCGCCAGGAGCTCCAACAGGTCAGCGGTCACTCGCAGCACCCGCCGGAACTGCCTGCGTACCAAAGCGATCGGCGCCCGTCGGTCGGTCGCCCACATCACCAGCAGGCTCACTCCGACGCCGATGAGTGTGTCGATGATGCGTTCGCCGACGACGTCACCCACCGCCTGCCCCTCGTTGCTTGTGGTGGTCACCAGCAGCGCCATCGGGGTCACGAAGAAGGCGGCGATCGCATAGTTGCGTACGGCGGTCCACTGGACCAGGAAGACCAGCACGAGGCAGATCGCGATCGCGGCCTCGAGCGGCGGGTGCAGCGCGTGGACGCCGATGAACACGACGATGCCGGCAAGTGTGCCGAGCATCCTGTGCAGTCCGCGGTGGGTGAGGGACAGGCGGTCGGTGCCCAGTGACATCACCAGAGCGGTCGTCATCACCGCCCAGAACGGATGGTGTAACTGCAGCCCGTACGAGACGGCACAGGTGAGCGCGATCGCCATGCCGATGCGGCGGGCGGCCAGCCACGGCAGCGACCGTGGAGAGAGTCCCCAGCGCAGCATGTACTCCACCGGTGGGGCACCCAGGTACCTGCGCTGAGCACCCGCCTCGACCTCGACGACCGCTCCCGGCAGCCACCGTTCGGCGACCTCGTCGATGACCTCGAAGTGCAGCTTGCGCAGCTCGATGAGCAACGAATGCCACTGTCGCCCAACAGGATTTCGTCCGGACGCTTCGGCGAGCGTCATGCTCGCGGCAAGCACCTCCGCGTAGGCGGCGTCCCGCAGTCGGGCCAGTTCGAGGGCGTCGTCCGAAGCTTTGTCCGTCGCCTCGGTGAGGTCTTCGACCGCATCGGCAGCCTTCGCCACAGCGAGGGTTTCGGCGGACTCCTTGGCGCGCGGATGTAGCACCAACGTCGTGACGGACGCGACCAGGCAACTGAGTGCGCAGACCGCCATCACCTGCCAGGCGCCCACCCCGATCGTCGGCAGGTAGGAGGCGATCGCGGGACCGATGATGAGGAACATCGGTCCCGGTGGGTCGGCCATCAGTGCGTTGTAGCCGAGCACCGCCGTCATGGCGATGGCGGTCATCGACAGCGTGAACAGCACGGGGTTGTCGCCGATGAGCACCGCGATCGCGCAACCGATCAGGTAGGCGGCGTCCATCCAGAGCAGGATGTGCAGCCGAGCGCGCCACGGGCGGCGGATCGCGGTGTTGCCGATGAAGGACCCGATGATCGACAGCAGCGCGAGTTCCTTGCCCAGCGTGGCCCAGACGACCAGTACGGTCACCGTCGTCATCGCGGTCGCGCGAAGGGCGACCTTCCACTGACCCGGCGCCGACTTGATCTCGGCGAGCGCCGACAGGTGGGAGCCGGCGGTGCTCAACCCGATCGCCACCGCAGCACCGTCACTCGTCCTCGGGGTTGCCCAGGCGCGAACGCAGCAAGCGGCGCAGCGACTCCAACCGGGCCGGCCCGGAATCGCCGGCGTGGCCGGCCGCGACCCAGGCGTCCAGCGCACAGTACTCGTTGTCGTGCGTGCACCCGCGTGGGCATTCCTCGGTGCCCGCCGCGAGTTCGGGGAAGTGGTCGATGAACGAAGCCGGATCGACGTGGGCCAGACCGAACGATCTGACGCCCGGGGTGTCGATCACCCAGCCGCCCTCGGGCAGCGGCAGTGCGATGGCCGAGGTCGAGGTGTGTCGGCCGCGTCCGGTGACGGCGTTGACGTGTCCGACGGCCCGGTCCGTCCCGGGCACGAGGGCATTGACCAAGGTCGATTTGCCGACTCCGGAGTGCCCCACCAGAACGGTCATCCGATCGTGGACCCGCTCGTGGACGGCGTCGAGCCCGGTGATGGTGCCGTCGTCCCTGACCTCGGTGACGACGTACGAAACATCTAGTCCCGCATAGGTTCTCATGAACTCGTCCGGATCGGCGAGGTCGGCCTTGGTGAGCACGAGCAGCGGCTCCATGCCGGCGTCGTACGCGGCGACCAGGCATCGGTCGACCATCCGCGGACGCGGCTCCGGATCGGCCAGGGCGGTGACGATCGCCAGCTGGTCGGCGTTGGCTACCAGCACCCGCTCCACGGGATCGGTGTCGTCGGCGGTGCGGCGAAGGAACGTGTCGCGCTCCTCGATCCGGATGATGCGGGCGAGGGAGCCCTCGGTGCCGGACGTGTCCCCGACGAGTCCCACGCGGTCGCCCGGAACGATCGGGCTGCGGTGCAGTTCGCGCGCTCGCATCGCGGTGACCGGGTGATCGTCGACCAGCACGGTCCAGCGTCCTCGGTCGACGGCGGTCACCATGCCGATGATCGCGTCCTTGTGCGCCGGGCGGTCCTTGGTGCGCGGACGGGTACCGCGCCGGTTCGGACGCACGCCGATGCGCGACTCGTCGTAGTCGTAGCGTCCGCCCACGGATCAGTCCCGACGCCCGAGCATCTGACCCCAGAGCCGGGTGAAGGTGGGAAGCGTCTTGCCCACGGTCGCGACGTCCTCGACCACGACTCCGGGCACCCGCAAGCCCAGCACTGCGGCGGCCATCACCATGCGGTGATCGCCGTAGGTGTGGAAGACGCCCTCGTGCAGTGGCGCGGGATCGATGCGCAGGCCGTCGTCGGTCTCGGTGACCTTGCCGCCGAGACCGTTCAGTTCGGCGGTGAGCGCCGCCAGGCGATCGGTCTCGTGGCCGCGCAGATGTGCGATGCCGCGCAACTGGCTGGGGGAATCGGCGAGCGCGGCGAGCGCCGCGACCACGGGGGTCAGTTCACCGACGTCGTGCAGGTCGAGATCGACCGCCGAGATCTGTCCGTCGCCGCTGACGGTGAGACCGTCGCGGTCCAAGCTCACGTCGGCGCCCATCGCGTCCAGGATGTCGCGGATCGCGTCGCCCGCCTGCGTCGTGAACTGCGGCCAGCCCGGCACGCGCACGGACCCTCCGGCGACCAGTGCCGCGGACAGGAACGGTGCCGCATTGGAAAGGTCGGGCTCCACCTCGACCTCGACCGGGCAGACCTCGGACGGTTCGACCCGCCAGGTGTTCGCGTCCAGATCGTCGACCACCACACCGGAATCGCGCAGCACCTCGACAGTCATCGCGATGTGCGGCAACGACGGCAACGGTTTGCCGTCATGGACCACGGTGATGCCCTGCTCGAAGCGGGCACCGGCCAGCAGCAGCGCCGACACGAACTGCGATGAACCGGACGCGTCGATCAGCACCGTGCCACCGCGCACCGAGCCGTTTGCGACGACGGTGAAGGGGAGAGCCTCGGCGCCCTCGGTGCGCAGTTCGACCCCAAGGTCACGCAGCGCACCGAGAACCGGCGCCATCGGACGGTTACGCGCGTGCGGGTCGCCGTCGAAGGAGACCTCGCCGTCGGCGAGAGCGGCGACCGGCGGCAGGAAGCGCATAACGGTGCCGGCGAGACCGCAGTCGATACGGGCCGGCCCGCGCAGGGCAAGTGGTTCGATCAGCCAACTCGGTTCGTCGTCGACCTCCTCCTCGATCACCTGCGTGCCGAGGCTGCGCAGGGCGTCGATCATCAAAGTCGTGTCGCGCGAGACCAGCGGACGGGTGATCCGCGAGGCGTCGGTCGCAAGTGCCGCGAGCACTGCGTACCTGTTGGTCAGGCTCTTCGAACCGGGCACCAGCACGGTCGAGTCGAGCGGGCCAGGGGCGGTCGGTGCCGGCCAGTCGCCGGTGGGAGTATGCGGATCCATCGGGTCCAACGGTAGTGCGAGAGCGCACGTGCGCGGCTCTAGGCTGGCCACATGTGTGGGCGATACGCAGCCAGCTTCAGCCCGGACGACATCGCCGACGAGTTCGATGTCGACGAGGACCGCACCGATGAGCACGCTCGATCGGTGTTGGTGAACCCACAGCAACCGCCGGCCGGTGCGCCCGACTGGAACATGGCTCCGACCAAGCAGTCGACCGTCGTGCTGACGCGTGTTCCGAAAGACGATCCCGACAACGCACCGGTCCGTCAGCTGCGCCTGCTGACGTGGGGTCTGGTGCCGTCGTGGTCCAGGGACACCAAGGTCGGTCTGCGAATGATCAACGCTCGATCCGAGACCTTGCTCGACAAGGGCGCATTCGCGAAGGCCGCGGTCGATCGGCGGTGCCTGGTTCCGGCTGACGGTTGGTATGAGTGGCAGGTCAGTCAGACCGCGACCGACGCGAAGGGCAAGCCGCGCAAGCAGCCGTTCTTCATCCGTCGTGGCGACGGCGAGCACTGTGCGTTCGCGGGTGTCTATGAGTTCTGGCGCGACAAGAGCAAGGACGCGGACGACCCGGACGCGTGGCTCACGACGTTCTCGATCATCACCACCGCGGCCGAGGCCGGCCTCGACCGCATCCACGACCGTCAGCCGCTGGTGCTCGACCGCGAGGTGTGGCAGCACTGGCTCGACCCGGACACCAAGGACCCGGACGAGGTGCGCGCGCTGCTCGAATCGCCTCCGCCGGGCCGTTTCGAGGCGTGGCCGGTCTCGTCCGCAGTCGGTTCCGGACGCAACAACGGCGAGCAGTTGACCCTGCCGATCGGCCGGGACGAGCTTCGGGGAGTCACCGACCCGACCACCGGCGAGATCATCGGGGCGTAGCGGATGTCGGTGCAGACCAGGCTGCAGATCACGGAGATCGACACTCCTCAGGGAGTCGGCCGAGCGCACATCGAGCGTGCGACGGATGCTCGCGGCACGGTTGTGGTGAGCCACGGTGCCGGCGGCGGGATCGAAGCGCCCGACCTGGTTGCGCTCCGTACCCTCGTTGCCGACGGTTGGAACTACGTCCGTGTCGAGCAACCCTGGCGGGTTGCCGGACGCAAGCTGGCGACGCCGCCCAGAACACTGGACGTGGCATGGGCGACGATCATCGCGGCGCTCACCGCGGGTCGCGGCAAGCTGCCCGGTCCGTTGGTCGTGGGCGGCCGGTCCGCCGGTGCCCGGGTCGCCTGTCGCACCGCGGTCGAGGTGGGTGCGGACGCCGTGCTGGCCCTGTCGTTCCCGCTGAGCGGGGCCGGCAAGTCCGACCGGGGCCGCGCGTGCGAGGTGCGTGGCGTGCTGGATGCCGGGCTGCCGATCGCGGTGGTGCAGGGAGCAACCGACCCGTTCGGCCGTCCGGACGATTTCCACGACGAGTTCGGTGACGCGCTGCCGGTCTTCGCGTGCAAGGGGGCGCACGGCTTCAGCAAGCAGCCCGACGACGTCGTGGCTGCGGTGCGGGACTGGCTCGGCACACTCGCCCGTTGAACCGCGCGTCTGGGTCGGGTGAGGCCGGAATGATCAGGTCCCGACGGGTGTTGGCCTGAGCGTGCGGGTGAGTGCTCGCACGGGAGGAGGAAACCGAGCGTGTTTGCCGCACCCTGCGCGCCCGACGACGTGGCGTACGACGCCGCGCCCCAGCCGGCGCCCAACGGTCTCGGCCTACCGGCCAAGCCGAAGGAGACCGACCGTCAGCGGTCGGCGTTAGGCTGGACCACGATGACTCAGGATCGATCCTTCAGCACGGCGACCGTGCCAACCGACCTGCCGGACGACGTGGCCGACGGCGACGACGATGACCGCAGCCACGAGAAGACCGCTGTCTCCGGCGGCACCGTCGACGTGTCCGCGGAATCGCCGGCCGAGCGCCTGGCTCGCTTCGAACGCGACGCGATGCCTTACCTCGACCAGCTCTACAGCGCCGCACTGCGCACCACGCGCAACCCCTCCGACGCCGAGGACCTCGTCCAGGAGACCTTCGCGAAGGCGTACGCCGCGTTCCACCAGTACAAGCCGGGAACGAACCTGAAGGCGTGGCTGTACCGCATCCTGACCAACACCTACATCAACGACTACCGCAAGAAGCAGCGGCAGCCGTTGCAGTCCGACGCCGCCGAGATCGAGGACTACCAACTCGCACGTGCCGAGGCGCACACGTCCAAGGGCCTGAAGTCCGCCGAGGCCGAGGCGCTGGACCACCTGCCCGACTCCGATGTGAAGCGCGCGTTGCAGGACATCCCGGAGGACTTCCGGTTGGCCGTCTACTTCGCCGATGTCGAAGGCTTCTCCTACAAGGAGATCGCCGACATCATGGAAACCCCGATCGGCACCGTGATGTCGCGCCTGCACCGCGGACGCCGGATGCTGCGGGAGAAGCTCACCGACTACGCGCGTGAGCGCGGATTCATCAAGGGTGACGACGCATGATGTTCGACGGGGCCCACGGGTGCGACAGTTACCTGCAGCACCTGGGCGAGTACCTCGACGGTGAACTCACCGACGCGGAGTGCGCCGCGCTCAAGGAGCACCTGGCCGACTGCCCGCCGTGCCTGGACGAGTACCAGCGCGACGCGATCATGAAGGCGCTCGTGCGTCGCTCCTGCCAGTGCGAATCGGCGCCCGTCGCCCTGCGCACGCAGATCATGCAGCGGATCAGCATCCAGGTCACGACGGTGGAGGTCCACTGCATCGACTGAATCGGTCCGTCCGGCCTGCTTCGCCGTCAGCGGGTGGTGCCGGCGTGGGTCAGCAGGTCGACGACGTCCGGGTCGTACTCGTAGCCCATGCCCAGCGAGATCCGCTCGATGGCCTCGGCCCGCGCTTCGGGACGTCCCTGGGTGAGGTCGTCGTAGGCGTTGCACACCTTCAGGATGCGGCACTCGATCGGGACGTCCTCGCCGAACTCGCGCACATTGCGGTACGGCGTGGTCTGCTGCTCGATGATCTCGGCGACCCGTTCCATCCCGCCGAGGGTCCGGACGACTCGGGCTCCTGCGATTGCGATCGCGGCCTGGTCGGACGGTGCGGCTTCGCTGGTGGCGCCGCCCGGGATCGGGTCGGTCAATCCGAGTTGGCCCACGTCATGCATCAGTGCCGCCGTCTCCAGGTCGCGTAGCTCCCGGTCACTCAGCATCAACTGCAGGCCGACCTCGCGCGCCAGGTCACGAACCCGACGCCCGTGGCCGGTGGTGGTGTAGCCCGTGCCGTCCGTGAGCTGCCCCAGCGCGGCGATGGCGTCGTGGCGCACCCGGACGATCCCCGCCTGCCGGCGAAGAGCGGTTCGCATAAGCAACAGGGGTGAGGCCATGACCGGCACCGACCACAGATCGAGCGGGCCGAACCCCAGCGCGATCGCGACCGCGATGCCCAGTACCGCGAGCCAGACCGGACCGATCTCGCGGGCAAGTTGTTCGCCCTGGGTGCCAAGGCGTCCCGGTGCGGCAGTGCGCAGCACGAGAAGCCCGAGGTCGACGGCGATCGCCACCAGGCCGCAAAGGGTCATCGCCAGCGCCGTGCGCCACGGATCGTCGAGCCATCCTTGAGCAGCCGAAGCCGGCGATTCGCCGTCGATGATCGGCATGTTGCGGAACAGCAGGGCGGCTGCCGTTGCGCCGATGAGGCGGCTGCCGAGCATCGCCAACGAGGTGCGGCCTTGACCCAGCAACGAGGACAAACCCACCCCGACCATCGTTCCGACCGCGAGGGCGACGACCACCAGAGCGGTGCCGGTCAGGTCATTCTGAGCGGTCGACAACGGAGTCAGCACCATCGCCAGTCCGATGGACGGCGCCAGTGGCGATGCGTCCGTGCCGCTGGGCAGTCGAAGATGCAGCGGGACGACCAGGGCGAGCGCGATGGTCATCACGCCCAGACGCCAACCCGCGTCGGCAAGTGCCTGTGCCGGATTGAGGGCGAGCGTGGCAGCCGCGACGAGCAGCACGACCGTGCTCAGCACAACGATCGCGCGATCGACCAGCGGCTGACGACTCCTCATCCCACGGCACCCTCGTGGACCCCCAACGGGGACGGCGAGGCGAGTTTCTGGATGATCTGCTCAGGCAGGGTTCCGCCGGCTGCAGCGGACATGCCCTGACGGGCGGCCGGGTCGAGTTCGTCGCGTCGGGCAACGGCCTCGATGCACTCGCAGATCAGCGTGGAATCGACGCCTGCGTCGCGGCCGAGCTCCATGAGCCGGTGCTCGAGCATCGACGCCAGCGCATCGGCGGTGGCCAGCACCCCTGTCACCGACGTGTTGCCCGGCGCACCCAGTGGGTCGGACTGGGTGGCGATGACCTTCCGGACGCTGCTCAGGAAGTCGACGCCGTCGAGCAGGCCTGCTCCGCTACGGGCGGACTCACGGTCGACGGTGATGATGTTCGGGCGATCGGGGTCGATGGTGCCCAGGTGGTGCAGGCGTGCTGCATGGCGGACGTCCTGGACGTCGGCTTCGGACAAACCGCGCACATTGCCGATCTCCTCCGCGATCACCATCACGAGCTCGCCGTGGCGGCGAGACCCCGGACGGTGGAGTTCGAGGGCGGACACCAGCGCCTCGACGGCGTGGTCGACGTTGGATGCCTCGGCGGCGAGGGAGGAGTAGGCCCATTGCGCCAGCAGCAGCGGAGGTGCCATGACCAGGACCGTGAACGGCCCGATGCGAGCACCGACCCACAGCACCACGACCAGGTAGGAGATGAGGCCGCCGGTGAGGAACAGCAGCGAGCTGCTGCGTCCGAAGTCGCGCAGCGACACGTTGTACGGCACCCCGGCGGTGATGTGGATGACCGCGCTCAGCAGCAGGGCGTTGACCAGCAGCATGACCAGGGTGGCCACGAACATCGGGAACGAAAGCGTCGAGATGTGCTCGCTGATCCATGGCCGCCGACCGGTCCCGGCATCGGTCATGACACTGAACACGACGCCGCCGGCCATGCCGACCCAGCCGGTCATCACTGCGTTGAACGCCCGGACGCGGGATGACCATGTGCTAAGGAAGAGGCTGGCGGCGATGATTCCCAGGGCGGCCGCACCGACCGGTCCGCAGAGCACAGCAGCAACACCCATCAGGGTCGACGTCAGTGACATTGAAGCGAACCGCTGGGCGAAGGCGGAGAACGACTCGGCGACCCATGCGACGCAGACGAGCAGGACGAGAGTGACCGAGTCCTGAACGCCGTCGCCCATGAGCGTGCACGCGATGATCGCGCCGAACAGTGCAACGCCGAGCACCGTCGTGAGTGGGGTGGCGCTGCCTAGAGCTGCTCGTCGTGGATCTGTCGGGGAAGCCGGTACGGCGCCGCTGGGGGGCGGCGCCGTAGTGGTGTTCATGTTTCCGATCAGGGGATCAGTTGCCGCCCGGCGGACGCCATCCGACAATCGAGGTGGGGGACGTGGTCTGCCCGCCGGACAGCATGGCGGCAAGCAGTTCGAGGAAGGCGTTCATAGATGGTCCACCTGAATGCTGTAGTCATGCGCTCGGTCGAGCGCAGTCCTTCATTATGCCATGTGTCACACATCCTTGAACAGATGTTCAGGCTGGGTGACCTGCAGTGAACGTCAGGTGATTTCTGCCTCCGGGTGCCGGTGTGGGAGACTGACGGAGTTTGCCGGGCCTGCCCGGCCATTGGACGACATTCAGGAGCAGACCATGAGCAAGCGCGGTCGTAAGCGTCGTGCGCGCAAGGGCAAGGGTGCCAACCACGGCAAGCGTCCCAACGCCTGAGCGAATCGCACAAACATGACGAAGGAGCGGTGCATCTGCACCGCTCCTTCGCCGTTCCTGCCGGTCGGACGTCAGGTCGTGCGTGGGGCGTGCTTGCCGGACGACCCGACCTCGTCGTGGGTGTGGTCCTCGAACGGGTCCGGGTCGTACGCCTGGACGCGTGGGTCGTCCTGGTCGGACCCGATCCTGAACATGACGAAGGGGCACGACCGCGACGGTCGTGCCCCTTCGAACCGGGAGCGGTGCTCAGGCCTTCTTGGTCTCCCAGAAGATGCGATCGATCTCGGCGATCTTGGCGAGGAGGTCGTCGGCGACCTTCTCGTCCAGCTCACCCTTGGTGCCGCTGGCGCCGGCGAGCTTGGTGGCCTCGTTGACGAGGGTGTGCAGCTCGGGGTACTTCTCGAAGTGCGGCGGCTTGAAGTAGTCGGTCCACAGCACCCAGAGGTGGTGCTTGACCAGCTCGGAGCGTTGTTCCTTGATCAGGATCGCGCGGGTGCGGAAGTCCGGGTCGTCGTTGTCGGCGACCTTCTTGATGATGGCCTTGATCGACTCGGCCTCGATGCGGGCCTGAGCGGGGTCATAGACGCCACAGGGCAGGTCGCAGTGGGCGCTGACCTCGACGGTGGGGGCGATGAAACGGCGGAACATGAAAGTCCTTCCCGTGGGTTTTCGCTGGGCGTGGCCCGCTCGGCAGCAGCCGAGCAAGCCCTGTCGAGATCGAACTTACTCCGCGCGGCGACCGAGTGGGCGGCGGGGCAACGGTCGTCCGCCGATCACCGCGGCGACCATCCCGCAGGACGCGATGGCGCCGACCGTTCGGGAGTCTGTGCCCTCGGCAGGGTTGTCGCTCTCGACCCACCATCCGTCCGGTGTCTCACCACGGACCCGCTTGACGGCCAGCGGACGCGGACCGGCCGGTGACGGTGGTAACTGCACCAGGTGGACGCGTCCGGGACGGGGACGGGCGCCGTACAGCACCAGTAGCCGGTCGCCGTCCTGATAGGTGGGCAACATGGATCGGCCTCGCACGATGGCGAGGCCGATCTTGAAGCGGGACAACGACATTCGCGTCCCGCTCAGCCCTTGGTGAGGTTGGGTGCGTCGGGCTCCCGTGTCGGCGATTCGTCCTGCTCGGCAAGGATGCGACGCAGAAAGGTGCGGGTGCGTTCGTGCTGTGGGCGGGCGATGATCTCGCGTGGCTCTCCTTGCTCGACCACCACGCCGGCGTCCATGAAGACGACACGGTCGGCGACGTCACGGGCGAACGCGATCTCGTGGGTCACCACGATCATCGTCATCCCGCCTTGCGCCAGCTCGCGCATCACGTCGAGCACCTCGCCGACAAGTTCGGGGTCGAGCGCAGAGGTCGGCTCGTCGAACAGCATCAACTTGGGGTGCATCGCGAGAGCGCGGGCGATCGCGACCCGCTGCTGCTGGCCACCCGACAACTGCGCGGGGTAGTGGTCGCAGCGGTCGCCAAGACCCACCCGCTCGAGCAATGTGCGTGCCTCGTCGCGTGCCTGCTTCTTGCCGACACCCTTGACGTGCACCGGCGCCTCGGCGACGTTTTCCAGCGCCGTCATGTGTGGGAACAGGTTGAATCGCTGGAAGACCATCCCGATCTCGCGACGCTGGTCGGCGATCTTCCTGTCGGGTAGGTGGTGCAGCGTGCCACCGCGATCCTCGTACCCCATGAGGTCGCCGTCCACCCAGATGCGTCCACCGTTGATGGACTCCAACTGGTTGATGCAGCGCAGGAACGTGGTCTTGCCCGAACCCGACGGACCGAGCAGGCAGACCACCTCGCCCTCGCGGACGTCGAGGTCGATGCCCTTGAGCACCTTGTTGTCGCCGAAGCGTTTGGTCACGTTGACCGCGTGGACGAGCGGCTGCACGTGGGTGCCGGTGGTCATGCGGATCCCTTGCCGATCATCGTGAGTTTTCGTGAGCTGTTCGTCTGGGTGCCGTAGCCGCGTCCGAAGCGTCGCTCCAGGAAGTACTGGCCGACCATCAGGATGGAGCAGATGATCAGGTACCACAGGAATCCGGCGACGTAGGCGGGCATGATTCGGCCGGTGTTGTTGGCCACCTGGGTGACTTGGAACCAGAGCTCGTTGGACACCGGCACTGCCACGAGCAGTGAGGAGTCCTTGACCATCGCGATCGTCTCGTTGCCGGTCGGCGGGACGATCACGCGCA
Source organism: Yimella lutea (assembly GCF_006715095.1). Taxonomy (NCBI): domain Bacteria; kingdom Bacillati; phylum Actinomycetota; class Actinomycetes; order Micrococcales; family Dermacoccaceae; genus Yimella; species Yimella lutea. The sequence goes on from NZ_VFMO01000001.1 coordinate 1,328,874, forward strand.
TCGCCTGCGGGAGCACGACGCGACGCATGGTCTTGCCGTTGCTCATGCCGAGTGCCTGAGCGGCCTCGGATTGGCCCTTGTCGACCGACAGGATGCCGGCCCGCGCGATCTCGGCCATATAGGCGGCTTCTGACAGGCCGAGCCCGAGAATGCCGACTGCGATTCCGTTGGACAACGCGTTGACGTCGATCGAGCCGAACACCAGCGGGGTGTCGATTCCGAAGATCTGCTGCGCGAACGGAATGCCGACGTCGAGCTTGGGGTAGAGGAATCCGGCGCCCACGCCGAGCATCACCAGCAGGACGAGGCGGGGGACGGCGCGGAAGAACCAGGTGTAGGCGAAGGCGACGCCGCGAAGGACGGGGTTGCCCGACAGTCGCATGACCGCCAGCAGGATGCCCAGAGTGACGCCGAGAACCATCGCGCCGATCGTGCAGACGATCGTGCCCTGTACCAGGCCACGCAGGACGGGGCTGAAGTTCATCACGTTCGGGACGAACTCAAGATTCCACCGGTCGTTGGTGAGCAACGAGCTCACGAACATCGCGACGAGAATCAGGATGCCCGCGACGGCGACGAAGCGCCACGGGTGCCGGACCGGCCGGGCGTTGATCTCACCCGGCCGGTCGTCGTTGTGTGTCCGAGTGGTCATCAGACCGAGGGGTTGACCGCGAAGTCGTCGATGGCGCCGCCGTCGACCTTCCACTTCTTGAGGATCTGGTCGTAGGTGCCGTCCTTCTTGATGGCCTTCAAGCCTTCGACAAGCACGTTGCCGAACTCGTTCTGGTCCTTCTTGACCACGTAGCCGTAGGGGGCGGTGTCGTAGTTCTCACCGAGCAGTTCGAGCTTGTCGCCACTCTTGTTGACGGCGTCGACCGAGACCGGGAGGTCTGCCACCATCGCGTCGGCCTTGCCTGCGGACAGGTTCAGCGTTGCCTTGCTCTGGTCCTGTTCGATGAGCAGCTTGATCTCACCCTTGCCGCCAGTGGTGCACTTCTTGCTACGGGCCTGCATGTCGGTGACCTGGACGGTGCCCTTCTGGACGGTGACCGTCTTTCCGCAGGCGTCGTCGAGCGAAATCTTCTTCGGGTTGCCCTTCGGCACGACCCACTGGCTGCCGGCCTTGAGGTAGCTCACCATCGTGACCTGCTGCATGCGCTCCTTGTTGATGGTGAACGAGGAGACGCTCATGTCGTACTTGCCGGATCCGACACCGAGGATGAGCGAGTCGAAGCCGCCGTTGACGTACTTCGCCTTGAGTCCCAGCTTGCCGAGTACCGCGTCGAGTAATTCGATGTCCATTCCGACGATCGTCTTGCCGTCGGTGTCGAAGTACTCATTGGGCGGGTAGGACGCGTCGGTACCGATAGTCAGCGTGCCCTTGCTCTTCAGGGCAGCCGGCACCTTGTCGGCGAGCGAGGTGTCCTTGGCGACGCTCTTCACCGACTCTTTTGCGCTGCTGGTGCCCTCCTCGAGGCTGTCCGAACCGCAGGCGGTGAGACCGAAGGTGAGAGCGACTGCTGTGGCCAGAGCGATACGTGAACGCGAGTGGACCAGTGCCATGGTGGAACTCCTTGCAGATCGACGACCCGAGCGGGCCCGAATGTGCGCAGATCTTCGCACCGTTGCCGTGCAGTCGCTTCGGATTCGCCGAAAGTGTGATGCCGCTGTGACCGCCTGTTCGTCCGGTCGCCGACCGGACGGTGCCGCTGGCGCAGCGGCGAGGACTCACCGACTGAGCCGTCGAACTCGTGCGCGATTGTCCGCCGTGTCGCAGCGACCGTTGTTCAGCGCAGCGAGTTGCGGTAGTTGAGGCAGTCTTCGTAGGTGGGCAGCAGGCCTTGTGCTTCGGCGTCGGCGAGGTTGGGTGCGGCGTGATCTTTGGGGGAGAGGGTGGGTTCGATTCCGTCGGGGAGGGTGAGTCCGATGGCGGGGTCGAGGGGGTGGATGCCGTGTTCGCGTTCGGGGTTGTAGACGGCGGAGCAGAGGTAGACGGCGGTGGTGTCGTCCTGCAGCGCGCAGAAGGCGTGACCGAGTCCTTCGGACAGGTAGACGGCTTTGCGGGAGTCGCTGTCGAGCAGGACGCAGTCCCATTGGCCGTAAGTGGGGGAGCCGACGCGGATGTCGATGATGTAGTCGATGAGGGCGCCGGAGGCGGCGGTGATGTATTTGGCTTGTGAGGGTGGTACGTCGGCGTAGTGGATGCCGCGGACGGTGCCGGCGCTGGAGACGGAGATGTTGGTCTGCAGGACCTGCATCTGGTGGCCGAGGTGTTCGGCGAGTTTGTCGGCGCGGAAGCCTTCCATGAATACGCCGCGGTCGTCGGGGAACTGGCGCGGGGTGATGACGTAGGCGCCTTCGATGGCGAGGGGTTCGATGTTCATCGGGCGAGTCGTCCTTCGCGTCGGGGTTCGGCGAGGATGCGGTGTAGGTAGAGGCCGTATCCGCTTTTGGTGAGGTCGTCGGCGTGTTGTCGCAGAGTGTCGTCGTCGAGCCAACCGTTGTGCCAGGCGATTTCTTCGATGCACCCGATTTTGAGTCCTTGTTGTTCTTCGACGACGTGAACGAATTGGGAGGCGGACATGAGGCCGTCGAAGGTGCCCGTGTCGAACCAGGCGGTGCCGCGGGGTAGGACGGTGACTTGCAGGGTGCCTTGTTGGAGGTAGGCGTCGTTGATGCCGGTGATCTCGAGTTCGCCGCGGGTGCTGGGTTGTAGGTTGCGGGCGATGTCGATGACGTTGTTGTCGTAGAAGTAGAGACCGGGGACGGCGTAGTTCGATTTGGGGTAGGTGGGTTTTTCCTCGATGGACACGGCGCGCATGTGTTCGTCGAATTCCACGACCCCGTAGGCGGTGGGGTTGGGGACGTGGTAGGCGAAGATGAGCCCGCCGGTGAGGTTGTTGTGGTCGCGTAGGCGGGTGCCGAGTCCAGTGCCGTGAAAAATGTTGTCGCCGAGGACGAAGGCGACGTTGTCCTTGCCGATGAAGTCGGCGCCGATGATGAAGGCTTGGGCGAGGCCGTCGGGTGAGGGTTGTACGGCGTAGGTCAGCTCGATGCCCCATTGGGATCCGTCGCCGAGCAGGCGTTGGAATTGCTCGGCGTCGTGGGGTGTGGTGATGATCAGGATTTCGCGGATGCCGGCCATCATCAGGGTTGACAGCGGGTAGTAGATCATCGGTTTGTCGTAGATCGGCATGAGTTGTTTGCTGATGCCGCGAGTGATCGGGTGCAGTCGTGTGCCTGACCCGCCAGCGAGAATGATTCCCTTCACCCGCGGCAGTCTATGGGTTGGCCGGTAGGCTTGCGCGGGCGTCTGTTCCGGCGTCGAGTCGAGCGTGGAGTGGGGCTTTTTTCGTGCGGATCGTGGTGACCGGTGGGGCGGGGTTCATCGGCAGCAATTTCGTTCAGCTGACGCGGCGGACGCGGCCGGATGTGCGGGTCACGGTGTTGGACAAGTTGACCTATGCGGGGTCGAAGGCGTCCCTGGACGGCGTGCTGGATGAGGTCGAGTTCGTCCAGGGCGATATCGCGGATGCTGACCTGGTGAACGGTGTGGTGGCGGGTGCGGATGCGGTGGTGCATTTCGCGGCGGAGTCGCACAACGACAATTCGTTGGCTGACCCGCGCCCGTTTCTGGATACGAATGTGATCGGCACGTACACGTTGTTGGAAGCGGTCCGTGCGCATGGGGTGAGGTATCACCACATTTCGACCGATGAGGTGTACGGCGATCTGGAGTTGGAGGACCCGGGCCGGTTCACCGAGGCCACGGCGTACAACCCCTCCTCGCCGTATTCGTCGACCAAGGGTGCGTCGGATTTGTTGGTGCGGGCGTGGGTTCGGTCGTTCGGGGTGCAGGCCACGATCTCGAACTGTTCGAACAATTACGGTCCGCGTCAGCATGTGGAGAAGTTCATTCCGCGGCAGATCACGAACCTGATCGATGGGGTGCGCCCGAAGCTGTACGGGCAGGGTTTGAATGTGCGCGACTGGATCCATGTCGATGATCACAACAGTGCGGTGTGGGCGATCTTGGATCGTGGCCGGATCGGTGCGACGTATCTGATCGGTGCTGATGGTGAGGTCAACAACCTGGACGTGGTGCGCAAACTGTTGGTGCTGTTCGGGCAAGAGCCGGACGCGTTCGATCAGGTGACCGACCGGGCCGGGCACGACCTGCGGTACGCGATCGATTCCACCCTGCTGCGCACCGAACTGGGGTGGGAACCGACCTACCGTAGCTTCGATGAGGGTTTGGCCGCGACGGTCGAGTGGTACCAGGCCAACGAAGCCTGGTGGCGTCCGGTGAAGCAAGCGGTCGAGGACAAGTACGCCCGCACCCAACAGGTCCTGTCCACCGGCACTTCGACCGGCACTTCCCCGGGTCCCATGGGTGCTGATCGATGAGGTGGGTGTTGCTGGGCGGGCACGGGATGCTCGGTCAGGACCTGCAGTCGGTGTTGGCGCAGGCGGGAGAGCATTTTTGGGCTCTGGGCAGTGCGGACTGCGATATCCGGGTTCCGGGAGCGGTGACGCACGCGGTGCGGGACGCTGACGTGGTGGTGAACTGTGCGGCATGGACCGCGGTCGACAAGGCCGAGGAGCACGAGGGCGAGGCGTTTATGATCAACGCGGTCGGCGCTCACAACGTCGCGGTCGCGTGCGCGGCTGCCGGTGTCCGACTGGTGCATGTCTCGACCGACTACGTGATGCCCGGTGACGGTGACCAGCCGTGGCCCGAGGACGCTCCGCAAGCACCTGCTTCGGCGTACGGTCGTACGAAGGCCGCGGGCGAATGGGCTGTGCGGCAAGCAAGTCCGGACGCCTATGTGGTCCGGACGGCATGGTTGTACGGCGCCGGTGGGGGCAACTTCGTCAAGACCATGCTGCGGCTGGCCGGTGAACGCGACACGTTGACCGTCGTCGCGGACCAGGTCGGGCAGCCTACCTGGACCCGTGACCTGGCCGAACTCATCGTCCGACTCGTGAACTCCGGGGCCCCGGGTGGCTATTACCACGGCACCAGTTCCGGCTCGACCTCCTGGCACCGGTTCGCGCAGGAGATCTTCACCCTGTCCGGCCTCGAGGCCCGACGAGTCGCTCCGATCACCACCGATCAGTTTCCGGTACCGGCACCCCGTCCCGCGAACAGCGTCCTGGGCCACGACGCGTTCGACGCGAACGGGATCGAGCCCATCGGCCCCTGGAACGAACGCCTGGCCGCCGCACTGCCGGTCGTGACACGGGGCACGTGAGGGATGAACGGCCCCGTATGACGACCTTGGGCGAGCGAACGGTCACCGGTTCCACGCACATCAACTGGCGCCGGTCCCTTCAAGCACGCCTGCTGGCCGGCGACGTGCTCGGGATCGCCCTGGCGATGTGGTTGGCAGTCGTCATGCGCTTCGGCGATCCGCGCGGTGCGAAGGTCGCCGGGCTCGGCGACCTGTCGTACAGCCAGACCGGTATCGCGCTCGGCTTGGCGTGGTTGATCGCGATCGCAGCGTTCGGCGGTTACAGCATGAAGGTCGTGGCCGTCGGCTCGACCGAATACCGCGACCTGGCCCGTGCGACGTGGGCGTTGTTCGGCGGTGTGGCGATCTTCGCGACGCTGTTCAAGGTCGCGTTCGCTCGCGGATTCCTTGCTGTGGCCTTCCCGCTCGGTCTGCTCCTGTTGTTGATCGGACGGGTCGTGCAGCGCCGGGTGCTGGTCCGGCGTCGGGGGCGTGGGGAGTGGGTCGAGCGGGCGCTCGTGGTCGGTTCACCGGTCGAGGTCCGCTACGTCGTCGACACCGTGCGGCGGACCCCGATCGCGGGTTATGAGGTCGTGGCGGTCGCGACCGCAGGTCAGTCCCGTGAGTTCCGGTTGGCCGACGGCAGCGTCCTGCCCGAGGTCGGCCGGCCGGAGGACGCCGCGAGGGCGGCGATGGTGGTCGGTGCCGATGTCGTGGTGGTCGCCGGTCAAAGTTCCACCGGTCCGACCTTCCTGCGTGATCTCGGCTGGGATCTCGAAGAGACCGAGTGCAATCTGGTGCTCGCCAGCCGCATGACCGATATCGCCGGTCCGCGAATCCACTGGAAGCCGGTCGAGGGTCTGCCGTTGATCAGCGTGGAGATGCCGCGCTACACCGGGATGAAGTACGTCGGAAAGCGAGCGTTCGACCTCGTCGTCGCGCTCTGCATGCTGCTGTTGGCGGCTCCGATCATGATCGTGACCGCACTTGCGGTGAAGCTCGAGGACCACGGTCCCGCGTTCTACCGGCAGGAGCGCGTGGGGGTCAACGGCTCCCGTTTCCGGATGACGAAGTTCCGCTCGATGGTCACCGATGCCGATGCCGAGGCCCGCCTGCAGTCGTTGCGCGAGGACCATGACGGCAACGAGATCCTGTTCAAGATGAAGGACGACCCGCGTGTCACGCGCACCGGCAGGTTCATCCGCCGCTACTCCATCGACGAACTGCCGCAGCTGTTCGACGTGATCCGTGGGCACATGTCGTTGGTCGGCCCCCGTCCGCCGTTACCCGCCGAAGTCGAGACTTACGACCAGCACGTGCATCGACGGCTGTACGTGAAGCCCGGCATCACCGGGCCGTGGCAGGTGGGTGGACGCTCCAACCTGACCTGGGACGAGAGTGTGCGCAAGGACCTGTACTACGTGGAGAACTGGTCGATGACCGGTGACCTGCTCATCCTCGTCAAGACAGTACGCGCCGTCCTGGCGAAGGACGGCGCGTACTGATCGAGCGTGATCGGGCGGGTCAGGCTCAGAGGTCGAGCCAGGACTGCCAGGCGGCGTGCAGCACGAGCCAGGCGATGAGGCCGTAACCGGCCTGCCCGGGCAGGCCGTCGGGTGATGCAGCAAGATCGGACTGCCACTGGTCGTGCCCGAGCAACGGGCGGAAGCAGTCGACGTAGGTGACGCCGCGGCGTGAACAGACGTCCGCCTGCGCATCGACCAGCAGCTGCAGGCGCTCGTTGAACTCGTTGTCCTGGGTGGGCGGCGGCCCGACGACGAAGGTCGCGATGGCCGCAGACGACGCGTCGTCCAGGATGTTGGCGAGGTTCAGGCGCGAGCGTGCCGTCGAGAGGTCCTGCTCGATGTCGCCCGCACCGAAACCGATGACCAGGCGCCGCTCGTTCGCGGTGCGCCATCGCGGCTCGGACTCCTGTTGCCACCGGGCGAGAACCTCGGTCGAACTGTCGCCACGGACGCCCAGGTTGTACGCGGCCAGGTCGACTCCGGCGTGCGGGGTGCGGGCCACGACCCGCGAAACCCAACCGAGCGCCTTGGGGTCGCCGAGTCCTGCAACGTACTCGTCGCCGACGAAGCACACTCCGACCCGGCGTGGACCCTCGACCACCTGGAACTCGGCGCTCGGGTTGAACTCCGGCTGACGCCGTTCGTCGTTCTGGGTCACTCGATCCTCACTCGTCATTCGTCGTCATCCAGGCGAGCCAACCATGTTGCCAGCCGTTCGACCGGCACTTCGAACTCCGGGTTGAGATCGACGAAAGCGCGCAGCTGATCGGCCAACCATTCCAGGCTGACCTCTTCCTCGCCACGCCGACTCGCCAATTCTTCGATTCCGCGGTCGGTGAAGTACATCCGTACTCGGCCGTTCCGGTCAGCGGTCGAACGCCGAAGCGACCAACTCGGCCAGCTGGGCCGCGTGACGCTTGGGCGATCCGGTCGCCGGCGAGGCCGCGGCAGCACGTGACACGACGCGCAGTCCGCGGGTCTCGCCGAACTCGGCCAGAGCCTCCGGCAGGTTGAGCGCCATGAACGGCCACGCACCTTGGTTCTTGGGCTCGTCCTGCACCCACACCAGCTCGGCGTTCGGGTACTGGCCGATGATCTCGGCGATCTCCTTGGCGGGAATGGGGGCCAACTGCTCGACCCGGACGATCGCGGTCTTGGTGTCGCCACGCTTCTCGCGCTCGGCTTCCAGGTCGTACACGACACGCGCCGATGCCAGCAGCACCCGGTCGACCTGCGAGGCCTCGGGCTTGGTGGCGTCCGGCAGCACCGGCTGGAACACACCGCTGGTGAACTCCTCGGGGCTGCTGGTCGCCGCCTTCAGGCGAAGCAGTTGCTTGGGCGTGAACACGATCAGCGGACGGCGCGGACGCGCGTACGCCTGGCGACGCAGGAGGTGGAAGTAGCTCGCCGGCGTGCTCGGGTAGGCGATCGTCATGTTGTCCTCGGCGAACATCTGCAGGAACCGCTCGATGCGGGCCGAGCTGTGGTCGGGACCCTGACCCTCGTAGCCGTGCGGCAGCAGCAGCACGACAGACGAGCGCTGCGCCCACTTCTGCTCCGAGGAGGAGATGAACTCGTCCATGATCGTCTGGGCGCCGTTGGCGAAGTCACCGAACTGAGCCTCCCAGAGCACCAGCGCATCCGGACGCTCGACGGAGTAGCCGTACTCGAACCCGAGTGCGGCGTACTCCGACAGCAGGGAGTCATACACCCAGAACCAGGCCTGGTCGGGGGACAGGTAACGCAGCGGCGTCCATTCGTTGCCGTTGACCTTGTCGATGAGGACGGCGTGACGCTGCACGAAGGTGCCGCGACGGCTGTCCTGGCCGGCGAGGCGCACGGGGATGCCTTCCATCAACAACGAGCCGAAGGCGGCCAATTCGCCCATGGCCCAGTCGATCCCGCCCTTGTGGACCATCTCGTTGCGGCGGGCCATGAGCTTGGCGAGCTTCGGGTGGACGGTGAAGCCCTCCGGCGGCTTGACCCAGGTCTCACCGATCTTGTGCAGGTCGGACTCGCTGATCGCCGTCGAGCGGTTGCGCCCGTCGACCGTCGCGTCGTCGGCCGTCTGCGCGGACGGACGCTCCAGGCCACCGTGGCCCTCGGCGTCGGTGCCGGTCGAGGCGTCAGGGGTTGAGGGGGCGGCAGCCTGCTTCTTGGCCTCCTTGGTCTCCACGAACACCCGCTCCAGCTGCTGCTGGTAGTCGCGCAGGGCGGCCTCGGCCTCGTCCGGGGTGATGTCACCGCGGCCGATGAGGGCCTCGGTGTACAGCTTGCGGACGCTGCGCTTGGCCTCGATGAGGTTGTACATCAGCGGCTGCGTCATCGAGGGGTCGTCGCCCTCGTTGTGGCCACGGCGGCGGTAGCACACCATGTCGATGACGACGTCCTTGTGGAAGCGCTGACGGAACTCGTAGGCCAGCTCGGCGACGCGCACGCACGCCTCCGGGTCGTCGCCGTTGACGTGGAAGATCGGCGCCTGGATCATCCGGGCGACGTCGGTCGAGTAGGTCGACGAACGCGACTGCGACGGGGCGGTGGTGAAACCGACCTGGTTGTTGATCACGACGTGGATCGTGCCGCCGGTGCGGTACCCGCGCAGCTGGCTCAGGTTCAGCGTCTCGGCCACCACACCCTGACCGGCGAACGCAGCGTCACCGTGCAACAGGATCGGCAACACGGTGAACGCGGTGCCGGCAAGGTTGATGCGGTCCTGCTTGGCGCGCGCGATGCCTTCCAGCACCGGGTTGACGGCCTCCAAGTGGGAGGGGTTGGCGGCGAGGTAGACCTTGGTCTTGTTGCCCGCGTCGGAGACGAACTCGCCCTCGGTGCCCAGGTGGTACTTCACGTCGCCCGACCCCTGCACCGAGTTGGGGTCCTGGGTGCCCTCGAACTCACGGAAGATCTGGCCGTAGGACTTGCCGGCGATGTTGGCCAGCACGTTCAGGCGCCCGCGGTGCGGCATACCGATGCAGATCTCGTCGAGACCCTCGTCGGCGGCCTCGCACATGATGCGGTCCATCAGCGCGATGACCGACTCGCCACCCTCGAGGCTGAAGCGCTTCTGGCCGACGAACTTGGTCTGGAGGAAGGTCTCGAACGCCTCTGCGGCGTTGAGCTTGCGCAGGATGCGCAGCTGCTCGGCCGAGGTCTGCTTCTCGTAGGGCACCTCGACCTTGCCCTGGATCCACTGGCGTTGCTCGGGGTCCTGGATGTGCATGTACTCGATACCCACGCCGCGGCAGTACGAGTCGCGCAGGATGCCCAGCACCTTGCGCAGCTTCAGGAACGGCTCGCCGCCGAACCCTCCCGTGGGGAAGGTGCGGTCGAGGTCCCACAGCGTCAGGCCGTGGTTGGTGATGTCGAGGTCGGGGTGACGACGCTGCTTGTACTCCAGCGGGTCGGTGTCGGCCATCAGGTGCCCGCGCACCCGATAGGCGTGGATCAACTCGTGCACGCGGGTGACCTTGTTGATGTCGTCGTCGTGGCTGGTGTCGATGTCGCGCACCCAACGGACCGGCTCGTACGGGATCCGCATCGCCTGGAAGATGTCGTCGTAGAACCCGTCCTCGCCCAGCAGCAGCTGGTGGACGACCTTCAGGAACTCACCCGAGACCGCACCCTGGATGATGCGGTGGTCGTAGGTGCTGGTCAGCGTCAGGACCTTGCTGACCGCATTCTTGTTCAGGGTGTTGAGGCTGGCGCCCTGCCACTCGGCGGGGTACTCCAGCGCACCAGCTCCGATGATCGCGCCGGCGCCCTTCATCAGGCGCGGCACCGAGTGCACGGTGCCGATGCCGCCCGGGTTGGTCAGGGTGATCGTGGTGCCCTGGTAGTCCTCGAGTGTGAGGGTGTTGGTGCGCGCCTTACGCACCATGTCCTCGTACGCCGTCCAGAACTGCACGAAGTCCATCGCTTCGGCGTTCTTGATGTTCGGGACGACCAACGTGCGGGTGCCGTCGTCCTTCGCCAGGTCGATCGCCAGGCCGAAGTTGACGTGGCCCGGGCGCACCAGCACCGGCTTGCCCTTGTCGTCGGTGGCCAGCGCGTTGTTCATGTCGGGAACGAGCTTGAGCGCCTTGACGATCGCGTACCCGAGCAGATGGGTGAAGCTCACCTTCCCGCCGCGGCTGCGGGCGAGATGGTTGTTGATGACGATGCGGTTGTCGATGAGCAGCTTCGCCGGCACCGAGCGGACGCTGGTCGCGGTCGGCACCTCCAGGCTCTGCTCCATGTTGGTGACGATGCGGGCGGCGACACCCTTCAACGGCACCTTCTCGTCCTCGGCGTCGACGGACTGGACCGGAGCAACGCCACCGTCACGGGAGATCGGGCGGGCGTTGGACAGCTCGTGCTGCTTGGGGTCGAGGGTCGGCACCCGGCCGGGGTTGCGGTCGGAGCGGGACTTCTCCGTCTTGGCCTGCGGAGCGGCGGACGGGTCGGCGTCGGCGGCCTTGGAATCGCCCGGCTGGACGTTTTCGGCGTTGCCCTCGGCGGACCGAGCCTTGTCCCTCTCGGAGCTGTTCGCGGAAGCGTCCTTCGACGGCTTCGCAGCGGCCTTCTCGCCGTTCTTGTCCGCAGTGTTCTCGGCGGTCTTCTCGGCGCTGCCGTTCGAGGAGCTCTTGGACGAGCCGTTGCTCGAGCCGGACTCGGCACTCGGTTCGTAGTCGGCGAAGAAACTCCACCAGGCCTTGTCGACCGAGTTCTTGTCCTGCAGGTACTGCTCGTAGAGCTCGTCGACCAACCACTCGTTGGGGCCGAAGCTTGCGAGCGGCTCGGAAGGCTGGGACACGCTGATGCGCCTCTTTCGTTTGTGTCGCCGATCGAATCGCCCGTGTGGGGTGACACACAGACAAACCCCAGCCTACGCCTGCAGGCTGGGGTTCGCCCGTGTGGGTCGAGTGCTGTTGCGTTGTGTCTCAGGCGACGTCGCGGCGGTTGGTCAACCACGTCCCGATGGCCACGAAGACGGCCGCGTAGAGCAGCAACATCAGCGTGCCCTGCCACCAGTTCAGCATCACGCTCTCGGGGTCGCCGTTGTACCCACCGAGGACCGCATTGGTGGCCTGACTCGGGAAGAACTTCACCACGTCGCGGCCACCGTCGATCAGTGTGCCGACCACCGACAGGATCGGTTCGAGGATGAACGCGATGCCGACGCCGACCAGGATCGCGGCGACCTGGTTAGGGATCATCACGCCCAGGCCGAGTCCGATGAGCGCCCAGAGGCCGAGTACGAGCAGCACCAGCAGGAGCGAACGGGTGAGCGTGCCTGCTTCGGGGAACGCCTGCATCCCACGCGCCGACAGGATCGTCGCGCCGGTGATGACCGATCCGGCGAGGAACACCAGGCCGTACAGCACACCGAAACCGAGCAGCGCGATCACCTTCGAGGCGATCATGACCGGACGTCGTGGTTCGGCCAACAGCGTGCCGGTGATCGTCTTGTGCCGATACTCCGAGCCGATCGTCATGATGCCGATGACCATCAGGAACACGTATCCGAAGCCGACACCGCTGGTATAGGTGTTGATCGCGATCTGCAGGGGTGTGAACGTCGGCATCCCTTCCTGATCGGAGTCGGTCTGGGAGATCGAGCCGAACAGCAACGCGAACAGCGCCCCGCACAGGAACAACGCGATCGCCATCCCCCACCACAGGCGGGTCGTCATCAGTTTCTGGATCTCTGCCTTGATCGCGCGGCCCATCAGCGCACGCCCCCTTCTGTCGGAGCCTGGTCCTGCGGTGCGCCGGCCCCCGTTTCGGGGCCGGGCGCGTCACCCAGGTTGCGGTTGCGCGCGGTGCCCTGGCTGGTGAGTTCGAAGAACAGTGCTTCGAGGTCGGCGCGCTGACGGGCGAGTTCGTGCACCGGCACGCGTGCCTGGAACGCGACGTCACCGACCGCGGCGGGGTTGTCGCTGTAGGCCACCACGATCCCCGCCTCCTCGCCGGGCTCGACCCGGAAACCGGACGCGGTGAGCGCCTCGGCCAGTTCACGGGCGCCGGGCGTGCGCACGCGCACCTTCGGTTCGCCGCGTAGTTCGTCGATCTGCCCCTGGCGGATCAGCTTGCCGTTGGCCAGGATGATCACGTCGTCCACCGTCTGTTCGACCTCGGACAGCAGGTGGCTGGAGACCAGGATGGTCTTGCCCTCGGCCGCCAGGTGGCGCAGGAACCCGCGCAGCCAGCGGATGCCCTCGGGATCCAGACCGTTCGCCGGCTCGTCCAGCACCAGGATGTCCGGGTCGCCGAGCAGTGCGCCGGCCAGTCCGAGCCGCTGACGCATACCCATCGAGTAGCCGCCGGCGCGTTTCTTCGCAGCCGCCGGGATGCCGACGAGTTCGAGGAGTTCATCGGCGCGGCTCTTCGGCAGGCCGGCGGACGTGGCGAGCACACGTAGGTGATCGCGTCCGGTGCGTCCGGGGTGGAAGTTCGTGGCCTCGAGTGCCGAGCCGACGGTGCGCAGCGGGTCGGCGAGCTTGACGTACGGGACGCCGCCGATGGTGGAGCCGCCGGACGTCGGCCGGATGAGCCCCAGGATCATGCGGAGCGTCGTGGTCTTGCCGGCGCCGTTCGGCCCGAGGAAGCCGGTGATCCGGCCCGGTTCGACGTTGAAGGACAGGTCGTCAACGGCCCGGAAGCCCTTGAACGACTTGGTGAGGTTGTGCACCTCGATGCGTCCGCGTCCGGCTTTCGGCGCAGCGCTGGCTGGTGGAGCTGACACGTGGGGACCCCTGTCGACGCGTACCTGAACAGGACCCATCCCATCATCCGCTCGGGTGAGTCCGACCAACAGCCCCGCGGCCGTCCCGCGACGGCACTGCGGCGAGACGACGAACGCCCCACGTCCGAGGGGACGTGGGGCGTTCGATCGCAGACTTCAGCCCTTGGCCATGCCGTCCTTGATCAGGTTCATCACCGAGGAGTCGGCGAGCGTGGTGACGTCGCCCACCTCGCGGTTCTCGGCGACGTCCTTGAGCAGACGGCGCATGATCTTGCCCGAGCGGGTCTTGGGCAGTTCGGGAACGACCAGGATCTGCCGAGGCTTGGCGATCGGACCGATCTCCTTGGCGACATGGTTGCGCAGTTCCTGCACGGTGTCGTCGCCGTCGTCCTCGAAGCCTTCGCGCAGGATGACGAACGCGCACACGGCCTGGCCGGTGGTCTCGTCCGTGGCTCCCACCACCGCGGCTTCGGCCACGGATTCGTGTGACACCAGGGCGGATTCGATCTCCGCGGTCGACAGTCGGTGACCCGAGACGTTCATGACGTCGTCGACGCGGCCGAGCAGCCAGATGTTGCCGTCGGCGTCGTACTTGGCGCCGTCACCGGCGAAGTAGTACTTCTCACCGAACCGGCTCCAGTAGGTGTCGCGGTAGCGCTGGTCGTCGCCCCAGATGGTGCGCAGCATCGCGGGCCACGGCTTGGTGAGCACCAGGTAGCCGACCTTCTCCGGTTCGGTGAACGGCTCACCCATGTCGTCCAGGATCTCGGCCGCGATGCCGGGAATCGGCCTCTGCGCCGAACCCGGCTCCAGAGTGGTCAGTCCGGGCAACGGCGAGATCATGATGCCGCCGGTCTCGGTCTGCCACCAGGTATCGACGATCGGCGCCTTACCGCCACCGATGTTCTCGCGGTACCACCGCCACGCCTCGGGGTTGATCGGTTCGCCGACCGAACCCAGCAGGCGGATGGACGACAGGTCGAACTTCGCCGGGATGTCGTTGCCCCACTTCATGAACGTGCGGATCGCGGTGGGTGCCGTGTAGAGGATCGTGACGCCGTACTTCTGCACGATCTCCCACCAACGACCCTGGTGCGGAGTGTCGGGGGTGCCCTCGTAGAGCACCTGCGTGGCGCCGTTCGCCAGCGGTCCGTAGACGATGTAGGAGTGGCCGGTGACCCAGCCGACATCGGCGGTGCACCAGTACACGTCGGTCTCGGGGTGCACGTCGTGCACGATCGAGTTCGTGTACGCGGCCTGCGTCAGGTAACCGCCGGACGTGTGCAGGATGCCCTTCGGCTTACCGGTCGTGCCCGAGGTGTACAGGATGAACAGCGGGTGTTCGGCGTCCATCGGCTCGGCGGTGTGCTCGTCGGACTGGCGGTCGACCACGTCGTGCCACCACAGGTCGAGGTCGTCGTTCCAGGCCACCTCACCCTTGGTCCGCTGCACGACGAGGACGTGCTTGACCGGGTGATCGCCCTTGGTGAGCGACTCGTCGACGGCAGCCTTGAGCGGTGCGGGCTTGCCGCGGCGCCACTGACCGTCGGTGGTGACCACGACGGACGCGTCCGCGTCGACGATGCGGGTGTGCAGCGCGTCGGCGGAGAAGCCACCGAAGATCACCGAGTGCGGTGCGCCGAGTCGAGCGCACGCGAGCATCGTGAAGATCGTTTCGGGGATCATCGGCATGTAGATCGCGACCCGATCGCCCTTATTGATCCCCAACTCCTGCAACGCATTTGCCGTCTTGGAGACCTCACGCTGCAGGTCGGCGTAGGTGATCGTGCGGGTGTCGCCCTGGTCACCCTCGAAGTGGATGGCGACGCGTTCGCCGTTGCCCGCCTCGACGTGGCGGTCGACGCAATTGTGGGCGACGTTGAGCTGACCGTCGGCGAACCACTTGGCGAACGGAGCGTTGCTCCAGTCGAGGGTCTGTGTGAAGGGCTTGGCCCAGGTGATGCGCTCGCGGGCCTGGTCGGCCCAGAAACCCTCGAAGTCGGCGTCGGCCTGCTCGAACAGTTCTGCCTTGCCGTTGGCCGCAGCAGCGAAGTCCGGGTCGGGTGCGTAGCTGGTCTCGCTCAAAATCCTCATCCTCATCGACGAATTGGGCGGTGGGGGTGGTGTGGCCGCCCGGGTGCTGTGCGGGGTGTGGGGTGCGCCGTGACGCACCCCACACCCAGCTTCCTAGTGATCGATCGCCTCGGCAACCCCGTGTCCGGTCAGGGAACGGACCTCCATCTCGGCGTACTTGGCAGCGTTGAACTCCTTGCTGGTGACGCTGCCGAGCCAGCCGAGGAAGAACCCGACCGGGATCGAGACGATGCCCGGGTTGTCCAGCGGGAACCAGTGGAAGTCGATGTCCGCCGGGAGCATGGACAGCGTCTTGCCCGTCTTCGGATCCGCGCCCTTACCGCTGACGACCGGGCTGAAGATGATCAGGCCGATCGCGGTGATCAGACCGCCGTAGATGCTCCACACCGCGCCGCGGGTGTTGAACCGCTTCCAGAAGAGCGAGTAGAGGATCGTCGGCAGATTCGCGCTGGCCGCGACGGCGAACGCGAGGGCCACCAGGAACGCGATGTTCTGGTCCTTGGCGAGCATGCCACCGCCGATCGCGATGACGCCACCGACGACCGCGGCGATGCGGGCGACCTTGACCTCCGACTCCTGCGTCGCCTTGCCGTGCTTGATCACCTGGTTGTAGATGTCGTGCGCGAAGGTGGCGCTGGTGGTGATCGTCAGGCCAGCGACCACGGCGAGGATCGTCGCGAACGCGATGCCGGACACGATGCCCAGCAGCGGGGAGCCGCCGAGTTCGAATGCGAGCAGGGGGGCCGCTGCGTTGGCCTTTCCGGGAGCGGCGTTGATCTTGTCCGGTCCGACGAGGGCGCCGGCGCCGTAGCCGATGACCAGGGTCAGCAGGTAGAAGGCACCGATGAGCCAGATGGCCCACTCGACCGACTTGCGTGCCTGCTTGCTGGTGGGCACCGTGTAGAAGCGTTGCAGCACGTGCGGCAGACCCGCGGTGCCGAGCACCAGAGCCAGGGCGAGCGAGACGAAGTCGAGCTTGGTCGTGGAGTCCTTGCCGTACTTCAGGCCCGGCGACAGGAGTTTCTCCCCGGCCTTCGGGTTCTCGTTGACCGCGGCCTCGAAGAGCTTGCTGATGTTGAAGCCGTACTTGCCGAGCACCCAGACCGTCATGATGAAGGTCGCCGCGATGAGCAGGACGGCCTTGATCATCTGCACCCAGGTGGTGCCCTTCATGCCGCCGATCATCACGTAGAGCACCATGATGACGCCGACGACGGCGATGACGAGGTTCTGCGCGGTCTCGCCGCTCACACCGAGCAGCAGCGACACCAGGCCACCGGCTCCGGCCATCTGGGCGAGCAGGTAGAAGAACGACACGGCCAGCGCGGACGTCGCAGCGGCCATGCGTACCGGGCGCTGCTTCAGGCGGTACGACAGCACGTCGGCCATCGTGAAGCGTCCGGTGTTGCGCATCAGTTCGGCGACCAGCAGCAGGGCGACGAGCCAGGCGACCAGGAAGCCGATCGAGTACAGGAAGCCGTCGTAGCCCTGCAACACGATGGCGCCGGCGATACCGAGGAACGAGGCCGCCGAGAGGTAGTCACCGGCGATCGCGATGCCGTTCTGCTTGCCGGAGAACGAGGCGCCACCGGTGTACATCTGGCCCGCGGTCTTGGTGCCGGACGCGACCTTGACCACGATCGTCAACGTGACCAGGACGAAGACGGCGAAGATCGCGATGTTCAGGACGGGGCTGCCGACCTGGTCGGCCGCGGCGAGACTGATCAGTTGAGTGCCCATCAGAAGTCCTTGTCGCCGGCGAGGCGGGCACCGATGGCGTCGGCGCGCGGGTCGAACTCACGGTTGGCCCAGCGGGCGTACATGAACGTGATGGCGAACGTCGTCACGAACTGTCCCAGGCCCATCAGGATGCCGATGTTGATGTTGCCGATCACCTTCGTGCCCATGAATCCGGGCGCGTAGATCGACAGCAGGACGAACAGGAAGTACCACGCCAGGAAGAAGGCCGTGACGGGGAAGACGAATGCGCGGAACTTCTTGCGAAGTTCGGCGAACTCGGGGGACTGCTGGACCGCGATGAAGCGATCGTCGACCTTCGGAGCACCGTCGTTGCTCACCGAGTCACCTCCGGTTTCGGGTATGGACTGCCACACGGGGAACCGTGTGATCGGTGTCACATACTTTCTTCCTGCGGGTTCCGGTTCGCCACCGCTTCCGGGCGTGCTGCGCCGGACGGGTCGCACGGTTCGGCGTGCGGAATCGACTCGTGCGGCGAGCGGTTCGGGTGCTGCGCCGAACGGCGGGACGCTTTCGTCAGTCGGCGACGGCTTCGGGCACGTGCAACCTGGCCATGATGCGTCCGGTCGAGGCCGGGACGCTG
Organism: Yimella lutea; assembly: GCF_006715095.1. NCBI lineage: Bacteria > Bacillati > Actinomycetota > Actinomycetes > Micrococcales > Dermacoccaceae > Yimella > Yimella lutea. The sequence goes on from NZ_VFMO01000001.1 coordinate 1,346,793, forward strand.
TTCGGCGTGGCGAGCGAGACGACGACCATCACGAACACCGCGAGGGGCGTCGTCCACGCCGCCGGTGCGGTCAGCAACTGTCGCGCGAGACCCTCGGTCCCGACGCCTCCGGCCAGCACCACTGCGGCGCAGGCGCCCGTCGTGAAGCCGCCGGTGAGCACTCCGGCGATCGCGCCGGCGCGGGAGAGGCTGCGCCACCACACACCGAGCACCACCAGCGGCGCGAAGGTGGCGGCCGCGATCGCGAATGCGTAACCGACGACCATCGAGATGCCGAACGGGCTACGCAGGACCGCGGCGGTGAACGGCACGAGCATCGCGAACATCACTGCGAAACGGAAGGATTGACTCGGCTTCACGCTGGGGTGACGGCGACGCACCAACGGTCGGACGATGTCCTGATCGAGGACGCCGGCGACCGCCATCAGCAGGCCGCTCGCGGTGGACAGGAATGCAGCGAACGCTCCCGCGGCAAGCAGGGCCGACAACAGATCGCCGACGCCGCCGGGCAGGACGGCGCCGGGCAGCCGGAGCACCATCGTGTCCCGCATCCCAGGTGCGTCGCCAGGCAGGTAGATGCGTCCGAGCCAGCCGTAGATCGGCGGCCAGACGTAGAACATGCCCAGCAGGGCAAGCACCGCCACGGTCGTTCGGCGGGCCTCCCGGCCGGTCGCATTGGTGTAGAAGCGCACGACGACGTGGGGCAGACCCATGCTGCCCAGGCACAACGCGATCAGCAGGCTGTAGGTCGCGTAGAGGTTGTCGGTGTTCGCGGACGCGGTGAGCGGGTCCCACCAGTCGGTGCCGGCAGGCGCCGAGGGACGGTCGTCGCGCAGCCACACGCCGAGCATCACGAACGCGGGGACGACAAGCGCAGTCAGTTTGAGCCAGTACTGAGCCGCCTGGACGAGCGTGACCGACCGCATCCCGGCGAGCGCGACATTGAACGTGACGAGCACGGTGACCAGGGTGCTGCCGACCCAGCGGGGCCATCCGGTGACGTGGTTGAGCACCAGGCCCGCGCCCTGGAGTTGGGGGATGAGGTAGAGCCAGCCGATGCCGACCACGAACACTGAGCAGACCCTGCGCGCGGCCTTCGACTCCAGTCGCAGCTGAGCGAAGTCGGGCAGTGTGTACGCCCCACTGCGACGCAGCGGTGCAGCGACGAGGACGAGCAGGACGAGGTAGCCGATGGTGTAACCGACGGGGAGCCACAGCGTGTCCAGGCCGTTGTCGTACATCAGCGCTGCGACACCGAGGAAGCTTGCCGCAGAAAGGTATTCACCACCGATGGCACTCGCGTTGCGCCAGGGGGAGACCGTTCGCCCGGCGACGTAGAAGTCGCTGGTGCCGCGGGTGAACCGCAATCCGACCAGGCCGAGACCGGAGGTGAGTACGCAGACCGTCGCGATCGCGACGAGCGACCAGGTGGAGGTCACCGCCTGCTCACCGGTCGGGTCACCATCGTCGTGAACTCCAGCTCCAACCGCTCCGATGCGCGGACGTACTGGCGGGCGATCAGCACCGCCGCGGGGTAGACGAGCACACCGAGCACCCACCAGGCGAACGGCACCCCGGCGAACGTGACATGCCGGGTTGCCGGCACGAAGTGGAACAGCAACGGCAGGCCGCCGAGACTGACGATTCCCACGGCGAGGACTCGCAATGCGAGCCGCAGTTGGGCACGCATCAAGCCCTCGACGTACACCTCACCGAGTTCGGTCTGCGAGTTGATCTCGTCGCGCAGGCTCTGGCCGGCCGGGTTGCCGGTCGGCGCGCGGGAACTGGTGATGCGGACGCGTGGCGCCGCGTGCTCCATCAGATCTCTCCACGCTGCAACAGGTGCTGCCGCAGTTCGCGGGTGTGCCGGCGGCTGACCTGCAGTGAGGTGCCGTCGACGGTGACCGAGCAGCGCCCGTCGTCCATGTGCAGCTCGGACACGAAGCGGGTACAGACGAGCGTGGAGCGGTGGATACGGACAAATCCTGCTGCGGCCCAACGCTCCTCGAGTGTGTTCAGCGGGATCCGGACGAGGTGGGTGCCGTCCGGTGTGTGCAGTTCGGCGTAGTCGCCCATCGCCTGGACGTACCGGACGTCGGAACGCAGGATGAAACGCGTGACACCGCCGCGTTCGACGGGGATGCGTTCGCCCTCGGGTTCGGCCTGAGCTGCGGTGGCTCCGACGCATTTGCCGACCGCCTGTGCGAGACGTTCAGGTCTGACCGGTTTCATCACGTAGTCGACGACGTCGATCGCGAAGGCGTCGACGGCGTACTCGTCGTAGGCGGTCACCAGGACCACCTGCGGGCGCTGCGGCAGCCGGGCGATGACGCGGGCCAGTTGCATGCCGTCCAGGCCCGGCATGTTGATGTCGCTGAACACGACGTCCACGGGGGTGAAGTCGAGCAGGTCGAGTACTTCGCCGCCGCTGGCCGCCTGCAGGACCGTGCCGATGCGCTCGTCCTGGTCGAGCAGCCAGGCGAGTTCCGACCGGGTAGGTGCCTCGTCGTCGACGACGAGCACGGACAGGGGTGCTGCGGACATGGGGTAAACCTAGGCCTCGGGCGCGAATTTGGGCACCCTGAAACTCACCTTCATGCCTGAGCCGCGAGCTGTCTCGATGACGAGGCCATGGTCGTCCCCGTAGGTCTGTCGCAGGCGCGCGTCGACGTTGCCCAGTCCGACCGACCCGCTGCGCCCGTGCCCGTCGAGCACCTGCCTGATGCGTTCGGGTTCGGCTCCGACACCGTCGTCCTCGACGCTGATCTCTGCTTCAGGCCCGATGTCCCGAACGGTGAGCGTGACCGTGCCGGTGCCCGCCTTCGGGGCCAGGCCGTGCCGGACGGCGTTCTCGACCAGCGGTTGGATGGCCAGGTAGGGCACACGGACCGCGAGCACCTCGGGCGCGACCTTCATCCGCAGTTGCAGGCGCTCGCCGAAGCGAGCTTGTTCGAGCACGAGGTAGCGCTCGACGTTGCGCATCTCCTCGGCGAGCGTGGCGGTCGCGCCGCCCTGGCGCAGGGCGTAGCGGGTGAAGTCGGCGAACTCCAGCAGCAGTTCGCGGGCGCGGTCGGGGTCGGTGCGCACGAACGAGGCGATCGCGCCGAGGCTGTTGTAGATGAAGTGGGGGCTGATCTGGGCCCGGAGGGCCCGCAGTTCGGCTTCCATGGCGCGGGTGCGGTCGGCCGAGAGGTCGGCGAGCTCGACCTGGGTCGCGATCCAGCCGGCGACCTCCTCGGTGGCCCGGGCCAGCCCGGCGCTCGGCTGTTCGCCGCACGCGACCAACTGCCCGACGACGGTGTCGCGCACCCGGATCGGGGCCAGAACCGCCGTTCGCACCGGACAGTCCGGGTCGTCGCAGTCGAGGGTCGTGATGACCGCGACCTTGCCGTCACCGAGGTGCTCGGCCGCGGCTTCGTGCACCTCGGCCCGGTGGTGGTCGCCGACACCGTCCCACGCCAGGACCTCTCGGCTGCCGGTGAGCGCGAGGGCGGGCGTGGCCAGGAGTTCGCGCAGGTGAGGGAGTGCCCGTCGGGCCGTCTCCTGGTCGAGTCCGTCACCGAGGTGCCGTCCGGCGAGGGACGCCGTGTGCAGGGTTTCGTACGTCGCCCGGTCGCGTTCACTGACGAAACCTCGTTGCAGATTGCGGCGGCGCAGCACCTGCCACAGCAACAGGATCACCAGCGCAGCACCGATCGCGAGGACGATCGTCACGGGCTCCGGGCTGGTCATTCGGCGAGCGTAGGCGCCGAGCAGCGTCCGAGGGCGGATATCCCCGCGACATGCGAACGGCCACCGCCTGCGGCGCAGTCGGTGGCCGTTCGAGAAAGCGCCCCCTGCAGGATTCGAACCTGCGCTCCCGCCTCCGGAGGGCGGTGCTCTATCCCCTGAGCTAAGGGGGCCCAGCAGCCGCCAACCGTATCAGCAGCAACGAGAATCCCTCGCATCGGTGCCGTTCCGAAGAGAGCCGGCGGCGAATCATGGCGATGTTCGGTGGTGAGGTCTTGGACGACACGGAAGACGCCGTCCGGCCACACGAATCATTGACCTGGATGAACCTGCCCGAGGGCATGGTCCGGTTGATCGCGGACCTGTCACCATTACAAGAACGCCTCGGCTGCTTGACGGATCCGATGTCATTGGCCGGCGTAGCGGTCGATGACGATCGCGGCCCAACGCAATTGCCCGGTCGGTTCGCACCGTCCACTTTCTGAGTGATCCCGCGAGCCGGCTGCGCCCATCGGTAGCGTTGGCGCCGATGAACGCAGCTCAGACTCCGGTCTTCTCCCGCAACACCACCCGCACCCAGGACGGGTCGTTCGCCGTCGCCGGACGCGACGTCCGTGACCTCGCTCGAGACTTCGGCACACCCGCCTACCTCGTCGATGTCGATGACGCGCGCTCGCGCGCTCGGGAGTACCGGGACGAGTTCGCCCGAGCCTTCCGCGGCATCGGCACCGAATGCGACGTGTACTACGCCGGCAAGGCGTTCCTCTCGGTCGCCATGGCGAAGTTGGTGCACGTGGAAGGTCTGCGACTGGACGTGTGCAGCGGCGGCGAACTCGCGGTCGCGGTCCGGGCAGGAGTGCCCGGCGAGTTGATCGGCGTGCACGGCAACAACAAGTCGGTGCACGAGATCGACGCAGCCCTGGCGTACGGCGTCGGACGCATCGTCGTCGATTCCTTCGAGGAGATCGAACGGGTCGCGGACGCGGCCGCCCGAATCGGCGTGATTGCGAAGGTGATGCTGCGGGTGAAGACCGGCGTCGAAGCCCACACCCACGAGTTCATCGCCACCGCTCACGAGGACCAGAAGTTCGGGTTCAGCATCGAAGGCCAAGTGGCCGAGGCGGTCCGGAAAGTTCTGGCACGTGACGAGCTCCGACTGCTCGGTTTCCACTCCCACATCGGCTCCCAGATCTTCGAGTCGGACGGTTTCGCGGTTGCCGCCGAAAGGCTGATCGGGCTGCAGCTAGCGGTCGCGAAGGAGCACGGCGTCACGCTTCCCGAACTCGACCTCGGCGGCGGGTTCGGCATCGCCTACCTGCCGAGTGATGTTCCGCTCGCGCCGTCGGTCATGGCCGACCAATTGGCTTCCATCGTCCAGAAAGCTTGTGTCGCAGCCGGAACCGAGGTTCCGCGTATCTCGATCGAGCCGGGCCGGTCGATCATCGGTCCGGCCGGTATGACGCTGTACACGGTCGGCACCGTGAAGCAGGTCGTCGTCGACGACCAACTCACCCGCACCTACGTCGCGGTCGACGGTGGCATGAGCGACAACGCACGTCCGGTGCTCTACGACGCCGAGTACCACTGCGAGATCGCCGGCCGGCATGCCGAAGCGACTGCTCAGAGCCGGGTGGTCGGCAAACACTGCGAGTCGGGCGACATCGTCGTGCGAGATGTGTTGCTGCCGAGCGATATTCGCGCGGATGACCTGGTGCTGGTGGCTGCGACCGGCGCCTACTGCCGTTCGCTGGCGAGCACCTATAACCACGTGCCGCGTCCGCCGGTCATTGCGGTCGATGAGGCGGGTGCGCGGCCGTGGGTGCGCCGCGAGACCATTGAGGACCTGTTGTTGCTGGAGAGTGAGTAGTCAGATGTCGGAGTCGGTGCGGATCGCGCTGCTCGGTTGTGGAGTCGTCGGGGGAGCAGTCGCCCGCCGGTTGTCGGAGGCGAAGGACGAGTTCGCTGCTCGAGTGGGTCGCCCGTTGGAGATCGTCGGGGTCGCCGTGCGCGACACCGGAAAGGACCGTTCCGAAACCGGCCTGGACGCCTCCTTGTTCACCACCGACGCCGAGACGTTGGTGACCGAGGCCGACCTGGTGATCGAGCTCATGGGTGGCATGGAGCCGGCAAAATCGCTGCTGCAGAAGGCGATCGAGTCGGGTGCGAGTGTCATCACCGCGAACAAGGCGTTGCTGGGCCAGCACGGCGCCGAGCTCTACGAGCTCGCCGAGGAACACGGTGTCGATCTCTACTACGAAGCCGCCGTCGCAGGCGCGATCCCGCTGATCCGACCGCTGCGCGTTTCGCTCGCGGGGGACAGCGTCCACCGCGTGATGGGCATCGTCAACGGCACCACGAACTTCATCCTGGACAAGATGGACCGCACCGGTGCACAGCTCGCCGATGTGCTCGCCGAGGCCCAGGAACTCGGGTACGCCGAGGCCGACCCGACCGCCGACGTTGAGGGCCACGACGCCCAGGCGAAGGCTGCGATCCTGGCCTCGCTGGCGTTCCACACCCGCGTCCGCACCTGCGACGTCCACGTCGAGGGGATCATGGGCGTCACCGCCGACGACATTCGCGCGGCCCGACGGATCGGCTGTGTCATCAAGCTGCTCGCGATTGCCGAACTGGTCGACAAGGGCGGTTCGCAGGCTGTGAACGTCCGGGTGCATCCGACGCTGATCGATCGCAGCCACCCGCTCGCGTCGGTGCGCGAGGCGTTCAATGCTGTCTTCGTCGAGACCCAGATGGCCGGTGAGCTGATGTTCTACGGTCCGGGTGCCGGCGGCGACCCGACCGCTTCCGCAGTACTCGGCGATGTCGTGCAGGCGGCCCGTCACAAGGTGACCGGCGGCCGCGGGCCCGGTGAGTTGTCGTACGCGAACCTGCCGATCGAGCCGATCGGCGCATCGAAGACCGCCTACTTCATCCGACTGGACGTCGAGGACAAGCCTGGTGTCCTGGCGAACATCGCGAAAACCATTGGCGAGCAAGGCGTTTCAATCGAGTCGATGCGGCAGGGAGTGCGCCGTTCGCAGGACGGTCTGGCGACCTTGCACCTGATCACACACCGCTCGAGCGAGGCCGACCTGGCCGACGTCGTCGAGCGACTCAAGGCATCCGAGGACGTACGCGAGGTCGGCTCGGTGCTTCGCGTCGAGGGGGAGTAGGACGATATGGCACATCTGTGGCGCGGGGTCATCCGCGAGTACGCCGACCGGCTGCCGATGCTCGACGGCGCGCCCGTCATCACGCTCGGCGAGGGCGGCACACCGCTGATCCACGCCGAAGGGTTGACTGAGCTCACCGGTGCGGACGTCTGGGTCAAGTACGAGGGCATGAATCCCACCGGTTCGTTCAAGGACCGCGGGATGACGACGGCGATCTCGATGGCTGCCAAGGCCGGAGCGAAGGCCGTCGTGTGCGCCTCGACCGGCAACACCAGTGCGTCCGCGGCCGCGTATGCGACCAAGGCGGGTATGACCTGCGCGGTGCTGGTGCCCGACGGCAAGATCGCGATGGGCAAGCTGTCCCAGGCGATCGCGCACGGTGCCACGTTGCTGCAGGTCGACGGCAACTTCGACGATTGCCTCGGCGTCGCCCGCAAGCTCGGTGAGGCGTACCCCGTCGAACTCGTCAACTCGGTCAATCCGGCCCGGATCGAGGGTCAGAAGACGGCGTCCTTCGAGGTCATCGATGTGCTCGGCGACGCCCCTGATATCCACGTGCTCCCGGTCGGCAACGCCGGCAACATCACGGCGTACTGGAAGGGCTACAGCGAAGCCGTCGATTCCGCGCACGGCACTCCCGTCGCCACCAAGCGACCGATGATGTGGGGGTTCCAGGCCGAAGGTGCAGCACCGATCGTGCGCGGTTATCCGGTCGACGATCCCGAGACCGTCGCGACAGCGATCCGCATCGGTAACCCGGCGTCGTGGAAGCAGGCCGAAGCCGCGCGCGATGAGTCCGGCGGCGTCATCGACATGGTCAGCGACGACGAGATCCTGCACGCGCACCGCTTGCTCTCCAGCACCGAGAGCATCTTCGTCGAGCCGGGCTCTGCCGCGAGCATCGCCGGACTGCTGAAGATGCACGAGGCCGGACGGATCCCGCCCGGTGCTCGCATCGTCTGCACGGTCACCGGCCACGGCTTGAAGGACCCGCAGTGGGCGCTTCGGACCGCGGACGGTTCCGATGTGCAGCCCACCCGCGTATCGGTCGACGTCGTGTCGGTCGCGCGGGCGCTCGGCCTCGAATCCTGATGAGCCGCAACGTGATCGAGCCTGGACGTCACGTTCGGGTGGACGTTCCGGCGAGTTCGGCGAACCTCGGGCCGGGCTTCGATTCGCTCGGTCTGGGGATCGAGATCCGGGATGTCGTCGAAGCGAGCGTCGAGGGTGACCGGCTGATCATCGAGGTCGAAGGCGCCGGCGCGGGTGAAGTGCCGCTCGACGATCGTCACCTGGTCCACCGGTCCATGCTTGCACTCTGGGAGCGCCTTGAGGTCGAACCTCCCGCCGGTCTGAAATTGTTGTGTCGCAACGAGATTCCGCACTCGAGGGGCCTCGGCTCGTCCGCTTCGGCAATCGTCGCGGGCGTTGCAGCTGCTTGCGCACTCGTCCGCGGCGAACTCGACGACGACTCGATCACACTGGTCAACGACGTCGCGAGTGCGCTCGAAGGCCACCCCGACAACGCGTCCGCGAGTGTGTACGGCGGGTTCACCTCGTCCTGGTTCGACGAGCAGGATCAGGCCTGGCGCACCGCTCGGCCCGGGCTGCACCCGGACGTCGACGTCGCGGTGTTCGTGCCCGGATTCACGCTCTCCACAGACAAGGCGCGTGCCGCGCTTCCGGCTCAGGTGACGCTGGCCGACGCCGCCCGGAACGCAGGCCGTGCAGCGCTGCTGGTGCACGCATTGACGACGGACCCCGGTCGACTGCTGCCGGCAACGGCCGACTGGTTGCACCAGGAGAACCGGCGGCCGGCCTATCCCGCAAGCATGGCGCTGGTCGATTCGTTGCGCGGTCACGGTCACGCGGCCTTCATCTCCGGTGCCGGGCCGACCGTGCTGGTGCTCGGCGTTGGCGAGTCCCTGCGCGATCTCTCGGCGCCGAACGACGACTGGATATTGCTGCGTCCGGGAATCGCCACGCACGGTGTGCGGGTCGTGTCACACAACTCACGGTGAGCGTGTAGATTGGTGAACGCACCGAGTGAGGTTCCGGATCTCCGGCACGCCCCAGGTGTATTCACTCTCGCGATTGCGACATCGATCTCTGATGCGCAGCCGAGTTCAACACAGAGCCTCTTCGAGGCAGAACCCCGATCGATCGTCAGATCGAGATTGACGAGGGGGAAGGAACCTTCGTGACTGAAACCACCGAGTCGGCGACGACGGCAGCTGCCGCGTCGGGCTCTCGCGGATCCCTGGGCACGCTGAAGCTGGATGAGTTGAAGCGACTCGCCGGCTCGATGGGGATCAGCGGCACTTCCAAGATGCGCAAGAGCGACCTGCTCGCGGCGATCCAGAGCCGCGGCGGATCCTCGGACGGTCCCTCCGCGCCGGCTGAGCGAGCTCCGCGGGCCGCCAAGGCGCAGGCCGGGGCACCGCAGCAGGCCGAGTTGCCGGCTGCACAGCCCGCGACCGAGCCGAAGCTCGAGTCCGCGCGCGAAGATCGCACCGAGCAGGGCCGCGACGACCGGTCCGGTCAGCAGGGCGACCAGCAGGGCGACCAGCAGGGTGAGCGCCGCAACCGACGTGCCCGGGCGCCCCGCCAGGGCGTGGACGAGCAGGCCCCGCAGCAGGGTGCTGACCACGACTCCAAGCGCGACACCAGGTACGACAGCGAGCAGAACACTGCGGGTCAGTCGGATCGTCGTCAGGACCGTGATGACAACCGCTCTGACGATCGCTCGGACAACCGCGGTGACGACAACCGTGGCGAGAGCCGTGGGGACAACCGGGGCGGCGGCCAGAACCGCGACAACCGCCAGGATGGCGACCGCAACCAGGGCGGCAACAACCAGGACGGTGGCAACCGCAACCAGCGCGGAAACCAGGACCGTAACCAGGACCGTAACCAGGGCGGCAACGACCGCCGCGGTAACCAGAACAACAACCAGAACCAGCAGGGCGGCAACCAGTCGAACCAGCAGTCCAAGCAGCAGTCCAACCAGCAGGGCCAGGGTGGCGGCGGCAACCGCGACGACTGGGACGACCGTGGCGGCAACCGCCGCCGTCAGCGCGGACGTGACCGCAAGCGCGGCCGCAACCGCGCCGAGGAGTTCGGCGACGTCGACACCCAGGTGCGCGAGGACGACGTCCTGGTGCCGGTGGCCGGCATCCTGGACGTGCTCGACAACTACGCGTTCGTGCGCACCAGCGGTTACCTGCCGGGGCCGAACGACGTGTACGTGCCGCTCGGCATGGTTAAGAAGAACAACCTGCGCAAGGGCGACGCCGTCGTCGGTGCGGTGCGTGCGCTGCGCGAGGGCGAGCAGATCCCGGCTCGTCAGAAGTTCAACGCGCTCGTGCGTCTGGACTCCATCAACGGGATGACCTCCGAGCAGGCCGGCCAGCGTGTCGAGTTCGGCAAGCTTACTCCGCTGTACCCGCAGGAACGCCTGCGCCTGGAGACCACGCAGAATCAGCTCACCACCCGCATCATCGACCTCGTCGCGCCGATCGGTAAGGGCCAGCGTGGCCTGATCGTCGCTCCGGCGAAGGCCGGTAAGACGATGGTGATGCAGTCGCTGGCGAACGCGATCACCACCAACAATCCCGAGTGCCACCTGATGGTCGTCCTGGTCGACGAGCGTCCGGAGGAAGTCACCGACATGCAGCGTGCGGTGAAGGGTGAGGTCATCGCCTCCACCTTCGACCGCCCGGCCGATGACCACACGATCGTCGCCGAGCTCGCCATCGAGCGGGCGAAGCGTCTGGTCGAGCTCGGTCATGACGTCGTCGTGCTGCTCGACTCGATCACCAAGCTGGGCCGTGCCTACAACCTGGCGGCACCCGCGTCCGGACGCATCATGTCCGGTGGTGTCGACTCCGCGGCGCTCTACCCGCCGAAGAAGTTCTTCGGTGCCGCGCGCAACATCGAGGACGGCGGCTCGCTGACCATCCTCGCCACCGCGCTGGTGGAGACCGGCTCGAAGATGGACGAGGTCATCTTCGAGGAGTTCAAGGGCACCGGCAACATGGAGCTCAAGCTCGACCGTCAGCTGGCCAACCGTCGTATTTTCCCGGCGGTCGACATCAACAACTCCGGCACGCGCCGCGAGGAGATCCTCCTCGGCCAGGACGAGCTGAAGATCATGTGGAAATTGCGTCGTGTGCTGGCCGCACTCGATCAGCAGCAGGGCATCGAACTGCTGCTCGACCGGCTGAAGAAGACCAAGAGCAATGTCGAGTTCCTCATGCAGGTGCAGCAGACCTCGTCCATCAAGCTCGACGACGAGGACTGAGGCTGTTCACAGGCTCAGCGCCGAAAAAGCCCGGCCACTCCCATGGGGTGGCCGGGCTTCTTCGCGAAAGTCCGCAGAACTCGCGAGTCGACGGCGAGTTCTGCGGACTTTCGGGGATGAACTAGCTGATCTCGACGTCGGCCGCCTGCACGAACGCGACGCGGTGTCCGAGGTTCACCTGGTAGTACTTCGTGCGGCCCACGGTGTTGACGTGGTCGCCGGGGGTCTCCAACGAGAACGTCTTCGCCTTGTAGTAGTCGGTCGGCACCGAGTCGTCGGACAGCACGTAGGTCTGCCCGGCCTTCATCGTGTAGATGAGCGGTGAGATCGGCTGCGCCTCAGCGGGATTCGCGTAGGCACTGGCCTCCGGGTAAGCCGATCCATAAACCGGTGCGGTGGCACCCTTCGGTGTCACCGTGCGTCCGCCCTTGACCACGCGCGCAGTGCGCGCGTCGACCGGGTTGTGGAACCACGCGATCGCGCCGAGGTACCAGACCGCGGTCCAGTCGCCACGCACCTCGGCGACCGCGTACTCGGTGCCGGCGGCCGCGCGGGCGCCGATGTCCGAGACCTGCGTGGTCGACGGGCTCGCCTTCAGGCCGGGGTCGACGACCAGAGGCGCGGACGCGTCCGGGGCCGACCGCAACGGCACGAAGTTGGTGCCGTGGTCGGTGCCCTCGACGCAGACGCCGCTGCAACCCTGCACGACCTGAACGTTGTCCTCGAACCCGGGCAGGATGCGGACGACGTCGCCGGTCTTCGGTGCGCGTCCCACGGTGCCCTTCGACAGCGGTGCACCCATGAGTTCGAAGTAACGCTCCCAGTCCCAGAAGGGGCCCGGATCCCAGTGCATGCCGCGGATCCGAGAGGTTGTCAGAGCGGGCACCTGGTCGTGACCGATGATGTGTGCGCGGTCCATCGGGATGCCGTAGGTGCGGCACACGTGCCGGGTGAGCCGGGCGCTGCGGCGATACATGACCTCGGAGTACCAGTTGTAGCCCTGGGCGGCGAAGCCCTCGTGCTCCAGCCCGACCGAGTGCATGTTCATGTACCAGTTGCCGGCGTGCCAGCCGATGTCCTTGGTCTGCAGGTGCTGGGCGATGTGACCGTCGGACGAACGGATCGAGTAGTTCCACGCCATGTACGTCGGGTCGGTGACCAGCTTGATGCCGACTTCGTAACTGCACTCGGTGTCGTGAATGACGACATGCGTGAGCTGCGGCGAGCGCGGTCGGAACGCCAGGTCGTGGTTGCCGTAGTCGACCTCGGTCGGTCCGTACAGCTCGTACGGCGCCGGCACCCATTCGACGCCGAGACCGTTCGGAGCATCGACCGGACCGGTGGGGCGTCGCCCGGACTTGGCGCGGGCAACCACCCGGTCACGGCCCTTGCCGGGGGAGCCGACGGGCTGAGCGCCCACCGAGTAGCGGGTACGCCCGACGCTCACCGACATACCGGACCGCAGATCGGCCAGGACGTCGTCGGCGTACTGCACCTGTGCGGCGGGGGTACTCAGGCCGCTCGTCGTGGCGACGGCTTCGTACCAGGACGAGGGATCGGTGGATGCACCGACGACGCCACCGTTCGCGCGCTGGCGTGCGGCGAGCAGCGCTGCAGCGGCACGGATGTTGCTCGCGGCGTCCGTGCGGAGCGTGTCGGCGGAGATGCCGGACGCTGCGGCCGCGGCGCCCAAGGTGTCGATCGCGGCGCTGTCGTCCTTGCCCTCGGCGGCGCGCTGCTGCGCGGCCGCCGCGCCGTCGACCAGATGCATGGGGCCGTATCCGAGGCTGCGGCTGGGGCGTCCGGCGTGGTCGGACCAGCGGGTCTGTCCGTAGCTGATCGCCGCGAGGAGGGCCGGCGGAACGGCGAACTCGCGGCCGGCATCGGCGAAGACGGAGGTCTCGTCGACGGCGAGTGCCTTCGGCATGGCAGCGATGGCGCCTGCGACGACGGTGGCGGACAGGAACGAACGGCGGGAGAGGGATGACATGGATCCTCCAGGGCGGGGGGTGGGGAAGTGCTCACCATGGCACCGCGTTGGTCAAGGGAGGGTAAAACTTCCAACTTGTCCCAGTACGTGGCGAAATCAAGCCCCCGCCCGGGCTTCGGGAATGAACACCACGAGTCCGACGTTTTGGAGGAGGTCCGCCTACTCTGGCAGACTTGTCCCTTGGCCCCGGTTCACGTCGCGCATCCCGCCCGACGACCCGGGAAACAGCCTGAAGACTTAGGAGAAGCCGTGAAGAAGAACCTTCACCCGAACTACGCCGAGACCACGGTCACCTGCACCTGCGGCAACACGTTCACCACCCGCAGCACCGCCGAGTCCGGCCGCATCAGCGCCGAAGTGTGCTCCAACTGCCACCCGTTCTACACCGGTAAGCAGAAGATCCTCGACACCGGTGGTCGCGTGGCCCGCTTCCAGCAGCGCTACGGGAACAAGTCCAAGTAGCTTCTTCGATTCGCCGGTTCCGTCCTTCGACGGAACCGGCGTTTCGCGTTTCACCCCATCCCCGAAGCACTCCGAGAGCACCTGAAACTAGGACGCACATGCTGGATTCCGCCGCGGCGATCGTCGCCGAGCACGCCGAACTCGAACGTCGCATGACCGATCCCGAGGTGCTGGCCGACCCGGTCCTGATGCGCAAGGTCAACAAGCGGTACGCCGCCCTTGGGCCGACCGTCGCCGCCGTCAATGCATGGCAGGCCGCGCAGGACGACCTGGAGACGGCCCAGGAACTCGCCGCCGACGACGCCGGTTTCGCCGAGGAACTACCCGCTCTGACCCAGCAGGTCGAACGCTCGGAGGCCAAGCTGCGCACGTTGCTGCTGCCGCGCGACGAGGACGACGACCGCGATGTCATCCTCGAGGTCAAGGCCGGGGCGGGCGGCGCCGAGGCCGCATTGTTCGCGGCCGATCTGGTGCGGATGTACCTGCGCTATGCCGAACAGGCCGGCTGGCGAGCGTCGGTCACCGACGGCACCGAGTCCGATCTCGGCGGGTACACCGACGTGCGGCTGCAGATCCAGGCGAAGGGCGTCATGGAGCCGGGTACGGCGCCATGGGCGCGCCTGAAGTACGAGGGCGGTGTGCACCGTGTCCAGCGTGTGCCGGCCACCGAGTCGCAGGGACGCATCCACACCTCGGCCGTGGGGGTCCTGGTGATGCCCGATCTGGACGAGGGTGACGACGACGAGATCGTCTTCGGTCCGAATGACCTGAAGATCGACGTCTACCGCAGCTCCGGTCCCGGTGGTCAGTCGGTCAACACCACGGACTCCGCGGTCCGCATCACCCACCTGCCGACCGGTGTCGTCGTGTCCTGCCAGAACGAGAAATCGCAGTTGCAGAACAAGGAGTCCGCGATGCGCGTGCTCAAGGCTCGGCTGCGCCAGCTGGAGCAGGAGAAGAAGGACGCCGAGGCATCCGCGGCCCGCAAGTCCCAGGTACGCAACATGGATCGTTCGGAGCGGATCCGCACCTACAACTACCCCGAGAATCGCATCGCCGACCACCGCACCGGGTACAAGTCGTACAACCTGGACTCCGTGCTCGACGGAGATCTCGCCGCGGTGATCGACTCCGCGGTCCAGGCCGACGAAGCGGCACGGATGGCCGCCGTGGCTGCGGGCAGCAGCGAGTGAGCGAACTGCGGTCGATCCTGCGCGCCGCCGCAGAACGCTTGGCCGGCAGCGGAATTGCGTCGCCGAGTGCTGACGCGTGCCTGCTGCTGGAGCATGCATGGGGCAAGACCGGCGAGCAACTTCGTCGAGCTGCACTGATGGGCGACGTGCTCCCCGACGAGGTGGCGACTCGCTACGAAGCGCTCGTCGACGAAAGGGCGGCGCGTGTGCCCTTGCAGCACCTCACCGGTCGAGCTCATTTCCGCCACCTCGAACTCCGTGTCGGGCCAGGGGTTTTCGTGCCGCGTCCGGAGACGGAGCTCATCGTCGACCTCGGACTGGCCCACGCGCCGCACGGCGGAGTTCTGGTCGACCTGTGCACCGGCGCCGCGCCGATCCCGCTCGCGGTCAAGCAGGAACGCCCCGACCTGTCGGTGCACGCGATCGAGCTCTCCGAGCACGCGTACGCATGGGCCGCCGCGAACCGGGACCGGCTCGCGCTCGATGTGGAGATCGTGAACGGCCCTGCCCAACACGCCTTTCCGGACCTGCTCGGCCAGGTGGACGTGGTGCTCAGCAACCCGCCGTACATCCCGGTGGGGATGGTGCCGATCGATCCCGAAGTGCGTGATCACGACCCGGAGATCGCACTGTACGGCGGCAGCCACGACGGGCTGCGCATCCCCTTGGAAGTGGCGGATCGCGCCTTCGATCTGTTGCGTCCCGGTGGCGTCCTGATCATGGAACATGCTGAGACACAGGGTGACTCGCTGCCAGGGGCGCTGAGTCGCAGAGGCTGGGTCGAGACAAGGGACGAGGCCGACCTCACCGGTCGGCCCCGTTTCGCGATGGCCCGTCGGCCCGCGTGAACCTCAGCGACCGTCCAGCGGACGGTCGGTCACCACGTTGCGTTCGACGACGGTGGTCTTGCGGCGGCGGGTCGCCAGCAGTGAAGGCACCAGCAGCACGCCGGCGGCCAACAGGATCCATCCGAGGGTCTCGGGTGCGAGGTTGTTGGCGATGCTGTCCGGCAGCGCAACCGCACCGGTGATGAAAATGACGCCGGCGACGGCGACGATGACGCCGAGAACGATCGGGCGGCGTCAGTCGCCGATGGGGACGATCTGTGCTCCCGTGAGATCGGCGACGATGTCGCTCGCCTGATTCGGGGTGAGGATCGCGCCCTTCAGCGCACGCAGCCGGTCGAGATCGCACTCACCGAGGCGAGCGCCCCGAAGGTCGGCGTCGCTCAGGTTCGCTGCGTGCAGATCGGCCTCGGTCAGGTCGCACCCGTCGAACACGGACGCGTGCAGATCCGCGCTGCGCAGGACAGCCTCGGTGAACCGGCAGCCGGTGAGGTCGGCGTTGGCCAGAACGGCACCGATGAGGTTGGCGGCGAAGAGGTTGGAGCGGCGGATCTCGAACCCCAGCCCACGCGTGCGTTCCATCGAGACACCGGTCATCCGGCAACCCGTGAAGATCACCCCACCCAGCGCAGCCCCGTCCAACAACGCGCCGTCGAGCGCGCACTCGTCGAACGTGACCTCGGTCAGATCGAGGTCGCGCAGGTTGGCACCGCTCAGGTCGCAACGCACCAGCGCAACCGGCTCACGAGCTTGGTTCAGGATCCGTTCGAGCTCGGTGCGATCCAGCGGGCGGTCGGCGATCTCCATGGCGCAACCTTCCCATCTCACCCCGACAGGTAAATGGGTTGCGCCGTAGGATGGTGGCAACCAGGCTGGCAATCATGGAGATTCGGGAACTGAACACCGATGATCGTGCTGAGATCCGCGCGTGGCACGACGTGCTGTTCGAGGGTTACACCGGCGGTCGTCCACCGGTCTGGTGGTCGGGGATCCACGAGGCGTTGTACAGGTTCGAGAACCCGTCCACGTACTCCGACCGGATCGCGTTGGTCGGGCTGGTCGACGGGGAGATCGTCGCTGCTGCGGACGCCACGCTCCCCAACCGGGAGAACACCGATTCCGCGTCCATCGAGTTGGCAGTACAGGGCGACCGCACCGGCCGTGGGCACGGGCGAGCGCTCGCGGCGGATCTGCGGAACCGGTTGGTCGAGTGCCGTCGAACGACGGTCGACACCGAGGTGTACGGACTGCCTGGGCAGGACTTCTCCGAGACTCGCGGCGGCCGGTTCGCCGCGGCGCACGGACTCGCGGTCGCGAACGTCGAGACCAGATACCTGCTCGAACTCCCGGTCGTCTCGATGGACACACCGCTCGACACACCGCTCGACACGGACATCGAGATCGCGGGGTGGGTCGGTCCGTGTCCGCAGCAGTACGAGGCGCAGTTGCTCGTGCTGCAGCAGCAGATGGAGCAGGACGTGCCACGCGGCGAGCTCAGTCGCCGACCACTCGACCTCGACCTCGAACGGCAACGTGACAGTCAGCGGCGTTTGGTCGAGCGCGGTTGGACATCGGTCACCGCGCTCGCGATGGTGAACGGCGAATCGGTCGGTTACACAGAGATATTGATGCAGGACAGTGATCGAGTCATGGTGCAGGAGGACACGCTCGTCCTACCTGAACACCGCGGACGACGGATCGGGCAGGCGCTCAAGGCCGACAACCTGCGCCGACTCGACGGAGTACGCGACGGTCGCACGATGTTGCAGACCTTCATCGCCGACTCCAACGTGGCGATGCGCGCCACCAACGCGAAGTTCGGTTTCGAAGCGGCCGACGTGCTGTACGAGTGCGAAGGACGGATCTGAGCGTTACCGCCGGGTTGCGGCCACGGTGTGAGGCGTGACTCACCCGGGGCCTACGATCGCAGTCATGCCGGCAACCTTCGACGTCACACAGTGCTGCGACGACGAACGTGCCTGGGTCTCCTGGGCGATCCGCCAGGTGGAGGCCGACGCCAACCGTTCCGCGGACACCCACCTCATCCCGTTGCACCTGCCCCACGGGTTCGGTGTCGACATCTACCTCAAGGACGAATCGACCCACCCCACCGGAAGCCTCAAGCATCGTCTGGCCCGCAGCCTGTTCATGTACGCCTTGTGCAACGGCTGGATCCGTCAGGGGTCCGTGGTGGTCGAGGCGAGCAGCGGGTCGACCGCGGTCAGTGAGGCGTACTTCGCCCGTCTGCTCGGTCTGCCGTTCGTCGCGGTGATGCCGGGCACGACCAGTCGGCGCAAAATCGAACTCATCGAGCGGTACGGCGGCACCTGCGACTTCGTCGACACCGGCGCGCAGGTGTACGAGCGCGCGCAGCAGATCGCCGACGAGACCGGCGGTCACTATCTGGATCAGTTCACGTACGCCGAGCGAGCCACCGACTGGCGGGGCAACAACAACATCGCCGAGTCGATCTTCGACCAGATGGAGCGCGAGCCCCATCCCGTCCCCAGTTGGATCGTGGTCGGTGCCGGCACCGGCGGCACGAGCGCGACGATCGGTCGCTACCTGCGCTACCAGGGGCACGACACCAAGCTGTGTGTCGTCGACCCCGAGAACTCCGTCTTCTTCGACGGCTGGGTCGACCACGACGCCGGCCGCACGATCTGCGGCGGGTCACGCATCGAGGGCATCGGACGCCCGCGCACCGAACCGTCGTTCGCGCCGGGCGTGGTCGACCGGATGATCAAGGTGCCGGACGCTGCGTCCATCGCGGCCGTGCACCTGTTGCGTGAGCACACCGGACTGTTCGCCGGCGGTTCGACGGGCACCAACCTCGTCGGCACGCTGCGACTGGCCTGCGAGATGCAGGCGCGCGGGGAGAGAGGCAGCATCGTCACCCTGCTGTGTGACGGCGGCGGCCGCTACGAACAGACCTACTACGACTCGACCTGGTTGCGGGACAACGGGATCGACATGGATGTCTACCGGGAGAAGCTCATCGGTGCGTTCCGTCGCCGGGAGTGGGCAGACCTGGATGCGGTCGTCGCCGCAGATGCGGGAGACTCGTCCGGAACGAGTCCGACCCCGTCAAGGAGTGTGCAGTGAGTCCGGTCTTCGACCTCGCCACCGAGCAAGGCCGCAGCGAAGGCATCGCGAAAGCTGTCGAGGCAGCCCGCATGGGCCAGTGCGTCGTGCTGCCGACCGACACCGTCTACGGCATCGGCACGGACGCGTTCAGTGCGTCCGGCGTCGACGCGTTGCTGAACGCCAAAGGACGCGGACGCGAGATGCCTCCGCCGGTGCTTATCGCCGACCCGGCCGCGGTCGACGGCCTCGCCACCGCCGTCCCGTCGTACGCACGCCGGCTGATCGAAGCCTTCTGGCCCGGCGGACTCACGCTCGTCTTGCGTGCCCAGCCGTCCCTCGCCTGGGACCTCGGTGACACCAACGGCACTGTGGCACTTCGAATCCCGGACGACGAGTTCGCCAAGGACCTTCTTTCGCAGGTAGGGCCGATGGCCGTCAGCTCCGCCAATCGCACCGGTCAGCCGACGATCACCACCATCGCCGAGGCCGGGTTCGCGTTCGGCCCGTCCGTCGAGGTCTACCTGGACGCGGGCACGCGCGAGGGCGGCACACCGTCGACGATTCTCGACTGCACCAAGGCCGACCCCGAGTTGCTGCGCGAAGGAGCGATCAGCGCGGAGCAGTTGCGCGAGGTGCTCGGTTCGGTCGAGCTGGTCGACCCGAACGCCGGCTTCAGCGAGGAGCCCGACCCGTCGGTCGACCCCGAGACCGGCGAGCGCATACCGGAGCACACCGACGATCGTCCGATCGACCTCGCCAAGCACGACGACGACGCAGAACGTGAGCAATCCGAAGATCTCCGAGAACTCCCTGACGACCGTCCGCAAGACCCGACCACGAGGTGAATACACAGATGACCACGCCCTTCTACGGCCCCGACTACGACGCGCTCGAACAGTTCGACCCCGAGATCGCCGACGTGCTGGTGGCCGAGGTCGACCGCATCCGCAGCGGCCTGCAGTTGATCGCCAGTGAGAACCTCTCCAGCCCGGCCGTCATCACGGCGCTGGGATCGACGCTCACCAACAAGTACGCCGAGGGATACCCCGGACGTCGCTACTACGGTGGCTGCTCGGTGGTCGACCGCGCCGAGAACCTCGCGATCGAGCGTGCCAAGGAGCTGTTCGGGGCCGAGCACGCGAACGTGCAGCCGCACTCCGGCGCGAGCGCCAACCAGGCCGTCTACGGGGCGTTCATGCAGCCGGGCGACACGATCCTGGGCATGGCGCTGCCGATGGGTGGCCACCTGACCCACGGCACCAAGGTCAGCTTCTCCGGCAAGTGGTTCAACGCCGTCCACTACGGCGTCGACAAGGAGACCGAGGACATCGACTACGCCGAGGTCGAGCGCCTCGCCAAGGAGCACAAGCCGAAGGTCATCCTGGCCGGCGGCTCCGCGATCCCGCGGTTGATCGACTTCGAGTTCTTCCGGGGGCTCGCCGACGAGATCGGTGCGATCTTCTGGGTCGACGCCGCGCACTTCATCGGACTGGTCGCCGGTAAGGCGATCCCGAGCCCGGTGCCCTACGCCGACGTCGTCACCTTCACCACGCACAAGGTGCTGCGTGGGCCGCGCTCCGGTGCGCTGGTCTGCAAGGAGGAGCACGCGAAGGCACTCGACAAGGCCGTGTTCCCGATGATGCAGGGCGGCCCGCAGATGCACACGATCGCGGCGAAGGCGGTCAACTTCAAGGAGTGCGCGACCCCGGAGTACGCGCAGTACGCGAAGGACGTCATCGCCAACGCCCAGCAACTGGCGACCTCGTTGGGGGAGAAGGGCATTCGCCCGACCACCGGGGGCACCGACACCCACCTGTCGCTGCACGACCTGCAAGGTGTGGGCGTCACCGGAGCCGACGCCGAGAAGCGTGCGGACGCAGCCGGCATCGTGCTCAACAAGAACGCGATCCCCTTCGACCCGCAGAAGCCGAACATCGCGTCCGGCATCCGCGTCGGCACGCCGTCGGTCACCACCCAGGGCATGGGCGTGGAGGAGATGAAGGTCATCGCCGAGCTCATTCACAAGGCGATCACCGAGGGCGACGGCAACCCCGAGAGCGCGATCTCCGAAGAGGTGCGCGGCGGCGTCGAGGACCTCTGCAAGCGCTTCCCGGCTTACCCTCGTAGCTGAGCATTTCGGGCAGCCCCGCCGGTCGTGCGGGGCTGTCTGCACGACGACCGAGAGAAGTTCGCTGACCGACCGTGCGTGAATATCTGCTGATCTGTGTGGTTGCTGCGGCCATCACGTTCCTGGCGACCCCGGCGATCCGGTGGGCGGCAGTTCGTTTCGGTGCGGTCACCCCGGTGCGGGGACGCGACGTGCACTCGATCCCGGTGCCCAGGCTGGGCGGTGTAGCCATGCTCGTCGGCTTTCTCGCCGCAGCCGCGGTTGCGTCCCAATTGCCCTATCTGTCAGGGCTTTACGATGAAGGCGAACTGTACGGCGTGCTCATCGGCGCGGTGCTCATCACCGCGCTCGGGGCGGTCGATGACTTCATCGAGATCGACGCGATCACCAAGTTCGCCGGGCAGATGATCGCCGCGGGGGTGATGGCGTTCGCCGGCATCCAGCTCTATCTCGTGCCGTACGGCGGCGCGCAGACGATCCTGCCGCAGCCGGTGATGCTCGCCCTCACGATCTTCGTGGTCATCGCGACGACGAACGCGGTCAACTTCGCCGACGGCCTGGACGGGCTCGCCGCAGGAATGGTCGCGATCGCGGCAGCCGCCTTCTTCATCTGGGCCTATTCATCCCTGCCGCCGGAACTCAATGTGGAATCGGTGTTCTCCACCTCGGCGTTCCTGTCGGCGGCCGTGGTCGGGTGCTGCCTGGGCTTCCTGCCGCACAACTTCCACCCGGCGAAGCTGTTCATGGGTGACGCGGGCGCGCTGTTGCTGGGTCTGCTGCTCGCGGCCGCCACGATCTCCTTCACCGGCAATTTCGACCCGAGCATCGCGCCGCAGCGCAGTTCGGCGCTGGTGGCCTTCTGGCTACCGATCGCGTTGCCGTTGTCGATCCTCGCGGTGCCGATCCTGGACGTCCTGCTCGCCATCCGCCGCCGCGGGTTGAAGTTCTGGAAGCCGGACGCCAAGCACCTGCACCACAAGATGCTCGGCATCGGTCACCCACACCGGCAGGCAGTGCTGCTGTTCTACGCGTGGTCGATGGTGGTGAGCGGGGGAGCGTTGCTGTTCGCGTTCGTGCAGGCCGAGTACGCCGCAGTGTTCCTGGTCGTCGGCCTGCTCGTGTGCCTGGCGCTCACCCTGGGGCTGCCGAAATTGGGCCGTAGGAGGTCCTTGTGATAACTTTCACAAGCACCTGGACCACCCGTTGCGATGCCGCCTACCCGGCGACGATTCCGCGGCACACCAGAGTTTCTGACCCCCGTCACCACCAGTTCTGAGGGCCGATCAATGACCGCGAAGCGAGTGCGCGCTGCGACCAGCAGCCCCGCGTCCGCAGACCGTTCTGCCGTCCCGATGATGTTCCGCGGGGGAGTCCTCGCAGCTGCCGCCCTTCTCCCTGTCGCAGCCGTGGTCGGCTACCTCGCGCGAGGCGTCGAGGGCCTGCTCGGAGCGAGCGCGGGTGTCGCCGTCAGCGCACTGATCTTCCTCATGGGTTACGTCGGCATCCGCTGGGTGCTGGAGTCACTGCACCCGAACTCCTCGATGGCCGGCGCGCTCGGCATCTACTGCCTCCAGGTCAGCCTGATGTTCCCCGCGCTGCTGTTCCTGACCAACGTGCCTGCACTCGACTCGCGCAGCGTGGCGCTCGGCGCTCTCGTGGCCGCGCTGGTCTGGCTCGGGGGACAACTGTGGGGCTTCATGCGCTCGCGCACCCCGATGTTCGATGTCGCGCTTCCGGGAGCGAGCCGATGAGTTCCTCCCGCATCACGCGTCCGACCCATGCGAAATCCGATCAGCTCGCGTCCAACGTCACCGCGATCCTGATTTCCGGGCCGTTGCTCTATACCGCCGTGGGATGGTTCGCCGACCGCTGGCTCGACACGAAGCCGTGGTTGACGCTGCTCGGACTGCTGCTGGGGATGGCCCTGTCGATGTACCTGGTGTGGATCCGATACGGTAACCCCGGTAACAGTCCGGGTGACGCCGACAGCTCCGCAGCCCCCAAGACCCCTGAAGGTGACGCGTGATGCATCGGCCGACGGCTGTGCCCCGAGATCTTCTTGAGCCCCTGACCACCACCGTGAACGAGGAGAACGCGTGAGCCTCACCGCGCTGAGCGTGCCGACAGCTGTGTCGGCCGAAGGCGGATTCCCCCCGAAGCCCGAGGACTTCTGGCAGCCGCTGGTCAAGTTCGGCACCGTCGACCTGGGCGGATACGAGTTCACCCTCGCCATCACCCGTCCGATGATCGTGATGCTGGTGGCGACCGCACTGCTGCTCTGGTGGCTGCTGGCCACCACCCGTAAGGCGTCCGTCGTCCCAGGCAAGGGGCAGTACCTCACCGAGCAGGTCTACCACGCGATCCGCGGCGGCGTCGCCGAGGACTCGATCGGGTCCAAGGACTTCATGCGGTTCGTCCCGCTGCTGTTCAGCCTGTTCGTCTTCATCCTGCTGAACAACTGGATGGGCATCATCCCGCCGTTCCAGAACCCCACGATGGCCCGCGTCGGCTTCCCGATCGCGCTGACGCTGTTCGTCTACGTCGTCTACCACTACGTCGGCATCAAGAAGCACGGCGGATTCGGCAAGTACATCAAGTGGATGATCCCGCCGGGCGTTCCGGGCTGGCTGCTTCCGCTGATCGTGCCGCTGGAGCTGCTCACGTTCTTCATCACCCGCCCGGTGACGCTCTCCCTGCGTCTGTTCGGCAACATGTTCGCCGGACACATGCTGCTCGTGGTGTTCATCCTCGGCGGCTGGGAACTGTTCAACCAGGATGCGATCGGGCTGAAGTTCGTCGCGATCCCCGCCTGGATCATGGCAGCGATCATGACCGCGTTCGAGGCCCTGGTGCAGTTCCTGCAGGCGTACGTCTTCGTCCTTCTGGCCGCCTCGTACATCGGTGGCGCCCTCGCGGACGACCACTGATCAACAACTGAACACAAACCCCACAATCGCCCAGAGCGAACAGTTCGTTCTGGTCCATCCCACACAATGTGAGAGGCACTACCCAAAATGACTGGTGAACTCAGCGGAAACCTCAGCACCATCGGCTACGGCCTGGCCGCCATCGGCCCGGCGATCGCCATCGGTCTGATCTTCGCCGCCTACATCTCCGGCGTTGCCCGTAACCCGGAGAGCGGCAACCTGTTGCGCCCGATCGCTATCCTCGGCTTCGCGCTGGCTGAGGCCCTTGCCATCTTCGGTCTGGTCCTCTTCTTCCTGTAAGACCCGCGCAGGACAGGCGGACTGATCAGCGCCGCCATGTCCTGGTGATACCGAGGAGCACAACGTGATCAATTCCAGCGCAGCGGCCCAGGCCGCGGCCCTGCTGGCGGAGGGTGCAGACCCCGAGCACAGCCAGGCGCCGATCCTGCCGCACATTCCTGAGCTGGTCTTCGGCCTCATCGTCTTCGGTCTGTTCCTGTGGATCGTCAAGACGAAGGTCGTGCCGAAGCTGGAGCAGGCCCACGCCGAGCGCACCGCCGCCATCGAAGGCGGTATGGAGCAGGCGCAGGAGGCTCAGAAGCAGGCCGAGGCTGCCAAGGCGCAGTACGAAGCACAGCTGAGCCACGCCCGGGACGAGGCCGCGAAGATCCGTGAGGACGCGCGCGCCCAGGGTGCACAGATCGTCGCGGACATGCGCGAGCAGGCGAACGCCGAGGCAGCTCGCATCGTCGACTCCGCCAAGAAGCAGATCGAGGCCGACCGCCAGCAGGCAGCCGTCTCGCTGCGGTCCGACATCGGCGCGCTGTCGACGACGCTTGCCAGCAAGATCGTCGGAGAGTCGCTGGAGGACGAGGCGCGTCAGCGCGGCATCGTCGACCGGTTCCTCGCCGAGCTCGAGTCCGGTGACGTGAAGCCGACGACGATCGGTTCCGAGGCAGGCAACTGATGCAGGGAGCCTCCCGGAGCGCACTCGCCCACGTCCGGTCCGAGCTCGGACGCCGACTCAGCGAGGGAGCGGACGCGGCCGACACGTCGCGCGAGCTCTTCGCCGCCGTCGACGTGCTGGACGGCAATGCCGGCTTGCGCCGGGCCCTCACCGACTCGACGCATGACGCGTCCAGCCGCGCCGGGCTGGTCGACACGGTGTTCGGCGGCAAGGTCGGCGACCCGGTTCTGGCTCTGCTGCGCGAGGTCTCCTCGCAGCGGTGGACCAAGGACCGAGATGCCTCCGACGCCGTCGAGGAACTCGCCGTCGCATCGGCCTTCGCCGCCGCCGACCGTCGTGGTCGGATCGACGAGGTCGAGGAGCAGCTGTTCCGCTTCGAGCGCACCGTCGCCGGTAGTGCGGACCTGCGTGACGCCTTCATGGACCGGCAGCGTGCCGGCGCCGACAAGGCCTCGCTGGTGCACGCACTGCTCGACGGCAAGGCCGAGCCGGAGACCGCGTTCCTCGCAGCCCGTGGTGCCGAGCACCCGCGCGGCCGCCGGTACGAGCGCGTGCTGGAGGACTACCTGCGCGTCGCCGCGTCGGTGCGTCAGCAGCTCACCGCGATCGTCACCGTGGCCACACCGCTCACCCCCGAGCAGCGCGACCGGTTGGCTCGTGCCCTGCACAACCTCTACGGGCGCGAGGTCATGACCAACGTCGTCATCGACCCCGAGGTCGTCGGAGGCGTCCGCGTCCAGGTCGGTGACGAGGTCATCGACGGCACCATCCTGAGCCGACTGGAGAACGTCCGCCGCGACATGGCGGGCTGATCGCAGCTCGGTACCACCTCGAACCACCTGACAGCTTGACCCGCGGGCCATGGCCCATATGAAGGAGAAGATGATGACGGAGCTCTCCATCCGTCCGGAAGACATTCGGGCTGCTCTGGACCGTTATGTCCAGTCCTACGAGCCGGGCGCGGCTTCGCGCGACGAGGTCGGCCGCGTCACCGACGCCGCCGATGGCATCGCCCACGTTGAGGGCCTGCCGACCTGCATGACCAACGAGCTGCTGCAGTTCGAGGACGGCACGCTGGGCATCGCCCTGAACCTCGACGTCCACGAGATCGGTGTCGTCGTCCTCGGTGAGTTCGGTGGCATCGAAGAGGGCCAGGAGGTCAAGCGCACGGGCGAGGTCCTCTCGGTTCCCGTCGGTGACGCCTACCTCGGTCGCGTCGTCGACCCGATGGGTACCCCGATCGACGGCCTCGGCGAGATCAAGACCGACGAGCGTCGTGAGCTGGAGCTGCAGGCTCCCAACGTCGTCTCGCGTAAGTCGGTGCACGAGCCGCTGATGACCGGCATCAAGGCGATCGACTCGATGACCCCGATCGGCCGTGGCCAGCGCCAGCTGATCATCGGTGACCGCAAGACCGGCAAGACCGCGATCGCCACCGACACGATCATCAACCAGAAGGAGTACTGGGAGACCGGCGACCCGGAGAAGCAGGTCCGCTGCATCTACGTCGCCATCGGCCAGAAGAACTCCACCGTCGCCGAGGTGCGCACCACCCTCGAGGAGGCGGGCGCTCTGGAGTACACCACGATCGTCAACGCTCCCGCGGGTGACCCGGCCGGCTTCAAGTACCTGGCCCCGTTCACCGGTTCGGCCATCGGTCAGCACTGGATGTATCAGGGCAAGCACGTCCTGATCGTCTTCGACGACCTGACCAAGCAGGCCGACGCCTACCGCGCGATGTCGCTGTTGCTGCGCCGCCCGCCGGGCCGTGAGGCCTACCCGGGCGATGTGCTCTACCTGCACAGCCGTCTGCTCGAGCGTTGCGCGAAGCTGTCCGACGAGCTCGGTGCCGGTTCGATGACCGGTCTGCCGATCATCGAGACCAAGGGTGGCGACGTCTCGGCGTTCATTCCGACCAACGTCATCTCGATCACCGACGGTCAGATCTTCCTGCAGTCCGACCTGTTCAACTCCAACCAGCGTCCGGCCGTCGACGTCGGTATCTCCGTCTCCCGAGTCGGTGGTGCCGCGATGACCAAGGCCATGAAGGGTGTGACGGGTTCGATCAAGGTCGACCTGGCGCAGTTCCGCGAGATGCAGGCCTTCGCCATGTTCGCCTCGGACCTCGACGCCGCGTCGCGTCGTCAGCTGGCCCGTGGTGAGCGTCTGATGGCGATGTTCAAGCAGCCGCAGAACTCCCCGTACTCCCTCGAGGAGCAGGTCGCCTCCATCTGGGCCGGTACCACCGGACAGCTGGACGAGGTGCCGACCGAGGACGTCGCCCGTTTCGAGTCCGACTGGCTGGACTACCTGCGGCGCAACCACGGCGACTTCCTGTCGAGAGTCCGCGAGACCACCAAGCTCGACGACGACGGCAAGAAGACGCTCGAGAACGCCATGGCCGACTTCAAGAAGGAGTTCCGCTCCACGCCCGATCACGGCGGTGAGGGTTCGGAGCGCTTCGACGAGCTGACCGAGGACCAGATCAACCAGCAGCAGATCGTGAAGCAGAAGCGCTGACGCGCTTGTTCACGACCTACTGACGGTTCGACAGCGACAAGGAAGGAACGCCTATGGGAGCGCAGATGCGGGTCTACCGCCAGCGCATCCGGTCGGTCCAGGCCACCAAGAAGATCACGCGCGCGATGGAGCTCATCGCTGCGTCCCGGGTGGTCAAGGCCCGGCAGGCAGTCGAGCGGTCGACGCCCTACGCGACCGCCCTCACCCGCGCCGTTTCGGCTCTCGCGACTCACTCGGACGTCGAGCACGTGCTCACGACCGAGCGCGAGCAGCCCAAGCGCGCGGCCGTGCTGATCCTCACCAGCGACCGCGGTCTGGCCGGGTCGTACTCGGTCAACGCGATCAAGCGCAGCCAGGAGCTCATCGAGCACCTGCGCGGCGAGGGCATGGAGGTCGTGCCCTTCCTGGTCGGTCGCAAGGCGGTGAGCTACTACAAGTTCCGCCGGCGTGAATTCGCTGCGGAGTGGAGCGGCTTCACCGACAGCCCGACCCCGGACGTGGCCCGCGAGATCGGTCAGCGCCTGACCGAGGAGTTCGTCAAGGGTTCCGAGGACGGCGGCGTCGATGAGGTGCACGTGGTCTACACCCGCTTCAAGAGCATGGTGGTCCAGGAACCGTTGGCGCTTCGCCTGCTGCCGCTGGAGGTCGTCGAGGGCGTGGTCGACGCCGACGCAGACGGTAAGCCCGACGACCTGCTGCCGCTGTACGAGTTCGAGCCGGACGCGTCCGGCGTGCTGGATGCGCTCCTGCCGAAGTATGTGGAGTCGCGGATCTTCAACGCGATGTTGCAGGCGGCTGCGTCCGAGCTGGCCGCGCGCCAGCGCGCGATGAAGTCGGCCACGGACAACGCCGAGGAACTCATCAAGACCTACACCCGACTGGCCAACCAGGCACGTCAGGCCGAAATCACCCAAGAGATCAGCGAGATCGTTGGTGGCGCCAGCGCACTCGCCGACGCCAGCTGATGACGAGAAGGAAAAATCAATGAGCACCATTACTACCGAGCACGAGGCCGACCAGGCCCAGCAGCCCGGCGGTGTCGGTCGCATCTCGCGTGTGATCGGCCCGGTCGTCGACGTGGAGTTCAGCGTCGACTCGATGCCCGAGATCTACGCCCTGCTCACGACCCAGGTCGAGCTCGGCGGAGAGACCAAGAACGTCAACCTCGAGGTCGCCCAGCACATCGGCGACAACATGGTTCGTGCGATCTCGCTCCAGCCGACCGACGGCCTCGTCCGCGGTTCGCAGGTGCAGGACACCGGCGGGCCGATCTCGGTTCCGGTCGGTGACGTCACCCTCGGCAAGGTCTTCAACGCCACCGGCGACTGCCTGAACCTCGAAGAGGGCGAAACCCTCGAGGTCAACGAGCGTTGGGGCATCCACCGCAAGGCTCCGGCCTTCGACCAGCTCGAGTCCAAGACCCAGATGTTCCAGACGGGTATCAAGGTCATCGACCTGCTCACCCCGTACGTGCAGGGTGGAAAGATCGGTCTGTTCGGTGGTGCCGGTGTCGGCAAGACCGTTCTGATCCAGGAAATGATCGCCCGTGTGGCCCGTGACCACGGTGGTGTATCGGTGTTCGCCGGTGTCGGTGAGCGCACCCGTGAGGGTAACGACCTGATGGTCGAGATGGAGGAGGCCGGCGTTCTCGGTCAAACCGCCCTCGTCTTCGGTCAGATGGACGAGCCGCCGGGCACGCGTCTGCGCGTCGCCCTGTCGGCTCTGACCATGGCGGAGTACTTCCGCGATGTGCAGAAGCAGGACGTCCTGCTGTTCATCGACAACATCTTCCGCTTCACCCAGGCCGGTTCCGAGGTCTCCACTCTGCTGGGCCGCATGCCCTCCGCCGTGGGCTACCAGCCGACCCTGGCCGACGAGATGGGTGTGCTCCAGGAGCGGATCACCTCGACGCGTGGTCACTCGATCACCTCGATGCAAGCGATCTACGTGCCGGCCGACGACTACACCGACCCGGCACCGGCGACCACCTTCGCCCACCTCGATGCGACCACCGAGCTCTCGCGTGACATCGCCTCGATGGGTATCTACCCGGCCGTGGATCCGCTGACCTCGACGTCGCGCATCCTCGACCCGCGGTACATCTCGGCGGAGCACTACAACACCGCCGTACGGATCAAGGGAATCCTGCAGCGCAACAAGGAGCTTCAGGACATCATCGCGATCCTCGGTATCGACGAGCTCTCCGAAGAAGACAAGATCCTCGTCAACCGGGCCCGTCGTATCCAGCGCTTCCTGTCGCAGAACACCTACGTCGCCAAGCAGTTCACCGGCATCGAAGGGTCGACGGTCCCGCTGGAGGACACCATCGAGGCGTTCACCAAGATCGCCGACGGTGACTACGACCACCTCCCGGAGCAGGCATTCTTCATGTGCGGTGGCCTGGACGACGTCGAGAAGAAGGCCAAGGAACTGGAGGGCTGAGTCCTCACAGTTTCGCGAAGCACGCGGCTCCCACCTCGGTGGGGCCGCGTTCTTCGTTCTCGCCGCCGGGGCCGGGGACATCCGCGTCATCCGGGAGCCGCGCTCGACTCTAGACTGACTGCTCGTGAATGGACTCGGCTGGACGCTGCACGGTGACGGACGCTCGATCGATCCGGGGCAGGTGGTGGCGCCGGACGAGCGGCTGAGTTGGCCACTCACGATCGGTATCGGCGCACAGCACGTCGTCGCGATGTTCGGTGCGACCTTCCTGGTGCCGCTGATCACCGGTTTCCCGCCCGCCACGACCCTGCTGTTCTCGGGTCTGGGCACGATGCTCTTCCTGCTGCTCACCGCCGGCCGGGTGCCGAGCTACCTGGGCTCGTCGTTCGCGTTCATCGCTCCGATCCAGGCATCCATGACCAGCCACGGAATGGGCGCGGCGCTGGGCGGAGTGGTGGTCACCGGCCTGTTGCTGTTCGGTGTCGGACTGCTGGTGCAGACGGTCGGTGCCGGCTGGCTGCGTGTGCTCATGCCGCCGGCAGTGACCGGAGCGATCGTCGCGCTCATCGGACTCAACCTCGCCGGGCCCGCCAAGAACAACTTCCTGGTCTCCCCGGTCAGCGCGTTGGTCACGCTGTTGGTCATCGCGATCGTCACGGTCGTCGGCCCCGGGCTGATCGGGCGCCTCGGCATCCTGATCGGCGTCATCGCCGGCTACCTCACCGCAACCGCTCGTGGCGAGGTCGACTTCACCAAGGTCCAGAACGCGTCCTGGCTCGGCCTGCCGCCCTTCCACGCTCCGTCGTTCCAGCTGTCCGCGATCCTGCTCTTCCTGCCCGTCGTCCTGGTGTTGGTCGCCGAGAACATCGGCCACGTGAAGTCGGTGGCGCAGATGACCGGGCGTGACCTGGACGACGTGTCGGGCCGCGCCTTGATGGCCGACGGTCTCGTCACCACGCTCGCCGGATCCGCGGGTGGATCGGGCACGACCACGTACGCGGAGAACATCGGTGTCATGGCGGCCACCAAGGTCTACTCCACCGCGGCCTACTGGGTTGCTGCCTGCTTCGCGGTGTTGCTGAGCTTCTGCCCGAAGTTCGGTGAGGCGATCGCCACCGTTCCGACGGGTGTGCTCGGCGGGGCGGGGGTGATGCTTTACGGCATGATCGGCCTGCTCGGTGCACGGATCTGGATCGAGAACGACGTCGACTTCGGCAACCCGATCAACCTCATGCCGGCGGCCGCCGGACTGATCATCGCGATCGCGGACCTGCAGTGGAAGATCGGCAACCAGACCTTCACCGGCATCGCGCTGGGCACGGTCACTGTGCTGCTCGGCTACCACCTGATGAACGTGCTCAACCGCGTCTCCGGCAATCTGCCCGACCCCGAGAGCCGACGTTCGGACCTGCTGGACGCCGAGCACAGGACCCCGAAGGCCTGACCGACCAGTTGCTCGCCCCTCGCAGGTCCAGTTCGAGTACCTGCGACGGGCAGATGTGCCCATGGCGCCGCGGCAACCGGTGGAGGACTGTCTGTCTCACGGGGCATCGGTGGACAGAGAGCGGTCGGGGGGCCGCCGCCACCGGTGCACCTCAAGGGGGACACCATGCACATCTTCGGCATCGACAAACGCACCAGAACGATCAAGCTCGCCACCGCAGCTGCTGTCACGGCGACCGCGCTCACCGCAGGCGGTGTGGCGATTTCGGCGAATCCGGCCAAGGCAGCAGTCCGCTCGTGCTCCGCCGGTACGCCGGCCACACAGCGTCCGGTACTGGAATACCGCGACGTCGGGAGTTGCGTGACCGAGTTGCAGCGCCGGCTCATCAGCCACGGAATCTCGGTTACCGGCGGCGCGGACGGGTCCTTCGGGCCCGGCACGGTCACGGCGGTCAAACGATTCCAACAGGTGCGCCGGCTGCACGTCGACGGCATCGTCGGTCAGGTGACGTGGTCGACATTGGTGGGTACGGCTTCGAGCGGGGCAGGCGGCACCTATCGCACGACGCGCTGCGGCAACAACGGCAACAAGGTACTGCTGGTCTTCGACGACGCCTCGCCGAGCATGCGTGGCTACCGCAACCTGGTGGCGACGGCGAAGGCGAACAACATCGGCATCGCAGTGGCACCGAACGGAAACGCCGTGCGGGCCGGCCGAGCCGACCCGGCATATGCCCGCGCGAACGGGATGCTCGTGGTCGATCACACCTACGACCACAAGGACCTCACCCGGTTGTCGTCCTCGCAGATCCAGTGGGAGATCACTCAGCCCTATGTCCGCAGTAACTACGTGCGGCCACCGTACGGCGCGTACAACGCCCGGGTGTCGTCCGTGCTGGCCAGGAACGGCAAGTACAACTGCATGTGGAACCTCGATCCGCGCGACTGGGACGGCAAATCGGCCTGGTCGGCGGCGAATTACATCGTCCGCAATGCCTCCGCGGGCAGCACCGTGGTGGTGCACCTTAACCACATGGGCGCCACTGCGAGCACCCTGCCGTACATCAAGAAAGGACTCGCAAACCGCGGTTTGACGATGTGTGCTCCGTGGAGCGGTCCGACCCGTGAGCACATGCCGCCGACCTACTGCTGACGCCGGTGCATCCATGACGGCATACTCGCAGTCATGGATGCACCCAGCAGCGGGCCGGAAACCATCGCGGACTTCTACGCCCGGGTCGAGGCCGCCCTCGGTCCCGACCGGCGGCTGCCGGTGGCGGTGGAGGAGATGCCCGGTTGGGACATCTTCCCGTTCGAGATCGACTCTCTTCGGATCAAGCCGCTCGCACCGCTGGCCGACTCCGAACCGGATCGTCGGGGCGAAAACGAGGACGAATGTTGGTGCGCGGACCCGTTCGAACCGAAGAGCGACGACCGTCTGGTGTGGTGGAACGAGAACTGGAAGCTGTCCACCGATCTGTTCGGTTCGGGGCTGCCGATCATGCTCTGGCTCAGTCCGATGACGCACTGTGATCTGCCGACCATGCCGCCTGAAGTCGCGGCCGGGATCGGGCCGTTGATGACGACGATCTCCGCGGCCATCGAGGATCTCCCGAGCGTCGGACGCGTCCAGTTGGCCAAGTATGGCGACGGTGGCGCGCACCTCCACCTGCTGTTCATGGGCCGTCCGTCCCGGATGCTGCAGCTGCGTGGCTCGCCCATGCTCGACTGGGAGGAGAACCTTCCGCGGGTCCCCGCAGACGTCGTCCAGCGCAATTGCCGTCCGATCGTCGAGGCGTTGATATCGACCTTCGGTGGCCAGACCGGTCCGGCGGCCGGCTGAATCCTCAATTCGCAGAACCCGATTCGGAATGCGAACGCAGCACACAGAACTGATTGCCTTCCGGGTCGGCCAGCGTGACCCACCCGCTGCCGCTTCCGTGGATGCCGCGTCGGTCGGCCACGAAGCCCGCTCCTCGGCCGATCAGCCACTCCACCTCGTCGTCGCGGGAACGTTCAAGCGGGCGGACGTCGAGATGGATCCGCTTGGCCGGTAGTTCCTCGTCGGGCACCTCGATGAACAACAGTCGCTGACCGGACTCGGGGTGCTCGATCATGCATTCTTCGTGACCGGGCTCGTTGGGGTCACCGGGGATGTCCCGGAAGCCCAGCGTCTGCCGCCACCACGTCGAAAGGGCGTAGGCGTCGTGGCAATCGATCGTCAGGTGCGAGATGAATACCGTCATGCGATGACTCTGCCGCTCAGGAGTTCCGCGCGCACATGAGTTTCCGCGGCAATGGGCAGGTCTCCCCATGGCTGCGGGGGAGCCGATGCCGTGGCTTGCGTGTCCCACCTCCGGTTCAGATCGACGGGGTCAAGGGTCCTCGTCACCACGAGGAGCGAGGACACCATGCGAGTTCAGCAGCGAACCGAGCGCACCAGGAACACCGTCGGTCGGGCGTTCGTCGTCGGATTCACGGCCGCGGCGGTCTTCGGTGGAACCGGGCTAGCCCTTTCGGCGGCGTCGGCCGACTCCGGGCAGGTCACTTGCTCGAGCTCGACCGCTGTCGCCGAGCGGCCCACGCTTCGGTTGCAGGACGAGGGTAGTTGCGTGACGCAGGCGCAGCGCCGTCTGCAGGTGCACGGAGCGTTCGTCACCGACGCTCCGCTCGACGGCGAGTTCGGCGCCTCCACCGAAGCTGCGGTGCGTGCGTTCCAGCTGGAATCCGGACTCGAGATCGACGGGGTGATCGGATCGAAGACCTGGGCCGCGTTGGCCGCCGACTCCGTTCCGGCTGCGGCGCAACCCCCGTCCGGACAGGGAACAGCGGGCGGTTACGACAAGTACCGCTGTGGCAACGCCGGCGACAAGGTGCTCCTTGTCTTCGACGACTACTCACCGACCTCCGAGAACTTCCGCGCCCTCGTCGACTCGGCGAAGGACAACAACATCGGTATCGGAGTCGCTCCCAGCGGGAACGCGGTCGGGGACAAGGGAGTCGACGTCGACTATGCCCGCGACAAGGGCATGTTCGTGATTGACCACGGCTACGAACACAAGGACATGACCAAGCTGTCGGACGAGGAGATCGCACAACAGATCTCCCGCCCGGGCATCGAGAGCAATTTCGTGCGTCCGCCGTACGGCGCACACGACGACCGCGTCGAAGCGGTGTTCGCCAAGCACGGTAAGCGCAACTGCATGTGGAACCTCGACCCCGAGGATTGGAACAACAAGTCGCCGATGCAGGCAGCCGACGAGATCATCGCCCGAGCCCAACCCGGCAGCACGGTCGTGGTCCATCTCAACCACATGGGCACCGACACGAGCACCTTGCCGGCGATCAAGGCGGGTCTCAGCGAGCGAGGCCTGCAGATGTGTACGCCGTGGACGAAGACGACACCCCAGCAGATGCCCGACAGCTACTGCTCCTGAATCGAGTAATCGCGCGCAGTGACCGGCAACGAGCGTGGCGGGGATCGGGGCACACCCTGCGTCCGCCTAGGATTGAGCTCATGTGTGGAATCGTCGGTTACTACGGTCCGGGCGGCAGCGAAGCCGTCCTGCGCAAGATGAACGACTGCCAGGTGCACCGCGGACCGGACGGTGAGGGCAGCTTCATCGAAGGCCCCGTCGGTCTGGGCCACCGGCGGTTGTCGATCATCGATGTGGCGCACGGTCAGCAGCCGATGCAGACCGCCGACGGGCGCTACACGATCGCCTACAACGGTGAGGTCTACAACTACCTCGACCTACGCACCGAACTCGAAGCGCTCGGCCACACCTTCACCACCGACTCCGACACCGAGGTCGTCCTGCAGGCCTTCGCCGAGTGGGGCGGCGACGCGTTCGACAGGTTCAACGGCATGTGGGGCCTGGCGATCTGGGACGCCCAGGAGCAGCGGCTGACGCTGTCCCGCGACCACTTCGGCATCAAGCCGGTCTACCTGGCCCAGGTCGGCGACACCCTGCTGTTCTCCTCGGAGATCAAGTCGATTTTGGCCAGCGGCCTGTACACCAAGGCCGTCAACGAACGCTCCCTCTACCGCTACCTGCGCTTCCGCATCCACGAGGACGGCCGCGAGACCTTCTTCGCCGGCATCGATCGCCTCGAGCCGAGCGAGATGCTGACCGTGGACGCCTCCGGTGTCGAGCGCCGGATGTTCACCCGGTTGCGTGAAGAACTCGCCGAGCTGGGTAAGCAGCAGCGTCCGTACGACGACGCCGCCGCGGCCGAGTACAAGGAGCGGTTATTCGAGTCGGTGCGCCTGCGCCTGCAGTCCGAGGTGCCGGTCGGCACGTCCCTGTCCGGTGGGCTCGACTCCTCCGCCGTCGCCGTCATCATCAACCAGTTGCTCAATCAGGGCGATGCGACCACCAAGTCGGTCGGTGCACGCCAGAACACCTTCTCGGCGGTGTTTCCAGGTTCGGCGAACGACGAGGAGAAGTACGTCGACGCGGTGCTCGACATCTGCGAGGGGCAGGTCGACTCGCACAAGATCCTGCCGACGGCCGATGAGTTCAAGCAGGATCTGCTCGACTTCATCCGTACCCAGGAGGAGCCGCTGATCTCCTCCGGGCCGTACGCACAGTTCCAGGTGATGCGCGAGGCGACCAACCACGTCACCGTCCTGCTCGACGGTCAGGGCGCCGACGAGATGATGGCCGGTTACATCCCGTACTACTTCGTCTACCTGCGCCAGCTCAAGGCCCAGGGCAAGAAGGATGCCGCGCTCGAACTGTCCAAGAGCCTCGACGTTCTCTACCGCCTGGGTCGGTTCAAGCTGCAGGACAAGATCAAGCGCAAGAAGGTCATCCCGGCCACGGCGTTCATGAACTCGGAGTTCTCCTCGAAGTACGCGGGGGAGAAGTTCGCGACCGAAGGCAACAACCTCAAGTTGAGGTTGATCGAAGACCTGTTCCACAACTCGCTGCCCTCGTTGTTGCGCTACGAGGACAAGAACACCATGCGCTTCTCGCTCGAGGGACGCGTGCCGTTCCTGGACAAGGAGGTCGTGAAGTTCATCTTCAGCCTGTCCGACGAGGCGATCATCAAGGACGGCTGGAACAAGCGTGTGCTGCGTGACGCGACCCGCGGGCTCCTCCCGGAGATGATCAACCGCCGCCGCAACAAGATCGGTTTCACCACTCCGCAGGGCGAGTGGTTCATGCGGCTGAAGAACTACTTCTACAACATCTTCCTGTCCGAGGAGTTCGCGAACCGTCCCTATTTCGACCAGAACGAGGTGCTGCACGCCTTCGAGGGTTGGATCAAGGGCACCAACGGCGTGGACTCGATGACTTTCTGGCGTCTGCTCAACGTCGAGTTGTGGCTGCGCGAGTTCTTCGACGACAAGCCCGAGGTGATCGACGAGGGTCCGGTACGGATCAAGACCGACCTCGAGCCGAACGCCGACAAGCAGCTCGCGCTCACCACGAGCCTGGGCGAGCAGGTGACCCGCTACCCCCTGCGTAGCGAACTGGTCGACAAGGACACCGATCTCGACCCGTTCGTGATGGAGCACATCGATCGCTTCTTCGCCACGCTCGGCGCCGACGAAGAGCACTCGCAGGCGATGGTAGGCAAGCAGTGGTACTTCTTCATCTCCGAGAAGATCATCGCGATCACTCAGGGTCGCTCGTACTTCATCTGGGACATCAACGTCGGACGGCCGGCGCGGGTGCTGTCGAAGTACGTGACCCGCACGCCCGCAGGTATCGGCCTGGGCTCGCCGTTCACCATGCAGTTGGCCATCCAGGAAGCGGGCCTGCCGCGCGTCCTGTACGCCAGCGCCGGTGGCGCGGTCGGCAAGGTGCTGGGCAAGAAGGGCCTGTTCTACGAACTCGTGGGCAATGACATCCGGGCGATCGACGGACCGACGGAGTACTCCGCCTACCCCTCGAACGTCTCGGCGAAGTTGGCACCGAAGGACCCCGATGAGGTTGCCGCTCGGCTGTCCGAGCAGATCCGCTCGCGTGTGCCGCAGGCCTACCGCGACACCTTCGGCGGAACGATCGTCATGGACGCCAACGACATCGGCCGCAACGTTCTCGGGTCCGACGTCCCGGGCGACCAGGGCCGCTTCGAGGAGATGTTCGCCGACAACCCGCTCGGGCAGGGGTCGGAGCAGACTCCGATGGCGATCGTCGTCGTCGACTGACCCCACCCCGTAGGTCACCCCGCAAGGTCACCCGGTAGGCCGGACGCCCGTCGTCGCAGTGTGCGGATGGCCGGTAGACTTCCCTCAACCCCAGCCGTACCTCCCAGGAGATCGTCCACGTGAGCACCCTCAACGTCCAGCTCGTCGCCGCCGACCGCAAGGTCTGGGAGGGCGAAGCCTCGGCGCTCTACGCGCGTACCGTCGAGGGCGAGCTCGGCATCCTGCCCGACCACACGCCCCTGTTGTCGGTTCTTGCCGAGTCCGGCGAGGTGCGGATCGAACCGGTGAGCGGTTCGCGCATGGTGGTCACCGTCGACGGCGGATTCATCTCGGTCGACCACAACTCGGTCACCGTCGTTTCCGACGCGATCGACGCCTCCGGCCTGGACGCCTGAGAAAGACGGCTTTGGGCGACGTCCTGCTCACCGCGGAGGTCGTCCTCGGTGTGCTCTTCGCGCTCCCCATAGCCTTCGTCTGTTGGGTGATCGTCCGACGTTGGTTGATCACCAAGGACCACCTGATGATCCTCATGGCTCGCCGCCGTGGGGATTTTTGGGTGATGGGCATGACGCGAACCCAGGCTGCGTCGATCGAGTGGTTCCCGGTGCTCGGGATCGGCCTCACACCCGGCTGGACGGTGCGACGTGAGGACGCCGAGTTCGGTCCGCCTCTGGCCGCGGAGAAGGTGCCGTCGGTGATCCAGGAGCCGGTGCTCGTCGACTGCACGGTCGGCGGCGAGGTGCACCGTCTTGCGATCAGCCGCGGCGACTACACCCAGCTGCGGTCGTGGTCGGAATCGTCCCCGCCCGGCTTCAACTCGGGGCGCTACTAGGCGCTACCAGCAACTGCGGGATCTCGAGCTTCGTCGCCCTGCGCGGTTCGGTCAGCGTTCGCCGCCCGGCACCCACAGCACATCCCCACCTACGTCCACGTTGGCGTACCGCGCCAGCACGAACAGTAGATCGCTGAGCCGGTTGAGATAGGCGGCGGTCAAGGGGTTCACTCCACCGCTGCCCTTCGCCGATCCGGCCGGTGCCTCGTCCGTGCCGTACGTCTCTATCGCAGCCCAGGTGGACCGCTCCGCCCGGCGGACCACCGTCCGACTCACATGCAGGTGCGCTGCACCCGCGCTGCCCCCGGGCAGGATGAACGAGCGGAGCGTCTCCAATCCCTCGTTGTAGCGATCGATGTCCTGCTCCAACTGGTCGACCCAGTCCTGCTTGACGCGCAGCGGCGGGTACTCCGGATCGGCGACCAGCGGGGAGCAGAGGTCGGCGCCCACGTCGAACAGATCGTTCTGGACGCGGAAGAGAGTCTTGTCGACAGCTTCCCCGAGGTCGCCGCAGGCCACCGCGACTCCGATCGAACTGTTGGCCTCGTCGGTGTCGGCGTAGGCCGCCAGTCGCGGGTCGGTCTTGCTGGTGCGGCTGAAGTCGCCGAGGGCCGTCGTGCCCTTGTCGCCGGTGCGGGTGTAGATGCGGCTGAGGATGACCATGGCCCGATCGTGCCATGCCTCGCCTCGGGCGGGAGTTGCTCGGTCGTTCGACCAGGATTCGGCGCCGAAGTAATATCACATACGTGATGAAACCGTGACCCCACCCTGGTGTGAATTCCACCGAAGCGGTGGCCTAATGGACGCACAGACACCGCACCTTGGGAACTTGGGGGTTCCAATGTCGGACTTCGTGGCCCGATCCACTCGTCCTCACCGCTACAAGAGTGTGCCCGGATTCGAGGTCCATCAGGTCCTCCCGGGCACCGAACTCGCGGTCATCGGCGAGCTCAACGTCAACACCATCTCGGTCGTCCGCGACGCGCTGAGCGCCGCCATCGATTCCGGGGAGGGTGAATTGCGGGTTCGGCTGCACGGAGCCGAGGTGATCGATGCGGCCGGACTCGGCGTGCTGGTCGGCGCGGATCGCCGGGCGGCGAAAGCTGGTCGCCATCTGGTGCTGACGGATGTGTCGCCCCGTCTCGACCGGGTCATCCGCAGCACGAAGCTCAGTCGCGTGTTGACCTGGACGACGCCTCCGGTCGCCGCAACCGCCTGACGCTCAACCGACCGCGGTTGCCGAAGCGCGTCGCGGATCGGCTGCCGCCTGCAGGTCACCGTCGGGGCGACGCTTGGCCGCGGCCACTCCGCCGAAGTACATCGCGTGGCGGGCATGCCCCACGTGCGGTGCGTCGATCCGTGCGGCGGCAGCTTCCAGCGCTTCGTCCGGTTCGGTCTCCAGTCGGATCGAGCGAGACGAGAAGTCGACGCTGACATGTGCACGCGGTGCGTTGATCGCGTCCTGCAGCGCGACATCGGACAGGCAGTGGGCAGCGAGTACCTGCATGAGGGCGGTCGTGATGCGGTCGGCGCCCGGACTCCCGATGGCAAGCATCGCGCCGTCGTCGTCCTGCCCGGTGGTCGGCGCCATGTTGGATGCGAGCCGGGTGCCGGGAGCCACCGCATGAATCCCTCGGCGGTTCAGTTCCGGCTCGCCCAGGCAGTTGTTCAGCACGAGTCCGGTGCCGGGCACGGTGACGCCGGAGGAGTACCCGGCGGACGACGTCAGTGCGCACGCGTTGCCTCGACTGTCGACCGCACTCACGTGAGCGGTGTCCGTCGACGTGGGCAAGGTGGCCAGGTCATTGCCTTCCAAGGCGCGCAACAGGTCGGCCCCGGCGATCTCGAGATCCGCGGCGGCATCCAGGCTGCGGGCCCGATAGGTCAACACCTCGCGCTGCACCTGCAGCACGTCGTCCGCGGTGGCCCCGCGT
Organism: Yimella lutea; assembly: GCF_006715095.1. Taxonomy (NCBI): domain Bacteria; kingdom Bacillati; phylum Actinomycetota; class Actinomycetes; order Micrococcales; family Dermacoccaceae; genus Yimella; species Yimella lutea. Next base: position 1,386,931 of record NZ_VFMO01000001.1, read on the forward strand.
CGCTGGATCAGGCGAAGCATGGTGGCCAGGACCGGCCCGCCGATCGAGGGTGGGGGATTGGTAGCGAGCCGCCACGGTCCGACCCGGTCGACCGTCGCCGGACGCACCCGCGCCTCGTAAGCCGAGAGGTCCCCCAGCGTGATGAGCCCGTCGTTCGCCTGGAGATGATCGGCCACCCGGCGTCCGAGATCCCCGCCGTAGAGCAGCGAAAACCCTTCTGAAGCAAGCAGATCCAGGGTGTCGGCGAGTTCCGGCACAGTGAGCATCGTGCCCACGGTCGCCGGGTGATCGCCGACGAAATGTGCCTTCCGGGTCTGCGGGTCGAATCCGTAGAGCGCCTGGCCGACGATTCCGAGGTAGCTCGCCGCAGCGGCGCCGAGCCGGAAACCGCGGCGTCCGATCTCGATCGCCGGAGCCATGATGTCGGCCCACGATGCACGCCCGTGCCGGGCATGGGCCTCCTCGAAGGCCTTGAACGATCCTGGGGTCGCTACGGAGCCGGCGCCCGCGTAGATCGTGATGCCGCCTCCGTAGTCGAGATCGATCTCGCGCAGGCCACCGCCGAAGCGGGTGCTCGGCAGGCCGCGCCCGGGCATCTCGCAGTTGCCGTCAACGACGATCGGGTCGCCGCCGTCCGGCCAGATGTTCACGAACGCTCCACCCAGCGCAGAGACGATTCCGGGTTCGCTGACGTAGGTGACAAGCATCGCCGCGATGGCAGCGTCCACGGCCGTGCCGCCGAGGTGGATGAGATCGAGACCGGCCTGCGCCGCCAGTGCATTGGGTGCGGCCACGGCGCCGCCGCGGCCCCGGAAGAGCTCGTCCTCGGCCATCAGAACAACCGGGAGTCGGCGTCGTCGATACCGCGAAGCGCATCGTAATCCAGTGTCACGCAACGGATTCCACGATCCTGAGCGAGCGTACGAGCCTGCGGCTTGATGAGCTGCGCAGCGAAAACACCCTCGACGGGCGCCAGCACCGGATCACGGTTCAGCAGTTCGAGGTAGCGGGTCAACTGCTCGACGCCGTCGATGTCGCCCCGACGCTTGATCTCGACGGCCACGGTTGCACCGTCGGCATTACGGCACATGATGTCGACCGGCCCGATCGCGGTCATGTACTCACGTCGGATCAGCGTGTATCCGTCGCCGAGCGTGGTGATGTGCTGAGCCAGCAGTTCCTGCAGCTGCGCCTCCACACCGTCCTTCCGCAGGCCCGGGTCGATGCCCAGGTCGTGGCTGGTGTCGTGCAGCACCTCGTACAGGCGCACGCGCAGGTTGTCCTCGCTCTTGGCGTGCTGGACGAACCACACCTTGTCGACACCTTCGGTGCGCTCGTCGTCCGTCGGATCGAGTTCGACCAACGAGCACGGGGGAGTCATCCAGTTCAACGGCTTGTAGGAGCCACCGTCGCTGTGCACCAGCACGGAGCCGTCAGCCTTGACCATCAGCAGGCGGGTGGCCATCGGCAGGTGGGCGGTCAGGCGTCCGCCGTAATCGACGCTGCATCGGGCAATCACAACTCGCACCGGGGCAGCCTAATGCGGACGGTGACCGGCTCGATCGGGCAGACCGCGGTCTGGGAGACTTCGGGGCATGACGCAGCAGATCAAGTCGGTGGGTGTGATCGGCCTCGGCACCATGGGTGCGGGCATCGTCGAAGTCTTCGTGAAGGCGGGCATTCCCGTCGTCGCGGTCGACGGCACGAAGGAACTCGCGCAGCGGGGCAAGGGCTTCCTGACCGGCTCGCTGGATCGCCAGATCAAACGCGGCAAGCTGGACGAGGCGGGGCGGGACGAGATCGTCTCGCGTGCAACCTTCAGCGATCGACTGAGCGACCTGGCCGACGTCGATCTGGTCATTGAGGCGGTGCCGGAGCGCCTGGAGATCAAGACCTCGATCTTCACCGAGCTCGACGGGATCGTCCGGCCCGATGCGGTGCTGGCGACGAATACCTCGAGTCTGTCGATCACGCAGATCGCTGCTGCGACCGAGCACCCCGAGCGCGTCATCGGCATGCACTTCTTCAACCCCGCGCCGGTGCTTGCTCTGGTCGAGGTGATCACCACGATCCTGGTCGACCAGAAGTTGGTCGAGGCCGTCCGTGACCTCGCCGTCACCCTCGGCAAGAAGCCCGTCGTCGTCGGTGACCGGGCAGGGTTCGTGGCCAACGCGCTGCTGATCACCTACCTGGCCCGTGCGATCCGCACCTACGAGACCGGTCACGTCAGGCGCGAGGACCTCGACGACGCCGCCCGGATCGGCATCGGTTTCCCGATGGGTCCGCTCACCCTGTCCGACCTCATCGGCCTCGACGTCGTCAAGGAGGTCTGCGACGTCCTGTACGACGCCACCAAGGAGCCGTCCGCCGCTCCGCCCGCTCTGCTGCAGCAGATGGTCGCCGCAGGTCGCCTCGGTCGCAAGACCGGCCATGGGTTCTACCAGTACGAGAAGGCCGGTTCGGGCGCTGTCGTCGACGCGCCCGAGCCCGTTTCCACGCCGAAGGGTGCCTCTAAGGTCGCGGTCATCGGCGAGGGCGCCGTCGCCGACGAACTGGTGCGCGTGCTCGACGAGGGTGGCGTGCAGGCTCTCGCCTACGGGTCGTCCTCGGACGAGCTGCCCGAATCGGTCGACCTGGCGTTCCTGGTCGGCAGTGGCTTGACCGACTGCGCGTGCGGCCCGGAGGGCTGTGCCGGCGGGGAGTGCGAGTCGCACGAGGAAGGCGCGGCCTGGTTCGGGGATCTCGTCGAGGGGCTGTCGGAGGGCACCGTGGTCGCCGTGCTCGACGAGGACGCCGAGTTCCACGCGGCCGGGAGCATCGCGCAGGACGTGCGCCCGGTCGTCGTCCGACTGCATGCGGCCACCAAGGCCGGTCAGGTCGTCGAGATCGGGCGGTCGGGTGAGCAGAGTGCCGTGGACCTGGTCCACGGCACCCTCGCTGCTGCCGGCCTGCGCACGATGGTCGCCCGCGACCGTGCCGGCCTGGTCGTCGACGCGCTGCTGTTGCCGCATCTGAACGACGCGGTCAAGATGGTCGACTCCGGTTACGCGAGCGTCGCCGATGTCGACACCGCGATGACCGCAGGGTGCGGCTACCCGCAGGGTCCGTTCGCCTACATCGACCAGATGGGCGCGGACGCGGTGCTCTTGGGCCTGCTGCGGATGTACGACGAGACCCGCGAGCCGGGCCTGAGCCCCTCACCGTTGTTCGACGAGCAGATGATGAGCGGTCGCGACTTCACGGACACGTCGGCCTGACGTGCCCCGGCGCAACCACCGCAAGGATCGGCCCGAGCGGCCGGACCTGTCCCGGTTGCTCGACGTCGGCATCCGGATCGACAGCTACCTCGGTCAGCGGTGGAACGTGCGGTCGGTGCGCGGCAACAGCAACGGCCGGGTGTATGTGTGTCCGGGCTGTCAGCAGCAGTTGAGCAGTGCCCTCGCGCATGTGGTGGTGTGGCCGGCCGAAGGGCTCGGTGATCTCACCGACCGGCGGCACTGGCACACGCCGTGCTGGGCGGCGCGGGACCGGCGTCCACCGAAGGGATCGTGGCGCTGAGCAGTCCCCGGTGTTGAGCATCGTGATGGCGAGGGCGATGAAGGCCAGTGTTCTGCGGTCCATGCGCCGAGGATGACCTGTTACCTACTGGTACACGGTGAACGCCACCCGCAAGTCTGTAGAAAACGCGGGTCGACGCGTGCGCGCTGCGGACGCTCAGTGGGACGTGTGCTCGACGAGTTCGACCAGCACGCCACCGGCATCCTTCGGATGGATGAAGTTGATCCGCGATCCGGCTGTGCCACGGTGTGGCTCGTCGTAGAGCAACCGAAGCCCCTTGTCCCGCAAGGCTTTCGAGGCAGCTTCGACGTCCTTGACGGTGTAGGCCATCTGCTGGATACCCGGGCCGGAACGATCCAGGAACTTGCCGATGCTGGAGTCGGGGGACAATGGCGCGAGCAACTGGATGTGCGCGTGCGGCGCCTGAGGGTCGCCGACGGTCATCATCGCTTCGCGGACGCCCTGTTCCTCGTTGGTCTCCTCGTGAGCGAGGGTCATCCCGTAGGTGTCTCGGTAGAACTCGATCGCGGCGTCGAGGTCGGGCACCGCGATCCCGACATGGTCGATGGCTTCGAACAGAGGCGACGGCAGCGAATTCATGGCTCCAGACTATGGTGGAAATCACGGCTCGGAGGCCTGATTGCGCCGAGCCGGCAAGGCGCAGCTGACGCGAACGCCTCATCCATCAACGTCGCTGGAAGTGAACTCGAATGACTGCTGTTGACGACGCTCGTACGCCGGTCCTCGTCGCCGGTGCCCGTACCCCCATGGGCCGGTTGCTCGGCTCGTTGAAGGACTTCTCCGGATCCGACCTGGGCGGTTTGGCGATCAAGGGTGCGCTGGACAAGGCCGGTGTGTCCGGTGACCAGGTGCAGTACGTGATCATGGGCCAGGTCCTGACCGCCGGCGCCGGTCAGATGCCGGCTCGTCAGGCCGCAGCCAAGGGTGGCATCCCGCTGACCGTGCCCTCGCTGACGATCAACAAGGTCTGCCTGTCGGGTGTCGACGCCATCGCGCTCGCAGCACAGCTGATCCGCGCGGGCGAGTTCGACACCGTCGTCGCGGGCGGCCAGGAGTCCATGAGCCAGGCGCCCCATTTGCTGACCAAGAGCCGCGAGGGCTTCAAGTACGGCGACGTCGCGATGAAGGACCACATGGCCTACGACGGTCTGTGGGACGTGCTGACCGACCAGGCGATGGGCAACCTGACCGAGTCGGCCAACACCGCCGACCAGGAGTTCTCCCGCGCCGAGCAGGACGCGTTCTCCGCGCGCAGCCACCAGCTCGCCGCCAAGGCCTGGAAGGACGGCTTGTTCGACGACGAGGTCGTCACCGTCTCGATCCCGCAGCGCAAGGGCGACCCGATCGAGTTCAAGAACGACGAAGGTGTTCGCGCCGACACCACCGAGGACTCACTGTCCAAGCTGCGTCCGGCGTTCAGCAAGGACGGCACGATCACGGCCGGATCGGCCTCGCAGATCTCGGACGGCGCCTGCGCCGTCGTCGTGATGAGCAAGGCGAGGGCCCAGGAGCTCGGTGTGAAGTGGCTGGCCGAGATCGGTGCTCACGGCGTCGTCGCCGGTCCCGACTCCACCCTGCAGGCGCAGCCCGCCAACGCGATCAAGGTCGCGTGTGAGAAGGAGGGCATCGCGCCGTCCGACCTCGACCTCATCGAGATCAACGAGGCGTTCGCCGCGGTCGGTCTCGCGTCCACCAAGCAGCTCGGTCTGGACGCCGACAAGGTCAACGTCAACGGCGGCGCGATCGCCATGGGTCACCCGATCGGCATGTCCGGCGCGCGTATCTACCTGCACCTGGCGCTCGAACTCGCCCGTCGGGGCGGTGGCGTCGGTGTGGCCGCCCTCTGTGGCGGCGGCGGACAGGGCGACGCCCTGCTTGTCCGCGTCCCGAAGGCCTGAGTTTCGCTGCGGGACAAGAGGATTCGTCGATGAGTCGTCGTCAGGTCGACGTCCCTTCGTTGGTGGAGGCGGCCCGGGGTGGATCTCCCCGGGCCGTCGCCCGTCTCATCACGCTGGTGGAGAACGCCGACCCGCGATTGCGGGAAGTGATGGCGGCACTCGCACCGCACACCGGCAAGGCGCGGATCATCGGTCTGACCGGCTCGCCGGGTGTGGGCAAGTCGACCACCACCAACGCGCTGGTGCGGGCGTTCCGGATCCGCGGGCAGCGGGTCGGGGTGCTGGCCGTCGATCCCAGTTCGCCGTTCTCCGGCGGTGCGCTGCTCGGCGACCGCATCCGCCTGGTCGACCACGCACTCGACCCCGACGTCTACATGCGTTCGATGGCCAGCCGGGGTCATCTGGGCGGGTTGTCCTGGGCGACACCGCAGGCGCTGCGGGTGCTCGATGCTGCCGGTTGCGACGTGATCTTCGTCGAGACGGTGGGCGTCGGGCAGAGCGAGGTCGAGGTCGCGGGCCTCGCCGACAGCGTGTTGGTGTTGCTCGCACCTGGCATGGGCGACGGGGTGCAGGCCGCGAAGGCGGGAATTCTGGAGATCGGCGACGTGTTTGTCGTCAACAAGGCCGACCGGGAGGGTGCCGATGCGACGGTGCGCGACCTGCGCCACATGATCAGCCTCGGCGACCGCACCGAGCCGGGTTTGTGGCGTCCGTCGGTGGAGAAGTTGGTGGCCGAGAAGGCCACCGGAGTCGACGATGTCATGGCCGCGCTCGACAAGCACCTCGCGTGGTCGAAGGAAAGCGGAGAATTGGGGCGGCGTCGCACCGCGCGGGCGCGTTCGGAGATCGAGCAGATCGCCCTACGTCTGCTGCGGGCGCGGATGGCGCGGCCTGGCGAGGGCGGCGATCTCGACGACCTCGCCGAGCAGGTGGTGGCCGGCACGGCCGACCCCTACATCGCAGCCGATCGATTGATTGAGAACTTATGACTGACAACGGAATTCGTATGACCATCAAGCCAATGATCCTCGTGGTCGCAGCGCAGTACGCCGAGGTGATGGAGGGGGAGTTCTCCCGCTACAAGCGTGACTATGAGGTGGTGGTCGTGCCGACCCTCGCCGACGGTTTGCGGCAGGCACAGCGGGCGATCGCGTTCAACGGACAGATCGCACTCGTCGCCGCGGAGTCCTCTCTCGCCGACACCCCGGGGCTCGTCGCGCTCGACTGCATCCACGCGCTCAGCCCGACGGTGAAGCGCGTGCTGCTGCTCGGTTGGGGCGAGTTCCGACACACCCGCACGGTGGTGCGCGAGGCTATGGCCGCCGGACGCTTGGACACGCCGTTGACCGTGCCGCGCGGCGTGCGCGACGAGGAGTTTCACACCGCGGTCACCGAGTTGCTGTCCGACTGGGCATGGACCTCCGCCGGCCCCGTGGTCGCGGCCGTCGAACTCGTCTCGCCGCCCGACATTGCGGCGCTCGGTCGGTTGCGTGACTTCTTCGATCGTCAAGGCGTGCCGACCCGCACCTCCAGCCCCGACAGCGAGGTCGGGCTCGAGATCATCGAACAGCTGCGTAGCACCGGTCACGAGGGTGAGATCGATTACCCGCTGGTGAGCTCACCGTTCGGCGGGCTGTCGCAGAATCCCACCATCGCGCAGGTCTCGACCTACTTCACCGACACCTCGACCGACCTGTCCGCCGAGGTGTTCGACCTGGTGATCGTCGGCGGCGGCCCGGCCGGGCTGGCCGCCTCGGTCTACGGTGCGTCCGAAGGTTTGCGCACGGTCGTTCTCGATGGCGATGCCATTGGCGGACAAGCGGGTTCGAGCTCGATGATCCGCAACTACCTCGGCTTTCCGCGTGGCATTTCCGGCATGCGGCTGGCGCAGCGGGCTCGCACCCAAGCGTCGCGCTTCGGCGCCGACCTGCGGTCGGGTTGCCGGGTCACCGGCGTCGAGCTCGGCACCGACGGAACTCCGCACGTGCTGCTCACCGCGAAAGGACGCGTGCGTGCGCGGGCACTGCTGGTGGCCTCGGGAGTGAAGTATCGCCGGATGGGTGTGCCGTCGATCGACGAGCTCGTCGGGCTCGGTGTCCACTACGGTGCGGCCACGTCGGCGGCGCGCGAGTGCGCCGGCGGTCACGTGGTCGTGGTGGGCGGTGGCAACTCGGCCGGTCAGGCCGCGGTGCATCTTGCGAAGTTCGCCCGCGTGGTCACCATCGTGGTGCGTCGCGCCGACCTGACCGAGACGATGTCCGACTACCTCATCCGTGAGATCGAGGCCAACCCGCGCATCAAGGTCGCCGGCAACGCCGAGGTCGTCGATGCCGGGGGATCGGGCCACCTGGAGTGGCTGCGCATTCGCAACAACGTCACCGGCGAGGAGGTCACCAAGGAGGCTTGCGGGCTGTTCATCCTGATCGGGGCGCACCCCTGCACCGACTTCCTGCCCGACGAGGTGGCTCGCGACGGCGCCGGTTATGTGCTCACCGGACGCGACGTGCCGATGGATACCTGGCGAAACGGCTGCCCGCCGGCGCCACTGGAGACCACCGTTGCGGGTGTGTACGCCGTCGGTGACATCCGATCCGGTTCGATGAAGCGGGTCGCGTCGGCCAGCGGAGAGGGCGCGGCTGCGGTGCCGTTGGTGCACGAGTACATCGCGACGGTGTCCGAGGGATCGATCTCCGGCGACACTTCTGTCGATGACACTGCCGACATGGTCGGCGCGGTCGGAACGGTCGGAACCACCGCCTGACCAGAGCACGGTGTGCGCGTGCCGGCAGCAGCCGCGAGGTTCTGCCGGCACGCGCACAGGTCCGGTGCTGCTGTTCGCGCCGGCCAACAACGGCACGCTCAGCGCCGTGCTGAAGAACGCGCTCGACTGGGCATCGCGGCCGTATTGGCGATCCTCGTTGCGGGACAAGCCGATTGCCGTCGTTACAGCAGCGCATGTGACCGACACCGTGCAGGAGCACGTCCATCTGGTGGTCACCGTCGCGGGGGCCGCTCCGGTAGGGCCGTCGGCGCTCTTCGCGCTCAAGGAACTCGACCTCGACGACGCCGCCGTGCACGACACCCTGACTCGCACGCTCGTAGCGCTGGAGCAGGCGGCGCGCAAGGTGGTCGCCGCGTGAGCCCGCCTAGAGTGAAGGGATGCTCTTCGCCTTCTCCGTCGCACCGTCCACCACCGACGACCCGAACGGTTCGGTGAGCCGCGCCGTCGCAGACGCGCTCGCGGTCGTTCGCGACTGCGGCCTTCCCTATGAACTCGGGTCGATGTTCACCACCATCGAGGGGGAGTGGGACGAATGCATGGACGTGATCAAGCGTGCCACTGAAGCCGTCATGGCCACCAGCCCACGAGTTGGTCTCGTCGTCAAGGCCGACCTCCGGCCCGGCCACACCGGCCAGATCACCGCAAAGGTCGCCCGCGTGCAGCAGCATTGGGCGGGCGACGGATGAGCCTTTCGGAGTACCAGATCCGGCGTCCCCGAATGACGGACGCGGACGCGCTGGGCCGGGCACACGTCCAGATCTGGCGCGAGGCGTATCGAGGGCTGATGACACACGAGGCTCTCGCGGCGCTCGATCCAGGCACGCGTGCCGACCGCTGGCGCACGATCATCGAGACCACGCCGCCGCAGCGTCGCACGTTCGTGGCCGAGCACCGCGGCACTGCAGAGCTGGTCGGCTTCATTACGGTCGACGAATCCCGCGACGAGGATCCGCCCACGCCGTTGGAACTGTGGGCGCTCAACGTGGTTTCGGCACACCACGGCACCGGCGTCGCTCAGGCTCTGGTTGATCGGGCGCTGGGGCGCAGGGCCGCGCATCTCTGGGTGGTCGACGGCAACCACCGCGCGCAGGCGTTCTATCGCCGCAACGGTTTCCGCGACGACGGCGGCCGCAAACGCGATGACGACCTCGGGGTCGACCTGATCAGGATGTCGCGTATGTGAGGCAGTTCACCCAGAACCCACTACAGACGTAGAAGGCGCCTTAGCATCGAATCATGAAGGTCGTTCCGAAGTTCGCGGTCCGATGGTCGTTCGAGCATGCGCTGCCTCGCAATCTCGTGCGCGTCGCGGCCAAGCGTGGGGATCTGCAAGCGCGCCTGTTCTTCGCTGCCGAGCGGCACGAGACGGCCGCACTCGCCGACATCTTCGCCGAGGTGCAGGCCAGTGGGCCGATGGTTCCGACGCGGCTGGGCTACATCACCGCCGATCACGCTGCGGTGCGAGAAGTGTTGTCCTCCAACGATGTCCGCACCGGCTTTCCGCTGAACACCGAGACGCGCACCGGGCGCCTCCTCGACTGGGCGAAGATCGACTTCCTGCACCCGCTGCGTCCGCCCTCCTTACTGGCGACTGAGCCGCCGGACCACACGCGCTACCGCAAGCTGGTCACCCGCGTCTTCACGGCCCGCGCCGTCGAAGCCCTCCGCACCCAGGTGCAGCAGATCGCCGACGATCTCCTCGACGATCTCGAGGGTCGACCCGAGGTAGACCTCGCTCAGGATTACTGCGCCAAGTTGCCGGTGATCGTCATCTCGCAGATCCTCGGCGTGCCGGCGCAGGATCACGACTACGTACTGAAGCTCGGCACCGGGGCCGCTCCCAGTCTGGACTTCGGGCTTTCCTGGCGGGCTACCCAGGATGTCGAGGCGGCTCTGCAGGAGTTCGACGCCTGGCTCGACCAGCACATCGAAAGATTGCGCAGCAGTCCCGGCAGCGACCTCATGAGCCAACTCGTCGCCGTCCGCGACGAACAAGGGGCCCTCAACGACATTGAGCTGAAGTCGACGGCCGGCCTCGTCCTCGCTGCGGGTTTCGAGACGACCGTCAATCTCATGGGCAATGCCATTGCCCTCTTCGAGGACAACCCGGACGAGTTGAGGCGACTGCGCGAGGAGCCGCAGCTGTGGCCCAACGCCGTCGACGAGGTGCTCCGGATCGATCCCCCAGTGCTGCTTACCGGGAGAAGTACGTTGCGCGACGGCGAGATTGCGGGAGCCAGAACTCGACCCAACCAGCTGATTACGGCGGTGCTCGCCGGAGCCAATCGTGACCCGAAGGTGTTCGTCGACCCCGACACGTTCGATGTCGCGCGCGAGAATGCTCGCGATCACCTCTCCTTCTCCGCCGGTCGGCACTTCTGTCTCGGCGCGGCGCTCGCACGGATGGAGGCCGAAGTCGGTCTTCGCTCGCTCTACGAGCGTTACCCTGGCCTCCGCCTCCTGCCGGGACGGGAGCGGCGCACGACTCGAGTCTTACGCGGATTCGAGCATCTGCCGGCAAAAATCGGGGCGGCACAACGGAGTTCGAACTCGCTCAGCCCAACACCTGTGTGATGACGACACGAGCGTGACCCAACCGTGATCGACTTCCAACCGGTTGGCGGAGACGAAGGTGCCTGCGTCGTCGTGACCACGCACGACCCGCAGGCCGTCGCAGTGGCGGACGTCGAGATCCACCTTGACGACGGACGGATGGAGTGGATCCGCGGGATGCCCATCTGATCGGCACCTGTGGATCGGTCACAATGGGCGCATGTCCAACAATCCGCTCAACGCTGCCGCTCTGCGCGGCGCGGTCGACCTGTCCGCTCTCGCCAAGCCTGCTCGCCCGGCGGCACCGCCCGCCGGCGCCCCGACCTCGGCAGCGGGCGGCTCGTACGTCGTCGAGGTCGATGACCGTAGCTTCAACGACGCCGCCCAGCGCTCGATGCAGGTGCCTGTTCTGCTCGCGCTGTGGTCCTCGAGCCAGCCGCAGAGCCGTGCGCACGTCGACGCGCTCGCTGCGATCGTGAACAGCTACGGCGGACAATTGCTGCTCGCGGTCGCCGACATCACGCAGGCCCTGCAACTGCGTCAGGCCCTGCAGGTGCAACAGGTACCGATGGTGCTCGCGATCATCGGCGGTCAGCCGCTGCCGTTGTACGTCGGGGAGCAGTCCGACGAGAACGTCCGCGCGGTGCTCGACCAGGTGTTGCAGGCTGCCCAGCAGAACGGCATCACCGGTCGCGTCCAGGGCGCTGCAGATGCTCCCGAGCCGGACGATGCCGAGGAAGAGCCCCTGAACGAGCATCACGAGAAGGCGTACGAGGCCATCGAGACCGGTGACTATGACGCCGCTATCGCCGCCTATCAGGCTGCGCTGCAGGCGAATCCGGACGACGAGGACGCTCGCCTGGGAATGGGTCAAGTGACCCTGCTGAAGCGCACCGAGGGTGTCGATCTGCAGCAGGCACGGGCTGCTGCCGCCGACGCTCCGACCGACGTCGCCAAGCAGACCACGGTCGCCGATCTCGACGTCCTCGGAGGTCACATCGAGGACGCGTTCGCCCGGTTGATCGACCTGGTGAAGGCCACCTCCGGCGACGAGCGCAACCAGGCCCGCGAACATCTCATCGGCCTCTTCGATGTCGTCGGTGCGACCGACCCGCGGGTGAAGAAGGCGCGCACGTCGTTGATGTCGGCTTTGTACTGATCGGGCCCGAGACCCGTGCCCACGTTTCGCCTGCCCGACCCCGACCGACGCTGGTCGCAGGTCAGCCTGGACGCGGGCCCGGTCGGGGGGCCGTGCCGGTTCGTCGACGGAGGGTGGGAGCGCACGGTCTCGCCCGACGGAATCCAGCGGTTGGAGTTCGCCTTCGGCGTCGGACGCCGCGGCAGGAGGGTGCTCCATCCGGACTACGACGTCGTCGAGACCGACTTCGGTCCGCGTTCGGTGTGGCATCGCAGCGACTACCGGGAACCAGGTTGGTTGAGCGCACCCGCGACACGCGGACGGCTGACGACGCTCGAACTCCCCAGCGCCCTCGCCGCCCCTCTCGCGGTGCGAATGTGGACACCGTCCGGACTGCGGTCTCGTGACCCGGCGCCGGTGCTGTGGTGCCACGACGGCTCGGGCTATCTCGACCACGCCCGGATCGACCGATGGGCGGGGTCGCACATCGCCGCAGGCACCCTTCCCGCATTTCGGATCGTGCTCGCCGACGCACCCCGCCGGATGCAGTGGTACTCCGGTTCGCCCGGTTACCTGCGGACGGTTCGACGCGCGCTCGGCGCGCTGCAGGAACGCTTTCCCAGCGACGCGCCGGTAGCCGTCGCCGGCGCCAGTCTCGGCGGGCTCACCTCGATGCTCGTGGGCATGCGTGATCCCCGCGTCGGTGTGGTGTTCAGCCAGTCCGGATCGTTCTTCGACGCACGGATCGACAAGAGCGACAACGCATTCCGCTGGTTCGACCGCATCACGAGGGAGGTCGCCGGCATCAGCGCGACCACCGTCCGCAACGATCTGCACATCGGGATGGTCTGCGGTGCCCGTGAAGGCAACGAACGGCTCAACACGCCACTCGCCCTCGGGCTGATGAACAGCGGTTGGGACGTGGCGTACGAGAGGTTCAACGACCTGCACAACTGGACCGGTTGGCGCGACAGTCTCGACCCGATGTTGCCGAACCTCTTGCGCGAGGCGTGGAGTGCGGTTGGATGACACACGTGTCAGGTGAGCGCGTCGAACTCCAGGTCCCCGGCGCCGAGGAGTCACTCGGTGTGATCCGCCATGGCCACTTCGGTCGTCCCGTGCTCGTCTTCCCGAGTGAGGCCGGCCGGGCGGAGGACTTCGCGAACAACGGCATGGTCGCGGCCGTGCAGGACCTCGTCGATGCCGGGCGGGTCAGCTTCTTCTGTGTGGACTCCCTCGACGGGTGGAGTTGGTCGGCCGACGAGCACCCCACCGAGAAACGTGCGCTTCGCCACCAGGTGTACAACCGGTGGCTGGAGCAGGCTGTGCTGCCCTACATCGAGCAGCAGCTCGGCACACGGCTGCCGATGATCACCGTCGGTGTCTCGATGGGCGCCTTCCACGCGGTGCACTTCGCACTGACGCACGCGCAGGCGGTCAGCCTCGGCATCGGACTCTCGGGCAACTACGACGTCACGACCTGGCACGGGTGGGGCGAAACCGGTGACGCGACGTACTTCGCGAACCCGATGCATTACGTCGCCGGAATGGAAGGTGAGCATCTCGACTGGATCCGGCAGCACGCGTCCGTGCTCCTGGTCGTCGGAGAGGGCCCCTTCGAATGGCACCCGACCCGGTCCCTTCCCTCGACCCGTGAATTCGCCGAACTGTTGGAACGCAAGGCAATTCCCCACGAGCTTGATGTATGGGGCCACGACAGCGCCCACGACTGGCCCTGGTGGCAGAAGCAGTTGGCCCATCACCTGCCCCGCTTCTGCTGACCACCGCCTCGACGAAGGAGACATCGAATGTCCGAACACCTCATCGGTCTGCTGCTCGGCGCGGAAGAGGACTGGCCCCAGGCGTTCGAGGAACTCGTGCGCCGGGTCGGCCCGATCACCGCACCCGACGGGACGACGCACGACATCCGCACGGAGCGGATGACGATCGAGCCGTTCAACCTGCGCGATCGTCCGCGCACCGACCTTGTCATCGACCGGCTCGCGCACTGGTACTACCACCCGCGCGAGTGGCTGAAGAAGGTCGCGCTGATGGACGACGTCTACCTGATGAACAGCCCGTTCACCTTCCAGGCGATGGAGAAGCACGCGGCGTATTGCGCGTTGATGCGCATGGGTATGAACGTGCCCGAGACCGTCCTGGTGCCGTACAAGAACCCGCTAGACAACGTCCGTTGGGCGTACACGTCCAGCAAGTACAACCGGTCCTTCGACCTCGACTCGGTTGCTGCCGAACTCGGTTACCCGATGTTCATGAAGCCGTTCGACGGCGGTGCCTGGCGCGGTGTGTCGATGATCCGTGACGAGCGCGATCTGCACGCGGCGTACGACGAGTCCGGCGAGATGCTGATGCACCTGCAGAAGGCCGTCGACGGTTACGAGGTGTTTGCCCGGGCGCTCACCATCGGGCCGGAGACGATGGTGATGAAGTTCCGGCCGGACGAGCCGATGCACAACCGCTACGAAGTCGCCTACGACTTCCTGTCGCCGGAGGTCGGCGCCGAGGCCCGCACGATCGCGCAGACGGTCAACGCGTTCTTCCGCTGGGAGTTCAACAGCTGCGAGATGTTGGTCAAGGACGGAGTCGTGTACCCGATCGACTACGCCAACGCCTGCCCGGACGTCGCGATCACCTCGCTGCACTACTACTTCCCGTGGGCGATCAAGTCGCTGCTGAAGTGGTCGATCTTCTGCATGGTCACCGGGCGCAAGGCGAAGACACTGGTCGACACCGAGCCGTGGTTCGAGGTCGCCGACAAGGATGTTCCGTACAAGGCGAAGCTGGAGCGCTACCAGCAACTGGCCGACGAGCACTTCGAGACCGAGAAGTACCGCGAATTCTGCGAGCAGAGCCTCGGCCACGTCGATGAGATGGTGCTCGATTGGGTGCTCTCGGACGACTTCGACCGGCTGCTGGTCGAGACGGTCAAGTCGACCTACCCGCCGCACGAGCACGAGAAGTTCCTCGGCCACTTCCGCGGGCTGACCGGTCTGTGGGCCAAGGACGAGGCCAAGATCCTCGGCTGATCTTCGCGAGCCCACTGATCGGGACCGAATCTACTGAGCCCACTCGGTGGGTTCGGCCGAGAAGTAGTAGGTTCGCGGGCGCTCCCGTCAGTCGGTGTCGGCGACGATGAGTGCTTGGTCGAGATTACGCAGGATCGTGGTGACGGCCATCGCATTCGACATCGTGCTGGTGTCGAGCCACAGCCCGAGGCGGCCGGTCTGGTGCTCGAGGACGTTCCAGTGATCGAGCGTGGTGAGACCGTCGTCAGGAATGCTCTGGTCGCGCACGGGTGATCGCTCCCCAACGACGTCAGCACAGGGATGCAGTACGACCAGATGGACCGGTTCGGGTTCGGCGAGCTCGAGGAAGTCGTCGAGACGGTCACCGATGATGTCGTCGGCGATCACCGCGTCGAATCCCGCGGACCGGTAGACGTCGGCGAGGGTCAGGGCTCCGGCGTACCGCAGCAGCAGCTGCTCGATCGCTTCGATGCTCGGTGGCTCCGAGATCACTTCCTTGCCGCTGACCACGGTGTCGCCGATCAGGTCGCCGTCGACGAACACCGCTTTGGGCAGTGCCCGCGCCAGCGCCCGTCCGACGGTGGTCTTGCCGGCACCGGGGATGCCGGCGATGACGAACAGGCGTCCTTGCTCACTCACGTTTCCAACCATTCCAGTACCGAAAGTCCTCAGGCTCGCGGGGGTGACCCGCGAGTCGTGCGGACGGTCGCGAACGCAGTGTCCGCGGGTTTGCTCAATCGACCCGCGAGTTCTGCGGACTTTCGCTCAGGAGCCGAGGGCGGTATCGACGATCTGCTTGGCCTCGTCCTGCACCCGCTTGAGGTGGTCGGCACCCTTGAACGACTCGGCGTAGATCTTGTAGACGTCCTCGGTGCCCGACGGACGCGCGGCGAACCACGAGCTCTCGGTGACGACCTTGAGTCCTCCGATCGCCGCACCGTTGCCCGGGGCCTCGGTCAACTTCGCGGTGATCGGCTCTCCTGCAACGGAATCCGCAGGGACGTCGTCGGGGGAGAGGGCCCCGAGCTTCGCCTTCTGCTCACGATCGGCCGGTGCGTCGATGCGCTCGTAGGCAGGTGCGCCGAACTTCTCGGTGAGCTCGGCGTAGTGCACGCTGGGGCTCTTGCCGGTGACAGCCTGGATCTCCGAGGCGAGCAGCGCCAGCAGGATGCCGTCCTTGTCGGTGGTCCAGACGGTGCCGTCCATGCGCAGGAAGGACGCACCGGCGGATTCCTCGCCACCGAAGCCGACGGAGCCGTCGAGCAGGCCGGGCACGAACCACTTGAAGCCGACCGGCACCTCCCACAGGGTCGCACCGATCGACGCGACGACGCGGTCGATCATGGACGACGACACGAGGGTCTTGCCGACCCGGTCGCTCTTCCAGTTCGGCCGCGCTCCGCCGTAGAGGTACTGGATCGCGACGGCCAGGTAGTGGTTCGGGTTCATCAGCCCGGCGTCCGGAGTGACGATGCCGTGCCGGTCGGAGTCGGCATCGTTGCCGGTGGCGATGTCGTACGTGTCGCGTTGGGCGATTAGGGACGCCATCGCGTAGGGGGAGGAGCAGTCCATGCGGATCTTGCCGTCCCAGTCGAGCGTCATGAACGGCCAGGCCGGGTCGACGTCCGGGTTGACGACGGTCAGGTCGAGACCGTGGCGTTCGGCGATCTCGGACCAGTACGCGACCGACGCGCCGCCGAGCGGGTCGGCGCCGATCCGGACGCCGGCATTGCGGATCGCTTCGATGTCGATGACGTTGGGCAGGTCGTCGACGTAGGTGCCGAGGAAGTCGTATCCCTTTGCGGCAGAACGGGCGTCGGCCGTGCGGCGCACACCGTCGAGGCCGGCCTTCAGGTAATCGTTGGCGGCTGCGGCGATGACCTTGGTGGCATCGCTGTCGGCGGGTCCACCATGCGGAGGGTTGTACTTGAAGCCGCCGTCGGCGGGCGGGTTGTGCGAGGGCGTCACCACGATGCCGTCGGCCAGACCCGGGCCCGTGGTGCGACCGCCGTTGGCGCGCAGGATCGCGTGGGAGACAGCGGGGGTCGGAGTGAAACCGTCGCGGTCGTCCACCAGCACCTCGACGTCGTTCGCGACGAGCACCTCGAGCGCCGTCGCCCACGCGGGTTCGGACAGACCGTGGGTGTCACGGCCGATGAACAGCGGCCCGTCGTAGCCCTTGTCTCGGCGGTAGTCGGCGATCGCCTGTGTGGTCGCGAGGATGTGCGCCTCGTTGAACGCACCCTTCAGCGACGACCCGCGGTGCCCGGAGGTGCCGAACACCACCTGCTGGTCGACGTTCTCCGGGTCGGGCGACACGTCGTAGTACGCCCGGACGAGAGCGTCGATGTCGGTCAGATCCGAGGACTGGGCAACCTGGCCCGCGCGTTCGTGGCTCATGCCTTCAGTCTGTCAGCCGTGCGCCCGTGTGTGCGGGCGCACGGCCGACGTCGTCAGGCCGATCAACCGAGGCGGACGTGTCCTGCCGGCAGCGGACGCGGCCGAGACCGAACCGATCGTGCTCGCACCGGCCCCGGCGGTGACGAGTGCTGCGAACTGACGGCGGGACAGGTGCATTGAAACGCCTTCCGGGAGAGAGAGATTGCCCGGACCGGATTCGGTACGAGCGATCTCTGTCGGCACTTCCCGGGTTATGGCCGGGTATGCCGGCTATCCGACATCGGTGGACTTCACGGACGTCGTCCCGGAGTCGTCGAGGTTGTTGCCCTCGGTGGGTTCGGGTTGGGAGATCTGGTCGACCTGGACGGACTCGGAGTCGTCGCCCGAACCGACTACGGCTCCGGCCACCAGCTGCGCGCCCTCGTCCGCTGTCGTCACCGGTTGTGTGTCATCGGCCACGGTGCGCTGTTCAGTGGCGTCGTCGGCGTCCGCCGCGGGAGCCACGAACCACAGCGTCGACAGCGGCGGGAGGGTGATCGTCGCCGAGTATGGCAGACCGTCGAACGGTTCTTCGGTCGCCTCGACGGCACCGAGGTTGCCGCGCCCGCCGCCGCCGTAGTGAGCGGCGTCGGTGTTGAGCACCTCGCGCCAGATCCCCTTGCGGGGCAACCCGACTCGCTTGTCGGCGTGCTCGACGCCGGAGAAATTGGTGATCGCCAGCAGGACGTCACGCTCCTGCTCGACACCGCGTCCCAGACGCAGGTAGGAGTAGGTGTTGCCCGACTCGTCGTCGGCATTGACCCAACGGAAACCCTCGCCCTTGTTGTCCTGGCCCCAGAGCGCTTCGTGCTCCTTGTAGACGCGGTTGAGGTCCTTCACCAGGGCGTGCACGCCCCAGTGAGCAGGCTGGTCAAGCAGCCACCAGTCGAGGCTGCGGCCGTCGGCCCACTCCGACTCCTGTGCGAACTCCGAACCCATGAACAGCAGTTGCTTGCCGGGGTGGGCCCACATGTGGCCGAGCAGTGCCCGCAGGTTCGCCAACTGCTGCCAGCGATCACCGGGCATCTTGCGCAGCAGCGAGCCCTTGCCGTGCACGACCTCGTCGTGGCTGATCGGCAGCACGAACTGCTCGCTGAACGCGTACACCAGACCGAAGGTCAGCTTGTGGTGGTGATGACCGCGGTTGATCGGGGCCTCGGCGAAGTAGTCGAGGGTGTCGTGCATCCAGCCCATGTTCCACTTGAACCCGAAGCCGAGGCCGTCGGCGCTGGTCGGCTTGGTGACGCCGGGCCAGGAGGTCGACTCCTCGGCGATCATCACCGTGCCCGGCACACGCCGGTACGCGGTCGCGTTCGTCTCCTGCAGCAGTTGGACTGCTTCGAGGTTCTCGCGGCCGCCGTACTTGTTCGGGATCCACTCGCCGGGATTGCGCGAGTAGTCGAGGTAGAGCATCGAAGCCACACCGTCGACGCGCAGACCGTCGGCGTGGAACTCCTGCAACCAGAAGATTGCGTTGGCGACCAGGAAGTTGCGCACCTGCGGGCGACCGAAGTCGAAGATGTAGGAGCCCCACTCGTTGTGCCAGCCCTTGCGGGGGTCGGGGTGCTCGTACAGCGCGGTGCCGTCGAACTTCGCCAACGCCCACTCGTCGGTCGCGAAGTGACCTGGCACCCAGTCGAGGATCACGCCGATTCCGTTGCGGTGCAACGAGTCCACCAGGTATTTGAAGTCGTCGGGCGAGCCGAAGCGGGAGTTCACGGCGTAGTAACCGGTCACGTGGTAGCCCCACGACGGCGGGTACGGGTGCTCCATCACGGGCATGAACTCGACGTGCGTGAAGCCGAGGTCCTTCACGTAGTTGACTAGGTGCTCGGCCATGTCGCGGTAGCTCATGCCCTGACGCCACGAACCCAGGTGCACCTCGTAGATGCTCATCGGGCCGTCGTGCGGGTCGTTCTCGAGGCGGTGCGCGAGCCACTGTTCGTCCTGCCACTCGTAGTGCGAGTCGACGACGATGGACGCCGTCGCCGGAGCGGTCTCGGCCTGCTGCGCCATCGGGTCGGACTTGCTGCGCCAGACGCGGTCGGCGCACAGCACGGAGAACTTGTACCGGGTACCCGCACCGACACCGGGGACGAAGATCTCCCAGACACCGGTGCCGCCGAGTCGACGCATCGGATGGGCGTAACCGTCCCACTGGTTGAAGTCGCCGATCACCCTGACACCCAACGCATTCGGGGCCCACACGGCGAACGAGGTACCGGTGACCTTCCCGGCCGGACCGTCGTAGGTGCGAACGTGGGCACCGAGGATGTTCCAGAGTTCCTCGTGACGGCCTTCGCCGAGCAGGTGCAGGTCCATCTCACCCAGAGTGGGCAGGAAGCGGAACGAGTCGTCGGCGACGTGCTCGACGCCGTCCTCGTAGGTGGTGACGATGCGGTAGTCGGGTTCCTGGTCGCCGTCGATGCGCGCCGACCAGATGCCGTCGGTGTCGTGCTCCATCGGGACGCGCGAACCGTCCTCGAGTTGTACCTCGACGGTCCTTGCGAGCGGACGCAGCGCCCGGACGTACACACCGTTCTCATCGCGCTGACCACCCAGGATGCTGTGCGGGTCGGTGTGCACGCCACGCAGCACCGCCGCTGCGGCGTCGGGGTCGAGGCGCGGCGGGGCCGGCCGATCGACGGTATCGGTATCGGAGTTCACAGCAGTCTCCTCGCTGTTGATGACGGACGCGGTGCCGTCGGCGGGCGCGGCCGAGTCGGTGGAGTTGTCTGCGAGCAGACGGTCGAGCGCGCCTACCGGGATCGGCAACCAGGTCGGACGGTTCTGTGCTTCGTAGAGCACCTCGTACGCGGCCTTGTCGGCCTCGAAGACGGTGACGAGTGGCGCGTGATCGGCCAGGCGGACACCGGACGCTTCTTCGTAGCCGGCCAGGAAGGCGTCCCGGCAGGCGGCGGCCCAGTCGGCCCGGTCACCGTCGACGGAGGCGGCGGCGTAGTCGAACGAACGAAGCATCCCCGCGACATCGCGCAGCGGGCAGTCGAGGTTGTTGCGGTCGCGCAGCGGACGTAGTGGCTCGCCTTCGAAGTCGAGCAGCACCCATCCGCGGTTCGGTACGTCGAGCACCTGGCCCAGGTGGTAGTCGCCGTGAATACGTTGCAGCGCAGGCCAGTTCGCGTCCTTCGCGCTGTCGAGCAGTTGCTCGAAGCGAGCACGGTGCCGGTTGATGTCGGAGTGCACGCGCGCCGCGACGTCGAACCGGCGGCGCATCTCGGCGACGACTGATTCAGCCCGCGCCGAAGTGACCGTCGCGGTCGGCATCGCATCGGCGAGCACGGTGTGCACCTCGGCGGTCGCGACGCCCAGAGCCCGGGCGTTCGCCGACCAGTCGGTGCCTGCCTCGGCGGCCTCGAGTGCCTCGCGCCACGCGTCCCGGACGTCGGGCAGGAATTCCTGCACGAACGCCAGGTGACCGGCGGCGTGTCCGGTGCCGATCGTGTTGTCCGGCCACTGGCCGGTGAGATAGCCGATAGTCGCGGGCACCCGATTCGAGCCCTCGGCGGAGATCGCCGATTGCAACACGACGTCCGGGTTGAGGCCGTCCTGCAGCACGCGGAACAGCTTCACGATGACGGTGCGTCGATCGCCGGCGCGGTCCTCGGTGTCGATGATCATCGAGGTGTTCGACTGCTCACCCGACAACACCTTGGTGCGGACCACGGTCGGCATCCTGCGGCCGCGAGTACCGCTGCCCTGCACCCGAACCGACGCGGGCAAGACACCCTGCGGACGATCCTGCGTGCCCTCCTCGAACTGCACATCGGCGTGCCGGCCGCCGGTCACGATCGTTTCCAGCAGCGCGGTGACGAACACCGGGTCGTTGCAGCCGTCATACACCCAGCGCGTGCCCAGGGTCGAGTGTTCGGTGGTGCCGACCAGTGCGCGCTCTGCACCCTCCAGTGGGGCGCCACGGTAGGTCAGCGGCACCTGGAACAGGGTCGGCTGGGCACCGGAGGTGTCGAGCACCAGCGACACCTCGACCCCGACCTCGCCGGCAGGATCGTCGAAGCGATAGCTCCCGATCACCGACAACGCAGGCGTGCCGGATTTGCCTGTGTACCAGCGCTGCTCGCCGATCCAGGCCTCGATGAGTTCGTTCTTCGACGGCTCGAGGGTCGCCTTGTGCAAGATGGCCATCAGGTATCAGTTCACTCGCTTCCGACAGGGCGCAGCGACAACCAGAAGAAGTCGCGTGAGCCCAGGGTGAAGGTGGCGTTGCCGTCCTCGCCGACGACCGGGAAGTGCGCGCCGCCGAAGAGGTCACGCAGTCGGGCCCCGGCGAACTCCGAGCCCAACTGGATGGTGACCGACTGCGGGCTGGACGACAGGTTGTTCAGGCAGAGCACCGAACGGATGGAGATCTGGTCGTCCGGGTCGTCCTCGGCAGCGATCGTGCGGGTGAACGCCAGCACCGTGTCGTTGTCGGTCTCGCGGACGACGAAATCGCCCAGACCGAACACCGGGTACTGCGCGCGGATGGCGAGCATCTCGCGCACCCAGTGCAGCAGCGAGGACGAGTGCGCCATCTGCGCCTCGACGTTGACACTGTTGTGGTGGTAGACCAGCGAGCTGATCACCGGCAGGTACAACTTGCCCGGGTCGGCGGTGGAGAAGCCGGCGTTGCGGTCGGGCGACCACTGCATCGGGGTGCGGACGGCATCGCGGTCGTCCAACCAGATGTTGTCACCCATACCGATCTCGTCGCCGTAGTACAGGCATGGCGAGCCCGGCAAGGACAGCAGCAGTGCGTGGATGAGTTCGATCTCGGCGCGGCTGTTGTCGAGCAGCGTGGCGAGCCGTCGCCGGATGCCGACGTTGGCGCGCATCCGCGGGTCGGGGGCGTACCAGCCGTACATCGCGGCCCGTTCCTCCGGCGTCACCATCTCCAGCGTCAACTCGTCGTGGTTGCGCAGGAAGGTGCCCCATTGCGTCCCCTTGGGGATGGGTGGAGTCTCGGCCAGCACGTTGATGATCGGCGTGGCCTTCTCCTCCCGCAGCGAGTAATACAGCCGCGGCATGACGGGGAAGTGAAAGCACATGTGGCACTCGGGTGCTTCCTCGGTGCCGAAGTAGTCGACGACCTCGTGCGGCATCTGGTTCGCCTCGGCGAGCAGCACGCGTCCGGGGTACTCGGTGTCGACCATCTTGCGCAGTTCGGCGAGGAACTCGTGGGTCTTCGGGTGGTTCTCGCCGTTGTGGCCCTCCTCCTCGAACAGGTAGGGCACCGCGTCCAGTCGGAACCCGTCGATGCCGAGGTCCATCCAGAACCGGACGATGTCGAACATCTCCTCTTGCACCTTCGGGTTCTCGAAGTTGAGATCCGGCTGGTGGGAGAAGAAGCGGTGCCAGAAGAACTGGCGGCGCACCGGGTCGAAGGTCCAGTTCGACACCTCGGTGTCGACGAAGATGATCCGCGCCTCGGTGTACTTGTCGTCGGTGTCGGACCACACGTAGTAGTCGCCGTACGGACCTTCGGGGTCGCTGCGTGAAGCCTGGAACCACGGGTGCTGGTCGCTGGTGTGGTTCATCACGAAGTCGGTGATGATGCGGATGCCACGGGCGTGCGCCTGCGAGACCAACTCGGTGAACTCCGGCAGCGTGCCGAACTCGGGCAGGATCGCCTTGTAGTCGGCGATGTCATAGCCGCCGTCGCGCAACGGCGAGGCGTAGAACGGCGGCAGCCACAGGCAGTCGACACCCAGCCACTGCAGGTAGTCGAGGCGGTTGAGCAGACCGGTGAAGTCGCCCGATCCGCTGCCGGTGGAGTCGCCGAAGCCGCGCACGAGCACCTCGTAGAAGACCGCCTTGCGGAACCACTGCGGGTCGTGCTTGAGGCCGGGCTGCTGCAGGTTGAATCCCTGGACGCTCATCGTGCTCAGTACCTCCGCAGCTCGATGATGTGGACGGGTTCGGCGTCGACACCGAGGCGGACGAAGTTGTGCTCGCCCCAGTGCCAGTGCGCGTCGGTGATCAGGTCGTGCGCCGTGAACGCCTCGCCCTCGTGCAGTCCCAGCGCCTCGAGGTCGAGGTGCACCCAGGACTCGCGGGTGGAGTGCGGGTCGAGGTTGGCGACCACGATCACGACGTCGTCGCCGCGCTTCTTGGAGAAGACCATCAGCGAGGAGTCGTCGACCTTGTGAAAGGTGATGTTGCGCAGCCACAGCAGGCTCGGGTGATCGCGGCGGATCTGGTTGAGCCGGGTCAGGTAGGGCGCGAGGGTCTGCCCTTCCTTGGCGCCGCCGGGCTCATAGTCCTCCCAATGACGGTTCTTGAACTCGTACTTCTCGTTGTCGATCTGTTCCTCGGCGCCCGGACGTGCGACGTGTTCGATCAACTCGTACCCGGCGTAGATGCCGTACGTCGGCACCAACGTCGCGGCGAGCGCGGCCCGCAGCTTCCAGGCGGTCGGACCGCCGAACTGCATGTACGGGGTGAGGATGTCGTGGGTCGTCGGCCAGAACGACGGACGCATGTAGGCCGCCGCGTCGCCGGCGAGCTCCTCGACGTACTCCTGCAATTCCTCGGGTTCGTTGCGCCAGGCGTAGTAGGTGTAGCTCTGCTGGAAGCCGATCTTGCCGAGCGTGTGCATCATGGCCGGACGCGTGAACGCCTCGGCCAGCCAGATGACGTCCGGGTGGTCCTTGGCGACGTCGTCGATCAGCCACTGCCAGAACTCGACCGGCTTGGTGTGCGGGTTGTCGACCCTGAAGATCTTGACCCCGTGGTCGATCCACACCTGCATGACGCGGCGGATCTCCGCGTAGATGCCCTCGGGATCGTTGTCGAAGTTGAGCGGGTAGATGTCCTGGTACTTCTTCGGCGGGTTCTCGGCGAACGCGATCGTGCCGTCGGCGCGCGTGGTGAACCACTCCGGATGTTCGGTGACCCACGGATGGTCGGGGGCGCACTGCAACGCAAGGTCGAGCGCAACCTCCATGCCCTGCCGCTCCGCTTCGGCGACGAACGCGTCGAAGTCCTCCCACGTACCCAGGTCGGGGTTGAGGGCGTCGTGCCCGCCGTCCTTGCTGCCGATGGCGTACGGCGAGCCGGGGTCATCCGGACCGGCGGTCAGGGTGTTGTTCGGGCCCTTGCGGTTGATCGACCCGATGGGGTGGACGGGTGTCAGGTAGATGACGTCGAAGCCCATCGCGGCGACCGCCGGCAGGCGCTTCATCGCGGTGCGGAAGGTGCCGGTGCGCCACTTGCCGGTGGCCTCGTCGAACTCCGCGCCCTCCGAGCGAGGGAAGATCTCGTACCAGGCGCCGGCCAGAGCGCGCTCCCGCTCGACCCACCAGGCGAACTCGCGACTGGGGGAAACCGCGTCGCGCAACGGGGTGCGGTGCATTGCCTCGACGACTGCCGGGTCGGTGCCCGCGGCCAGACGCTCGCCGGGCTCCTTGGACTCGTCGCGCAAGGTGGTGACGGCGTCCTGCAGGAGGGTGCGGTCGGCGTCGTCGTGGTCGAGCTTCACGGCGCGTTCCAGCACGCGCGCACCTTCCTCGAGCATCAACTCGACGTCGACGCCGGCTGCGACCTTGATCG
The DNA here is from genome assembly GCF_006715095.1 of Yimella lutea. Lineage (NCBI taxonomy): Bacteria > Bacillati > Actinomycetota > Actinomycetes > Micrococcales > Dermacoccaceae > Yimella > Yimella lutea. The sequence goes on from NZ_VFMO01000001.1 coordinate 1,411,933, forward strand.
TCGCGTCGTGTTCCCAGGTGCCGTACGGGTCGCTCCAACCCTCGACGCGGTAGCTCCACCAGCCGGGGCGGTCGGCGCTGATCGTGCGGACCCAGTGGTCGAGACCGGGGTTGGTGCAGCGCATCGGAAGCAGGGTGGTCCGCCCGTCGGGATCGGTGATCGCGACGGACGCGTTGACGGCGTCGTGGCCTTCGCGGAAGACCGTCGCCTCGACGTCGAATTCCTCGCCGACGACGGATTTGGTGGGGAACGCTCCGCACTCGACGGCGGGTTTGATCCCGATGACCGGAATGCGGCCGATAGGGGACTGGGGCTGGGTTGTGGTGGGTGCCGAAGTCACCGTCCGAACCTATCGGAAAGGCCCTTCACCAGTGCTGGTGAAGGGCCCCCCATTCGGCCTGTTCGGGCCGTCTGCTCAGTGCGTGGACTCAGACGTTCCAGATCCGCTCGCGGTAGTCGCGCATCGAACGGTCGCTGGAGAAGAACCCGGTGCGCGCGACGTTGAGGATCGCCATCCGCGTCCACGCGTCGGAGTCGCGGTACGCCTCGTCCACCCGAGCCTGGGCGTCCAGGTAGGACTGGTAGTCGGCCAGCGCCATGAACGGGTCCTGGGTGCGCAGGTTGTCGACGAACTGCGCCGCGAGCCGGCGGTCGCCGCCGGTGAAGTGGCCACTCGCCAGCAAGTCGATCGTGGCGCGCAGGTTCTCGTTCGACTGGTAGTAGGACTCCGGGTCGTAGCCCTTCGCCCGCAGCTCCTCGACCTGCGGCTCGTCCATGCCGAACAGGAAGAAGTTGTCGTCGCCGACGAGTTCGCGGATCTCGACGTTCGCGCCGTCGTCCGTGCCGATCGTCAGCGCGCCGTTGAGGGCGAACTTCATGTTGCCGGTGCCGGACGCCTCCTTGCCCGCGAGCGAGATCTGCTCGGACAGGTCGGCGGCCGGGATGAGCTTCTCGGCGAGCGTGACGTTGTAGTTCGCCGGGAAGGCGACCGACATGACGTTCTTGACCCGCTCGTCGGCGTTGATGGTCTGTGCGACGGAGTTGATCAGGAAGATCGTCTCCTTCGCGATGTGGTAACCCGGCGCCGCCTTCGCACCGAACACGAACGTGCGCGGGACGACGGACTCGGTCGAGACCCGTCCGGAGATGATGCCGTCGTACATCGAGACGATGTGCAGCAGCTTGAGCGACTGACGCTTGTACTCGTGCAGACGCTTGACCATCACGTCGAGCATCGCGTCGCGGGGCAGGTCGAGACCGTCGCGCGCCTTCAACAGGTTGTACAGGCGTTCCTTGTTGGCCTGCTTAACCTGCGCGAACTGCTGACGGAAGTTCGGGTCGTCGGCAAACGGCTCGAGCTTCTTGAACTGCTCGAGGTCGGTCACCCAACCGTCACCGATCGCGTCGGTGACCAGGTCGGACAGCTTGCGGTTGGCGAGGAATACGAAGCGGCGCGGTGTGACACCGTTGGTGACATTGGTGAACTTGTCCGGCCAGTAACCGGAGAAGTCGGGGAGCACCTTGTCGCGCAGCAACTGGGAGTGGAGTTCGGCGACACCGTTCACCTTCGAGGAGCCGATGGTGGCCAGGTAGGCCATCCGCACCGAACGCTCGGGGTGCTCGCTGATGATCGACATGCGACGAATGCGCATCTCGTCGCCGGCGAAGGCCTCGGCGACTTCCTCGAGGAAGTTCTTGTTGATGCGGTAGATGATCTCCAGGTGGCGCGGCAGCAGCTTGCCCATGAGCTCCACCGACCAGACCTCGAGGGCCTCGGGCAGCAGGGTGTGGCAGGTGTAGGCGAAGCACTGCCGGGTGATGTCCCACGCGTCGTCCCAGTCGAATCCCTTGATGTCGACCAGAATCCGCATCAGCTCGGGGATCGCGATGACCGGATGGGTGTCGTTGAGCTGGAAGACGATCCGCTCGGGCAGGTGGTGCAGGTCGAAGTCCTGCGGCAGCGTGTTCTCGATGAAGTCGTGCAGCGAGCACGCGACGAAGAAGTACTGCTGCTGCAGGCGCAACTCCTTACCCTGCGGGGTGGAGTCCTCGGGGTAGAGCACCTTGGAGATGTTCTCGGCGAAGGTCTGCGCGCGCACGGCCTCGGCGTAGTCGCCGGAGTTGAAGATCTGCAGGTCGAACGCCTGGGTGGCCTTCGCGCTCCACAGACGCAGGGTGTTGACCGTGTGGTTGCGGAAACCCGGAACCATCTGGTGGTAGGGGATACCGAGGACGTTCCAGCCCGGGATCCAGCGCGAGCGCTCGCGGCCCTCGTCGTCGGTGTACTGCTCGGTGCGGCCTCCGAAGTCGACGCGTACCTGGCGCTCGGGGTGCGGGAACTCCCATGGGCTGCCGAGCGAGAGCCAGGAGTCTGGCACCTCGACCTGACGGTTGTCCTCGAAGGTCTGGCGGAAGATGCCGTACTCGTAACGGATTCCGTAACCGATGCACGGCACGTCCATCGTGGCGAGCGAGTCGATGAAGCAGGCTGCGAGCCGGCCGAGACCACCGTTGCCGAGGCCGGGCTCGATCTCTTGTGCACGCAGGTCGGCGATGTCGATGCCGCACTCACGCAGTGCGTCCGCGGCGATGTCCTGCAGGTCGGTGGCGAGCAGGGCGTTGCTCAACTGTCGACCGAGCAGGTACTCCGCCGACAGGTAGCCGACGGTCTTGGTGCCGCCCTCGCGGCGCTTGGCTCCGGTGTCGAGCCAATCGGCCATCATGTACTTACGCACCGTCTTGGCCAGCGCGATGTACTGGTCGTTGATCGTCGAACGCGATAGCAGGACGCCCTGACCGAAGTTCAGTTCGCGCAGAAAATGGTTGACGAAGCGCTCCACCGTGGGAGTCGGTGACTGCACCGCACCGGTGGCGATGTCGCTCAGCACCGGCAGGGTCGGACCCACCCGGTGCACGTCGGTGGTGGGCGACTCGTCGCTCGCGTACTCGTTCTTGCTGACGTCGGTCATGACAGGTGCTGCTCCATCGGTCGGCTCCGGTGAACGGCGTACCGCTCGCTGCGCGCACGCGTGCCGGGGCACACGCAACGCGTCCGCAGCATAGCGAGGGCGACTGAACTTCCCACAGCCCGAAACCGTGCGTCGGCAGGTGATTCTCGTCTCGCGGACATCGGCGGATTCGGCGCGTTACCGCGGTGTTCGTACGATGGCTCGGTGTTCCTGCCCCTCAGCTACCTGCTCGGCGCTGCGCTACTCGCGCTCGCCGGGTACGGCGCCTTCCTGACCGCTCGCGGACGTGCGATCGACAACGCACTGTTCTATCTGCTGTGCGCGGTCGAGGTGCTGATGATCCTCGCGCTCGTGCTCGGGTTGGTCACCTGGAACGAGGCCGATGCGCAGATGAACAAGGGTGTGTTCGCCGCCTATCTGATCGGGATGGTCATCGCCACTCCGATCGCCGGGTTCTGGGCCTTCGCTGATCGTGAAACCCGTTGGGGCACTGGCGTTCTCGTGGTTGCAGCGACCGGGTTGCTGGTGATGACCGTGCGGCTCGTTCAGTTGTGGGGCGGCTATGCCGGGTAGTCGCACGAACGCCGGCCCGGGACGCATCCTCGTCGCCGTCTACGGCGTCTTCGCGCTGGCAGCCACGGGGCGCTCGATCATGCAGGTGGCTCAGAGTTGGCCCGACCCGCCGCTTCCTTACCTGCTGTCGGCGCTCGCGGCAGTCGTCTACGTCATTGCGACTGTCGCGCTGGCGATGGGCGACCGGTTGCGTGTCGCGCTGGCGACGATCGGATTCGAGTTGTTGGGTGTACTCGCCGTCGGTACGTGGAGCTACCTGGACGCGGACCGTTTCCACGACAAGACCGTGTGGTCACATTTCGGACAGGGTTACGGTTACGTCCCGCTGATCCTCCCCATCCTCGGCCTGCTCTGGCTGCGTTCCTCCGCACGCTCCTCCACGCGCTCGGCCGGCGGGTCGCGGTCAGTTTGAGCCGTTCTCGAACCGCCCGGTTGAGCATGGAGCATGACGAAGGCTTGTGCTGAGCTGTCGCTTCGCCGCTGGTTGAGCCATGCGCCCGATGAAGGTTTGTACTGAGCCGTTGCTTCGCCGCTGGTTGAGCCATGCGCCCGACGGAGGTTTGTACGGAGTTGTCGCTTCGCCGCTGGTTGAGCCATGCGCCCGACGAAGGTTTGTGTTGAGTTGTCGCTTCACCGCTGGTTGAGCCATGCGCCCGACGGAGGAGGGCGCATGCGCCGAAACCCGGTGACCGTGAACGGCTACCCGACCGTACGGGGCTGATTCATGAAGCGTCGTGCACGGAGTCGGGGTAGGTGATGTAGGTGCGGCCGGTGCGGGAGGTCCAGGTACAGACTCCGTCGTCGCTCATCTCGTAGTCCCAGTGCTTCTTGGTTTTTGCGTCGTGGTGGTGGCGACAGAGGGCGGCGAGGTTGTGCCCGGCAGTCGGCCCCTGGGGCCATTCGACGACATGATCGATGTCGCACCTGATGGCGGCCCTGGTGCACATGGGGAACCGGCAGGTGTGGTCGCGTTGTTGCACGAACTCCCTCATCCGCGGCGTGGGCTCGTACGCGGTCGTCGAGGTTTCACACGTGACTCCGGTGTCGGCGTCGACCAGTGCCCGGGTGAGGCGGCAACCGAACTGGTCGATCAACGCGTCGAGCACTTCGGGCCGGATGAACCCGATCCCGGCGATGCGTGCCCACCCCGTGGTGTAGCAGTGGTCCGATTTCCTTGCTGTTGAGCCGGATTCGGGACCTGAAGCGCCGGAAGCGCCGGAAGCACTGGAAGCGCTGGGGGTGTTGGTGGGCTGGTCGGTGGTGTTCGGGCCGCGTGGGGACGTGGCGGACTGTCCGGGTGGTGGTGATCCGTCGTCCGGGGACGCCTCGGGCTCGTGTTCCGCGTCGTCGGTGGCACGTTGGGTGGCCGTCGCAGCCTGTTCCTCGCGTTCCTCGCGTTCCTCGCGTTCCTCGCGTATGACAGGGACCTGGATGACGACCTGGTAGCTGACGTCAGCACCTTGTGTGACGAGGTCGTGCAACGCGCCCAGGCGCAGTTGTCCGAGCGTCGGCTTCGACTCACCGGTCTCGCTGCCCTCACTTGCGGGCGGGTTCTTCGAGCGTTGATCAGCCAGTTGGTCCACGGCTCCGTAGATGCGGGCGATCTGGTCGGCCGGCCCGATGGCGCACAGTTCGGCCATGCCCGGGATGTCGGAGGGACGCACCCAGACACCGGTGGCTTCTTTGGCTTCCTTCTGGCGGGTCTTCTTCGCGGCCTCGGCCTCCCACTGGGTCACCAGCGCCCGCGCGGCGGTCTTCACCTTCAGGTAACCCCAGGTGTCGAAGCCTTTCGTGTCGAGTAGGTGCTGCTCGACCCGGCGGGAGGTTTCGGGTGAGGCGCTCACCAACTCCGAGGCAACGAGGCTGACTTTCCAGTACGGGATCGAACCCTCCACCGCCGCAGCCAGCAACCCGGGCGTTTTGGTGCATGCATCGATGGAGTTGCTCATCTTGCTCGAGGCGGTGCGGGGTGCCATCTGACACGCAGCCGCCAGGTCGGTGTCGGCGAACGACGCCTGGTGACCGAGCGGGTGTTCGACCTTGGCGGTGACCCCGGTGTCGGAGTCGACCAACTCCTCATCGATCGCTGCGTACCGAGCCATGGCCATGGCTTGAACGGCCTGTGAGATCGATGCCAACTGCGTGGAACCGGTCACTGCTTTCTCGAGCATGCGATGGTCATCGACGTCGACGGGTCGGGCGGTGGCGATGTCGCCGGTGTTGTGGACGGCGTCTGCGTGCAGTCCGTGGAACGCGACCTGCGACATCTGAACCGCGAACTCCAGGACCTCCGACGGCGACCCCAATGCATCGACCAGTTGCTTCAACAAACGCTGCTTGCGTGCCGAGATCGATTCCAGCAGAACGAATTCCACCGGAGACTCCGGTTCGTAGAACTCGTAGCTGATGCCCATGAAGAAACTCTAGGCGGGACCACCGACAACCTCCGTCGGCCGGTTTGCGTAGGGCGCACGGGACAGAACTTTGCCAAGTTCTTACCTGTGGAAATCTTCCGTCCCAGGGCAGGAGGCCGCACGATGCAAGGGCTGTTCTTGCTTCTGGAGGTTCTGATGACGGCTCGATTCATGCGCACCGTTGCGCCCCTTGTTGCGGCGTCTGCTGTGTGCGGACTGATGGTCGGCTGTGGGGGTGGTTCCCCGGCGGCGAAGTCCAGCCCACCGTCATCGACAACGACCTCCGCCGCGTCGCCGACGACCTCGAAGACCACGTCGACATCGGCGACGCCCACCAGTCAGACCAGCAACGCGACCTACGCCGGCGCGCCCGGTGTGCCCGAAGCTGCGAAGCACAAGACGGACGCCGGCGCGATTGCGTTCGCGAAGCACTACCTTGAAACGGTCAACAAAGTCGGTCAAAAGCCTAACGCCGGCGTCCTGGAACCACTAGCTACGCCGAGCTGTAAGACGTGTAAGAACCAGCAGCGGACCGTTAACAAGCTGATCGCCGAGAAAGCTACGTTCTCAGGCCCGCAATTCGTGATTGGCGATGCGGCGAAGCTGCCGGGTCCACAGACAGTCGTGGGCGTCGTCGTAGGGCAACCAGCTACCCAGATTGTCAATGGGACAGGCACAGTCCTCCACGAGTCTGAGGACGAAGGTCGAGCCCAGGCCGTTCTCGAATTGCGGTGGGCTTCCGGATGGCGTGTTGCTGAACTTAAGCACGCAGCAGCATGAAACTGGTCCCTGCTCTCCTCGTCCTGGTATGTACGTCGGCGACCTGCGCGGCAGAGGCCGACCCCGGCTCCCCTCCGCCGGTTCGTCCAATGGCGGCCCCGACGACACCGCCGACTAGCGGAGGCGACTGGTGCGATGCTCTGGTCTGTTCCAAGACGGACGGAGGTGGAAAGTACATCGGCCTGTCACGAGCGGCAACATCTGCCCTGCCGCCCAAGGGCAGGGCCACATTCGTCGAGGCAGGCAAAAAGGTCACCAAGGAAGTGCCGTACCAGTACGTCACGCTGCTGGCGTGCGGGAACAACAGCCCGGTCGGTCAGACCGAGATCGGGTGTACGGCGGCGTACGAGACCTGCCAGGGCGCAAACGTCGAAGGGCCCTACACGCGGATCTACCGCAAACTGTTGACCCCCGACGCAGCTCGCTCGAACGTGTGGGAGAACGTCGGCACGACGTGCTTCCCGACGGCGGTCCCGAATGCGGTGCAACGTCCGCGCTTGACGTTGGCGATGATTCGCAGCCAGTGGGAGCGCACCCAGTTCGCGAAGCCGACCGTCTCGATGCAGCCGATCGGCGGGAAGACGCTCGTGACGTTGCCGACGTTCTTCCAGTTGGCCTATCCAGCAACGGGATTCCAGCCGAACGAGATCAACACCGTGAACCTGCTCGGCCATCAGGTGCGGATCAAGCCGACGTTCAAGCACAACGTGTTCAGCTACGGCGATGGCGGCTCGAGTGGTCCGACGCAGTCCGGTGGCGGTGTGTACCCGGACGGCGACATCAAGCATGCATACGACAAGTCGGGCACCTACGTGACCAGTGTCTCGACGACCTACGGCGGTCAGTACTCCGTCGACGGCGGCGAGTGGGCGGACATCCCGGGATCGGTGACCGTGGCCGGACCGAGTTCGCAGATCCAAGTCGTGACGACGAAGAATCAGTTGGTGAACAACTAGGCCGTCCGCCCGGGTTCGCGTGAATCTCACGTGGTCTCGATCGCGGCGCTCGCCCTGGGGGCTCGCACCTACTCGACCGGCGTGTGGTGAATCAGTAGGCCGTCCGGTCGGGGTTCGTGTGAATCTGACTCGGTCTCGATCGCGGCGCTCGCCCTGGGGGCTCGCACCTACTCGACCGGCGTGACCCGGGTCTCGCACCTCGAGCGACCCGCTTCGCAGGGTGCTGCTCAGCGGGAGGGCGCCTTGAAGATCGCCAAGGACGCAGCGCGCATCGGGTAGCCGGCGCTGTGCTCGATCGTCGTCGACGGGATGTCCGCCGGGTTGTCGATCGCGCTGTCCCACAACAGTTCCCATGCGTGCCCACTCGAGCTCGACGGTAGCGAGACAATGGCGTGGTCGCAGCTGCCGTGCAGCACCAGCAGCAGGTTGTCGTCACCGATGTTGTCGCCGTCGAAGAGTGCCTGCACTGTCCGCGTCGATCCGTCTGCCCAGGCATCCGAGGTCATCGCGGCGCCGTCCTGATCGAACCACCGCAGCACCGGCGACGAGCCGGTGTCGTGGTCGGGCAGGAACTCACGTTGACGCAGTACCGGGTGCGCGGCACGCAGGGAGGTCAGATAGGCGGTCGTGTCGATCAGATCGCGCTGCCAGGGCTCGAATCCCCAGTCGAACCAACTGATCTCGTTGTCCTGGCAGTAGGCGTTGTTGTTGCCGCCCTGCCCGCGTCCGAACTCGTCGCCGCCGAGCAGCATCGGCACTCCCGCACTCAACAGCAGCGTTCCGAGCATGTTGCGGACGACCCGTCGGCGCAGCGTCTCGGTCTCCTCGTTCGCGGCCGCATGCCCCTCCACACCGAAGTTCCACGACAGGTTGTGTTCCGAACCGTCGCGGTTGCCCTCGCCGTTCGCGCCGTTGTGCTTGGAGTTGTACGCCGTCAGGTCAGCGAGTGGGAAGCCGTCGTGAGCGGTCACGTAGTTGACCGATGCGAGGGGGGAGCGGGAGCCGAAGGTGTCCTGCGAACCGCCGATGCGCATGGCGAGGTCAGCGACGCCGTGCCCGGGGTGGCCCGCGGCATCAGCAGCGAGGTCACGCAGCCAGAAGGTGCGGACCGCGTCCCGGAACTTGTCGTTCCAGTCGGCCATCGGGTGCGGGAACTGACCCGTGCGCCAGCCGTGCGAACCGATGTCCCATGGCTCGGCGATCAGCTTCACCCGGCTGAGCACCGGGTCGGTGCGCATGGCCATCAGGAACGGGTGGTCGGGGTGGAAGGAGTCGTCCCGCTCACGCCCGAGCGCGACCGCGAGATCGAATCGGAACCCGTCGACATGCATTTCGGTGACCCAATAACGCAGCGAGTCCAGCACCATCCGCAGCGGCGTCTCGTGCGTCATGTCGATCGTGTTGCCGCACCCGGTGACGTCGACGTCGTGACCACGCGAATCGAGACGGTAATAGTTCGACTGGTCGAGACCACGCCACGAGAGGGTGGCTCCGGTCGAAGCTCCCTGCTCGGCGGTGTGGTTGTAGACGACGTCCAGGATCACCTCGATACCCGCGCGGTGCAGCAGTTTGACCATGCCCTTGAACTCATCGATCGCACTCTGCGGATCGGACGCGCACGCGTACCCGGCGTGCGGGGCGAAGAACCCGAGCGTGTTGTAACCCCAATAGTTCGACAGCCCGAGTTTGACCAGGTGCGGCTCGCTGGTTGAGGCGTGGATCGGCAACAGCTCGATCGCGGTCACGCCCAGCCGCTGCAGATGGTTGATCGTCGCCGGGTGCGCGACTCCCGCGTAGGTGCCCCGAAGTTCCTGCGGCACATCAGGATTCAGCATCGTCAAGCCGCGCACGTGTGCTTCGTAGATCACCGTGCGATCCCACGGCGTGAACAACTGAGAGTCGCCGTCCCAGTCGAAGTGGTCGTCCACGATCACATTGCGCGGCATGTCCGGTGCGCTGTCGCGGTCGTCCCGCACTGATCCGTCGCCGCTGAACGCCGCGTCCACTTCGTGCCCGAAAACGGTCGGGTTCCAACGGACTTCTCCCTCGACCGCGCGGCCGTACGGGTCGAGCAACAACTTCGAGGGGTTGTAGCGCAGACCCTCCTCGGGTCGCCACGGACCCTCCGCCCGGTACGCGTAACGCGTCCCGGGCCCGACCCCGGCCACTGCGCCGCACCAGACGCCGCCGCGGTGCCTGGTGAGCGGCACGCGTGACTCGGTGCCCGACTCGTCGAAAAGACACAGATCGACCTGCCGAGCGCATTCCGCCACGACGGCGAACTCGGCGCCGTCGGCTGTGAGAGTGACCCCCGGGGCTGCTGGTGCATCGAGTGAACGTGGGACTGAAGCGACCGGTCGGGTGGGCATGAGGGAAAGCCTACGGTCGACTACCGTGGCGACCATGACTGATCCCACAGCACTGCCGAACTTCCCGACGTCCGGAAACCAGAACGGCAACCCGTCCGAGCCCCAGGCTCAGGAGGGTCAGCCCGTGTTCGCCGGCCCGAACGATGAGTCGCCCGCGCGTGACCGCGTCGTCGAGGCACTGCGCTCGGTCGGCCTCAACCCCGAGGTCGACGAGGACGGCGACGTCAGCTACCTCCTGCCCGCAGGCGAGGACGCCCCTGAGGGCACCCCCGAGCAGCAGCTGTTCGTGCGCGCGATCGACGGCGAGCCGGCCATGATCCGCGTCTTCGGCCAGTGGCAGATCGGCGACGACGTCCCGGCCGACCTCAACAAGCGTCTGCTCGCGGCGAACGACATCACGCTGAGCCTGAACATCATCAAGGCCGGCATCGCCAACGGCAACCTCGTCGTCACCGGCGAGCACCTCATCACTCCCGAGTCCGACCTGCCGATGTTGCTGCAGTCGACCACCCAGATGGTGGTTCACGCGGTGCAGATGTGGCACCAGGCCGCCACCAGCGATGGTCCGCACGCGGCGACCGGCGGCGAGGGCGACGGCCTGAACGGTCAGGCCTGATGACCGCGTACGGGGAGTTCGTCTCCACGCAGGTCGACGGCGGCATCGCGGTGCTGCGTATCGACCGCCCGAAGATGAACGCCCTGAACGAGGAGATCCAGGAAGGTCTCGCGGCGGCCTCGCTCGCGTTGACCAAGGACGACTCGGTCCGTGGTGTCGTGGTGTACGGCGGCGAGAAGGTCTTCGCCGCGGGCGCCGACATCAAGGAGATGCGCACGGCATCGTACGCCGACATGGTCAAGCGGGCCGGACGCCTGCAGGATTGCTTCGCGTCGATCGCCGCCATCCCGGTGCCGACCGTGGCGGCGATCGCCGGCTACGCCCTCGGAGGAGGATGTGAACTGTCCATGGCGTGCGACTTCCGGGTTGCGACGAACGACGCCAAGCTCGGTCAGCCGGAGATCCTCCTCGGACTGATCCCGGGTGCGGGCGGGACGCAGCGTCTGACCCGCCTGGTCGGTCCGGCCAAGGCCAAGGACCTCGTCTTCACCGGCCGCATGATCGAGGCCCAGGAGGCGCTCGCGATCGGCCTCGTCGACGAACTCTGCGAGCCCGGTGACGTGCTCGGAGCGGCCAAGGCCAAGCTGAAGCCGTTCGTGAACGGGCCGGCGATCGCCCTGCGCGCCGCCAAGGCTTCGATCGACCAGGGCCTCGAGGTCGACCTGCAGACCGCGTTGCGCATCGAGAGCGCGCACTTCGCCGGTCTGTTCGCGACCAAGGACCGGCAGATCGGCATTGACTCGTTCGTCGAGAACGGTCCGGGCAAGGCGCAGTTCACCGGCGAGTGACGCCGGACGCAGCGACGCTGCAGCAAAGCTCCACGAAGGGTGGTGCCGCACCCGCCGCACGGCGAGGTTCGGCACTACCCTTCGACATGTTCGGGTGAGAAAGGAATCCCAAATGACGATCAAGCAGTGGAACATCCCCTCCGACTGGCAGGAGCCGTTCGTGGCGAAGCTGACGGAGCGCGGAGCGTCCGGAACGGTCGTCAACGCGGCCCTCGAGGCGATCGACGACAAGTGCAAGGCCACGGGCGAGGAGCCGCTCGCGCTGTTCGGTGAACCGCGCGCCTACGCCGAGAGCGTGATCCTGCCCGACACCAAGGCCGCGTCCCGATCGCGCACCAAGGCAATCGCTTTGGCCCTGCTCGGACTTCTCGGCATGTTCCTCACGCTGTGGGGCTGGGCCGCGCTGCAGAAGGACACCGACAAGCTGATCGGCATGTCGCCCGTCGTCATCTTCGTGATCGGCGCGCTGCTGTGCCTGGGTGCCGCGGTCGCGGATGCCCTGCTCGGTGCCAAGGCCGACGTCGTCCACGGCGCGCCGCAGAAGGGTTCGGCGCTACTGCTCAACAAGCTCGGGCCGTGGATCATCGTCGCTCTCACGCTGGTGGGCATGCTGCTCATCTGGATACGCAACAACTGAACGAACTGTCGCAACCCCGATAGTTACCTGCGGGTAACATGGGGTTAGGCTGAAACCAGTCCCATGCGGTTGCCCGTGTCTGCGGCACCGCCCAACACGACAGAAGGACGCGCATGAACATCGTCGTATGCGTCAAGTACGTGCCGGACGCTCAGGGCGACCGCACGTTCGAGGACGACAACACCACCGACCGCGACGGCGTCGACGGTCTGCTCTCGGAGCTCGACGAATACGCGGTCGAGCAGGCGTTGCGCATCGTCGAGGCCGGTGAAGGTGAAGTCACCGCTCTCACCGTCGGTCCCGAGGGTGCCGCCGAGGCGCTGAAGAAGGCGCTGCAGATGGGCGCCCACAAGGGTGTTCACGTGCTGGACGACGCGATCGCCGGTTCGGACGCAATCGCCACCTCGCTGGTGCTGGCCGAGGCCGTCAAGAAGATCGGCTCGCCCGACATCGTGATGACCGGTGTGTCCTCGACCGACGGCGTGATGGCCGTGGTCCCGGCGATGCTGGCCGAGCGACTGGGCCTGCCCCAGGTCACCCAGCTGTCCGAACTGTCGGTCGCCGACGGCAAGGTCACCGGCCGCCGTGACGGCGACATCGCGTCCGAGAACCTCGAGGCATCGCTGCCCGCCGTCGTCGGCGTCACCGACCAGACGGACGAGGCGCGTTACCCCTCGTTCAAGGGCATCATGGCCGCCAAGAAGAAGCCCGTCGAGACATGGTCGCTGGCCGACCTCGGCGTCGACGCGGGACAGGTGGGCCTGGAGAACTCGTGGACCAAGGTCGTCGGCGCCGACAAGCGTCCGCCGCGTGAGCAGGGCACCGTCGTCACCGACGAAGGTGATGGCGGCAAGAAGCTCGCCGAGTTCCTGTCCGCCCAGAAGTTCGTCTGATCAGTCACGAGACAAGGAGATTCGTCATGGCTGAAGTTCTCGTCCTGGTCGACCACACCGATGGCACCGTCAAGAAGACCACTGCGGAGTTGCTGACGATCGCACGTCAGATCGGCACCCCGTCGGCCGTGTTCGTCGGCAACAACGTCGAGGCCGCACGTCCGCGTCTGGCTCAGTTCGGCGCGGAGAAGGTGTACGTCATCGACAACGCCGACGTGCAGGACTACCTCGTCGCACCGCTCGCCGAGGCTCTCGCCGCCGTCGTCGAGCAGGCGTCCCCGGCTGCTGTGCTGCTGCCCTCGACCCCACACAACAAGGAAGCCGCCGCGCGACTGGCGATCAAGACCGGTTCGGGTCTGATCACCGATGCGGCTGCTGTCGAGGTCGACGGCGACACCGTCACCGCAACACAGTCGGTGTTCGCCGGCTCCTACACCACCAGGTCGCAGGTGACCAAGGGCTTCCCGATCATCACCGTGAAGCCGAACATCCTGCCGCCGACCGCGTCGCAGGCCGGTGCGGCCGTGGTGAACCTCGACGTCCAGGTGTCCGACGCCGCCAAGGGCGCGAAGATCACCGACCGTCAGCCGAAGCAGAAGTCGGGTCGTCCCGAACTCACCGAGGCCGCGATCGTGGTCTCCGGTGGTCGTGGCACCGGCGGTGACTTCGGTCCGGTCGAGGAGTTCGCCGACTCCCTCGGCGCTGCCGTGGGTGCCTCGCGCGCCGCGGTCGACGCAGGTTGGTACCCGCACTCCAACCAGGTGGGTCAGACCGGTAAGCAGGTCAGCCCGCAGTTGTACGTCGCTGCCGGCATCTCCGGTGCGATTCAGCACCGCGCGGGCATGCAGACCTCGAAGACGATCGTCGCGGTCAACAAGGACGAGGAAGCGCCGATCTTCGAACTCGTCGACTTCGGCGTCGTCGGCGACCTGTTCCAGGTGCTGCCGCAGGCCACCGAAGCGGTCAAGCAGTCCAAGAACTGACGCGCAGGTCGAAGCGCCCGTCCCGGAAACGGGGCGGGCGTTTTCGCGTCACCCGACGCCGGATACGGTCGCGTCATGGTCGACATCGAACGGCGCGGCGGACTCATCCTCACCAATCACCGGCTCGAGGTCCCGCTCGATCACGACGACCAGTCGGGTGCCACCATCGAGATTTTCGCCCGGGAGATTGCCCTACCGGACGCGGCCGACAAGCCCTATCTCGTCTTCCTTCAGGGAGGACCGGGTGGCGAGAGTCCGCGGCCGAGCACAGACCCCGTCGGTCCAGGTTTCGTCGAACGCGCGGTCCGTGACTACCGACTGCTGCTGCTCGACCAGCGCGGCACCGGACTGTCGACTCCTGTGGATGGCCTCGAAGGGATGAGCGCACAGGAGCAGGCCGACTACTTGGTCAACTTCCGTGCCGACTCGATCGTGCGCGACTGTGAGGTGCTGCGCGAGCACCTGTTGGTCGAGCAGTGGAGCCTGCTGGGGCAGTCGTTCGGTGGGTTCTGCTCGCTGCACTACCTCAGCCGTTCTCCGGACAGCCTGCGGGAGGTCTTCTTCACCGGGGGCATCCCGCCGGTCGGCATGCCGGTCGACGAGGTCTATGCCGCGACCTACGAGCGCACCGCGGAACTGGTCGAACGTCATTACGCCAGGTTCCCCGGCGACCGTGACGCAGTGCGCCGGGTCGTCGAGCTCTGCGACGTCGGGGCGGTGAAGCTGCCGGACGGAACATCGTTGTCGCCCAGGCGTTTTCGGCAGATCGGTAACGGGCTCGGCATGTCATACGGCTCGGAGCAACTGCACTACCTGCTCGAGCGTGACCCGCGATCACCGATGTTCGGGGCCGTCGCTTCGGCCATGCTCCCGTTCCCGTCCTGGACGCCCATCTACACCGTGTTGCACGAGGCCTGTTATGCCGACGGGGGAGTCACCGGCTGGTCGTGCGAGCGGGTGATGCCGTCGTCCTACCGGGACGACATCACCATGCTGACCGCCGAGCACCCGTTCCCCTGGCTGTTGGACGAGGTGTCCGGACTGCGACCACTGAAGGAGGCGGCTGAACTGCTCGCCGCCCATGAGTGGCCGCAGCTGTACGACGCCGATGCATTGGCGCGCACCGACGTCCCCTGCGCGGCTGCGATCTATTACGACGATCCCTACGTACTGCGCGAACACTCAACTGCCACAGCGCAATTGCTGCCGCGGATGCATCCGTGGATCACGAACGAATATCTGCACGACGGGTTGCGCGCCGACGGCAGAGTGTTGGATCGACTGATCGAGCTGGTGAAGAAGGGGTGAGCCTCAGCCTGTCCCAGTGCTTCTCGACGGCACCGAGGCAGACTACGAGGCAGACGACGAGGCAGACGACGAGGCAGACGACGAGGCAGACGACGAGGCAGACGACGAGGCAGACGACGAGGCAGACGACGAAGGTGAGTCCGACGCACTTACCCGCGGCTTCAGCGTCCAGGTCGCGGTGACCTTCCGGTCACTCGGCTCAGGCATGTACAGCAGTTTCCAGCCCGCCACCTCGGAGCCCTTCGGCGTCCAGAAGACCAGGGTGTAGCGCTTCGGCTTGTCCGTCTCCACGAGGTCGCTGGTGAGGTTCTCGCCGTCGCTGCCGAGTTCGTTGTAGCGGCAGAGATTGCCCTTGTCGTCGATCAGCTGGAACTGATTGCGTTCGATGTAGCCGACCGACCCCTTGGCGGCGACGTAGAGGCTCACCACGACTCCACGTACATCGTTCGGCTGGTTCGGTCCGGGTTTCAACTCCCGGCTCCAGGGTGTGCTTGGCGTGATCGCCAAGGAGATCGGGTCGTCACCGGTGGTGAACGGCTTGTAGAACTCCTGATCCTTCGCACCGGCGAGCTTGATGCCGGACCGGTTCGTCGAGCAGGTGTTGACGGTGGCAGGCGACGGCGCGGATCCGTTCCCGGACCAGGACGCGATCGCTTTGGGCGATCCGGGTTTGTCGACGTAGTGGACGGCGTAGTCGGAGAGGTTGGCCTCCGCAGGGACGATGAACGCGACGACGCCCGAGACCGCCTTCGACTCATCGACCTGGCTCACCTGAAGGGCACCACGCAACGGGTTGGTTGCCGGCTGGGCGCATCGCTGACCGTCAGGATCTGCCAGGACGAACGATTCGGGGTGCAGGGCGAACACCCCGTTGGTCTGGACGCGGGCGCTGACCTTGATCTGAGCGATCCGATATCCGTCGGCGGGTGACGCGGTGGTGCTCATCGCCGGCTCGGAGACCTGCGTGCGGAGGGCGCCGCTGGATTCGATCGCGACCGGAGCGTCGAATGCCGACGTCTTGCCGCCGAGGCTCGGAGCCTCACCCGAGGAACAGGCGGCCGCAGGCATTGAGTCCTGGTCGGTGGTCCCTGATTCCTTCGAATCGTCCGACCCGAACGTGCATGCGGAGATCGTCAGGGCAGTGGTCAGGCTCAACGCGAGCAGGCGGGGGCGGACGGTCATTGGGCATGTTCCTCGGCTGTTCCGGTCGGGGTGCGTCAAGTCTTGCAAATGGGCGGGCGTCCGCGGGAGTCGGACCACCCCGGGATCGGACGTAAACTCGTGCGGGTGAGCCAGAACGTCTACGCCGACCACGCCGCGACGACGAACGTCCGCCCGGAGGTCGTCGAAGCGGTGGCCGCCCAACTCAGTGTGGTCGGCAACGCCTCCTCGTTGCACTCCGCCGGGCGGGCAGCCCGTCGCGTGGTGGAGGAGGCCCGGGAACAGATCGCGGAGGCCATGGGAGCTGCCCCGTCCGAGGTCGTGTTCACCTCAGGTGGCACCGAGAGCAACAACCTCGCCGTCAAGGGTTCGTTCTGGCAGGCCACCGAATCCGATCCGCAGCGCACGACGTTGATCATCGGCACCACCGAGCATCACGCCCTTCTCGACCCGGTCGAGTTCCTCGTCGATCGGGGAGCGGATGTCGTCTGGTTGGAGGTCGATCGTGAAGCCGTGCCCAGTCCTGATGGTCTGCGGGCCCTGCTCGAGCAGCACGCGGAGTCCACGGCGCTGGTGTCGGCGATGTGGGTCAACAACGAGGTGGGAGCCATCGCGCCCGTTCCCGAGCTGGCCGCGGTCGCAAGGGAATTCGGCGTCCGATTCCATACCGACGCGGTGCAGGCGGTCGGGCACGTTCCGGTCGATTTCGCTTCCAGTGGCGTCGACATGCTCAGCCTCTCGGGCCACAAGTTCGGCGCACCTCAGGGCGTCGGTGCCTTGCTCGCGCGACGTGACGTCAAGCTCATGCCATTGACGCACGGCGGGGGACAGGAACGTCAATTGCGATCCGGCACGCTCGACGTGGCGAATGTCCGCGGTCTCGCCGTTGCCCTCACCGCGGCGGTCGCGGAACTCGATGTCGAGGCGAAGCGGCTCGCCGGCCTGCGCGATCGACTGGTCGAAGGCGCGCTGTCGCTCGACCTGGGCATCGCTGTCAGCGGACCGTATGCGCCCGGCGACACCGACGGACGCCTTGCCGGCAACGTCCACCTGCGCGTACCTGATTGCGACGGCGACTCGCTGCTCTATCTGCTGGACGCTGCGGGCATCGAATGCTCGACCGGGTCGGCGTGTCAGGCGGGTGTTCCACAGCCGAGCCACGTCCTGCTCGCGATGGGATTCACGGAAGCCGAGGCCCGTGGGGCGCTGCGGCTCACGTTCGGCCACACGAGCACCGACGCGGACGTCGACGCGATCCTTGCATCACTGCCGGCGGCCGTCGACCGCGCCCGACGTGCGCACCACTCGGGACGGGTGCGCTGATGCGGGTCGTCGCAGCGATGAGCGGTGGTGTCGACTCCGCGGTCTGTGCCGCGCGAATGCTCGATGCCGGCCACGATGTCGTCGGCGTCCACCTCGCTCTGTCACAGTCCGCTGCGACCTTGCGGGAGTCGGCTCGTGGCTGCTGCACGATCGAGGACGCGGGCGACGCAAGAAGGGTGGCCGACAAGCTCGGCATCCCGTTCTACGTGTGGGACATGGCCGACCGGTTCCGTGAGGACGTCGTCGAGGACTTCGTCTCGGAGTACCGCGCCGGTCGCACACCCAACCCCTGCCTGCGGTGCAACGAGCGGATCAAGTTCGCTGCCCTGCTCGACAAGGCCCTCGCGCTCGAGTTCGACGCCGTGGCAACCGGTCACTACGCGCGCATCGTGGACGGACCGAACGGACGCGAACTGCACCGGGCGGTCGACATGGCCAAGGACCAGTCGTATGTGCTCGGGGTTCTGGACGCCGACCAACTCGCGCACTCCTTCTTCCCGCTGGGCGACACCACCAAGCCGGACATCCGCAAGGAAGCGGCCGAGCGCGGCTTCTCCGTGGCCAAGAAACCGGACAGCCACGACATCTGCTTCATCGCCGACGGTGACACCCAGGGTTGGCTGACCTCGCGCCTCGGCGCCGCGACCGGACCGATCGTCGACGAGTCAGGCGAGGTCGTCGGTGAGCACGATGGTGCTTTCGCCTACACGGTAGGCCAGCGTCGCGGGCTCGGCCTGAAGGTGCCGCGAGCAGACGGCGCCAAGCGCTATGTCACCCAGGTCGACCCATCGTCCAACACCGTGTTCGTCGGCACCGAGGATCTTCTCGGCGTCGACGAGATCCATGGCAGCCACACCCGCTGGCCCGGCCCCGCACCGATCGGTGAGGTCAGGCTCGGTGCCCAACTGCGCGCTCACGGAGAGGAATTCGCAGCAACAGTGCGAGCCGAGGGGGACGAGATCGTGGTCCGGTTGGACGAACGAACCCGTGGTGTGGCCCCCGGACAGTCCGTCGTGCTGTACGAAGGCGCGCGCGTCGTCGGGTCGGCGACGATCACCCGTACGGGCAGATCGACCGGCTGACAAGGTAATTGCGCCGATGTGGGATCCGCACACCGGTTGAGTACGTCGGTACCCTTGGCGCGAACATCCGTCGGAGGGGGAGCAGGACAATGCCGAGGAAGTCGATTCTCACCATGGCCGTGACCGCGGCAGTGCTGTTGGCCGGTTGTGGTGGTGACGACGGCGGGCCGACCGTCGTGCCCAACTCCGGCTCGCCCTCGACTTCGAGTGAGTCCAGCACCTCGACAGCTGCCTCGTCCGCCTCGTCGTCATCGAGCAGTTCGACACCGAGTTCGACGCCCAGTTCGACGCCCAGTTCGACGCCCAGTTCGACGTCGTCGGCGCCGGCCGAGCTAGCGGTCGGCGATTGCTTGATGTACAGCACCTACGAGAAGGTGGACTGTTCCCGGCCGCACGACATGGAGGTCAGTGCGCTCGTGCCGAACAAGGAGTACGCGAACGACCTGGTGAAGCGGAACGCCCTGCGCAGCTACACCTGCCTCACCGAGGCGGCGAAGTACACCGGCGGTCCGGGATACGGCACGCGATTCCTGAGCCAAGGCATCTCGGCGTCGAAGGATCCGAAGTCCGCCGAGCGCATCGCCTGTGTCGTGATGCTCTACAACGAGACCGATACCGGGATCGAGAAGGTGTCCAGATCGGTCAAGAACGCGGTCAAGACCGACGGGTTCGAGAAGTATCAGTTGTGCACCTCGCTGCCACCGAGCGGCGACAAGGTGAAGATGGTGCCGTGCTCCCAACCGCACGTCGCGGAGTCGATCGGCGGATTCATCACCGGCAAGTTCGGTGACGCCTACCCGGGCCTGGACAAGCACAACGCGAACATGCTCAAGCAGTGCCGCCCGTACGCGCAGCGTTACCTGGGCGCCCAGCGACGAGACATCGTCGCCTCGCAGAACAGTTCACCGGCTTCCGGTTGGAAGCGTGGACAACCGATCACCGCCTGCTTCGTCGAAACCGTCGGCGGTGTCAAGGTCACCAAGTCGATGAAGGGCATCGGCAACAAGCCCCTGGGGAGTCTGAAGTGATGCGTATGCGAACTCATGCAATGGCGGGCGTGGCTGCTGCCGCGATGTTGACTCTGTCCGCCTGCGGCGGAGGGGACGCACCGACGATCGGAACGGGACCCGGCACGAGCGGTAACGGTGGTTTGCCGACTTCTGCGACCTCGACGGCGCCGTCGTCGCCC
Source organism: Yimella lutea (assembly GCF_006715095.1). Classification (NCBI taxonomy): domain Bacteria; kingdom Bacillati; phylum Actinomycetota; class Actinomycetes; order Micrococcales; family Dermacoccaceae; genus Yimella; species Yimella lutea. Next base: position 1,431,974 of record NZ_VFMO01000001.1, read on the forward strand.
GCGTCGCCGACGGCGTCGTCACCCACCTCTTCCTCGCCCACGTCGTCCTCGCCGACCTCCGAACCGCGCACGTTCGCCGCCGGTGATTGCCTGGAGTCGAGTCGTGACCCGAAGAAGGTCGACTGTTCGCAGCCGCACAAGCTCGAGGTCACCGCAGTGGTGCCGAACTCCGAGCACACCGGTGACCTGGTCAAAAGGGCATCGTTGCGCAACTACACCTGCCAGGGCGAGGCACCGAAGTACACCGGTGGCCCGGCATTCGGCACGATCCTCATCTCCGACCAGGTGGGCACGTCGGCCGACCCGAAGTCGGGCGAGCAGTTCGTCTGCCTGGTGGCCAAGACGACCGCAGACGATTCGGGATACGAGTCGGTCCAGGGAAGTCTGAAGGGAATCGTCACCAAGGAGGGTCTGGCGAAGTACGCCTTCTGCACCACCGACAAGGCGAGCGGCGATCCGGGCAAGATCATCCCGTGCACTCAGCCGCACGTCTCGGAGTCGTTCGGCGGGTTCCAGAACACCCCGTTCGGCCCGTACCCGGGTGAGGACAAGATGAAGAAGACCGCCCTCGACAAGTGTCGGCAGATGGGCAAGGACTTCCTGGGCTCCACCCGCGGCGACATCGTGATCTCGCAGAACAGCTCCGGCCCGAACCCGTGGGCCAAGGGCACACAGTTGACCGCCTGCTTCGTGCAGACGGACGGCACGAAGGTCACCAAGACGATGAAGGGCATCGGCAACAAGCCACTGTCGTCGCTGAAGTAGCCTCGGGCGGGTGACCAACTCCCCGGCGTTCAGCGCCATCGGCAGCATGCCGGGCACCGACGTCCGGGAGACGGTCCGCGTGGTGCGAGACCTGTTCGACGGCAACGGTATTCCGTTCCTGCCGGAGCTTCCCGCACGCGGCCCGGGTGCCGACATGATCGGACGTTCTGCGGCGCGACTCGCCGGCCTCGGTGTCGATCTGCAACCGTCCGGCTGGCGACTCACCGATGCGAACGGTCTCGACGCCCGTCGCGCCCAGGCCTTTCTTCGCGAGGACCTCGATGAGTTGGCGGAGGCGTTCGACGGGTACGAGGGCCCCCTGAAAGTGCAGTGGAGCGGACCCTGGACGCTCGCCGCCTCGGTGTCGTTGCCGCGCGGCGAACGAGTGCTCACCGACCGCGGTGCCACGCGGGACCTGCGCGAATCCCTGTCCGAGGGCGTCCGTAGCGCGCTCGCCACGGTTCGGCGTCTGGTCCCCGGCGCGCAGTTGATCCTGCAGTGGGACGAGCCGTCGTTGCCTGCCGTGCTGGCCGGGGCGCTGCCGACCGCGTCCGGTTACGGCAGGGTGCGTCCGGTCGACCAGTCGGTGGTCGTGGACGGGCTGTCGGCTCTCGTCGCTTCGATCGAGGACGCAGCCGCCCAGGTGCTGCATTGCTGCGCGCCCGGAGTCCCGGTGCCGTTGCTCCGCCGAGTCCACGGGCTCGATCTTGCCGTGGACACGTCCCTGGTCAAGCCCAGGCAGTGGGACGGGGTCGCCGAACTGGTCGAGTCCGGACGCCGGTTGTGGGCGGGTGCCGTGCCCGCCGACGGTTCGGTCACCAGGCCCGAGCAGATCAGCGATTCGCTGGTGCGCACGTGGCGCTCGGTCGGGCTCACCGGAGCTGACCTGCGCACGACGGTCCTCACGCCCGCCTGCGGGCTCGCCGGCTCGAGCCCGGAGGCGGTTCGGGCGTTGTTCAAGGTACTGGCGCAGGCAGCTGAACGGCTCGGCGAGGAGTCGGAGAGCCTGTCGGGGTCCTGAGGCAGGATTGGGCTGTGCAGAACGAGACCGACGTACCCGAGGCCGCCCGCCACGAATGGACCGAACTGGTCGAGCAGGTCAACGACCACCAGTTCGCCTACTACGTCAAGGACGCACCGACCGTCAGCGACGCCGACTACGACCGGCTGCTGCAGCGGATCGAAGCGCTGGAAGAACAGCACCCGGTCTTGCGCTCGCCTGACAGCCCCACGCAGCGGGTCGGCGGCACGTTCAGCACCGAGTTCGCCCCGGTCAAGCATCTCGAGCGGATGCTCAGCCTCGACAACGTCTTCTCCGAGGATGATCTTCGCGAATGGCTCTCGCGCGCCGAACGCGAAGCCGGCGGCGATATCAACTTCCTGTGCGAACTCAAGATCGACGGCCTGGCGATCAACCTGCTCTACGAGGACGGCGCGCTCACCCGGGCGACCACCCGCGGCGATGGCACCACGGGTGAGGATGTCACGCTCAACGCCCGCACGATCGATGGAATCCCGTTGCGGCTGAAGGAAAACGGTGACGCGCCGATGCCGAAGGCGGTCGAGGTGCGTGGCGAGGTGTTCCTCCCGGTGGAGGCGTTCCAGCAGCTCAACGCCGACCTCGTCGAGCAGGGCAAGCCGCCGTACGCGAACCCGCGCAACACCGCTGCGGGCTCCCTGCGTCAGAAGAATCCGAAGGTCACCGCGTCCCGGCCGCTGCAGATGTTGGTGCACGGCATCGGCCATCGCGAAGGCTTCACGATCGAGCGGCAGAGTCAGGCGTACGACCTGCTGCGAGCCTGGGGGTTGCCGGTCACCGAACGTTCGAAGGTGGTTACAAAGCCGGATGAGGTCGTGCAGTTCGTCGAGTACTACGGCAAGCACCGCCACGATGTCGAACACGAACTCGACGGCATCGTCGTGAAGGTCGATGAGGTGCCGGCGCAGCGCGCGCTCGGCAACACCTCCCGAGCTCCTCGCTGGGCGATCGCCTACAAGTACCCGCCGGAGGAGGTCAACACCAAGCTGCTCGACATCCGGGTGAATGTGGGTCGCACCGGCCGGGTGACCCCGTACGGCGTCATGGAACCGGTCAAGGTCGCCGGGTCGACCGTCGAGATGGCGACGCTGCACAACGCCTTCGAGGTGAAGCGCAAGGGCGTGCTGATCGGCGACACGATCGTGCTGCGCAAGGCCGGAGACGTCATCCCGGAGATCCTCGGCCCGGTCGTCGACCTTCGCGACGGGTCGGAGCGCGAGTTCGAGATGCCCACCGAATGTCCCTCGTGCGGAACGACATTGGCGTACGAGAAGGAGGGCGACAAGGACATCCGCTGCCCCAACTCCCGCATGTGCCCGTCCCAACTGCGCGAGCGGATGTTCTCCCTCGGGTCGCGTGGTGCGTTCGATATCGAGGCGATGGGTTGGGAGGCCGCGATCGCGTTGACCGACCCGGAGCACGGGCGTCCCGACGACGCGTCCGACGAACCCAGCAAGCCGGTGCTGTCGTCCGAAGCAGGCCTGTTCGACCTGTCGGTCGACGACCTCGCCGACGTGCAGGTGTGGCGCCGCCGCAAGAAGGCCGGGGTCGAGCAGCCGGCAGCCAAGGAGCCGTTCTTCTTCACCAAGGCGACGAAGGCGAAACCGGCCGCGCCGCGAGCGACGACCGACAAGCTGTTCCAGGAGTTGGAGAAGGCCAAGCAGCAGCCGCTGTGGCGGGTGCTGGTCGCGCTGTCGATCCGGCACGTCGGGCCGACTGCCGCGCGGGCGCTCGCGGCCGAGTTCGGATCGCTCGAGGCGATCCGGGATGCGGACGTCGAAGCGCTGTCGTCGACGGAGGGCGTGGGTCCTGTCATCGCCGAAGCGGTTCGTGAGTGGTTCGACGGCGAGGGCAGCGACTGGCACCGCGAGATCGTCGACCGCTGGGCGGCAGCCGGGGTGCGGATGGCCGACGAGCGCGACGAGTCGATCGAGCGGACGCTCGAAGGGCTCACGGTCGTGGTCACCGGATCGCTGGAGGATTTCACCCGTGACGGCGCGAGGGAGGCGGTGATCGCGCGCGGCGGCAAGGCTGCGGGGTCGGTGAGCAAGAAGACCGACTACGTCGTCATCGGTGCCAACGCCGGGTCGAAGGCGGCCAAGGCCGAAGAACTGGGCGTACCGATTCTGGACGAGGACGGTTTCAAACAGCTTCTGGAGAACGGTCCTGCGCAGACGGCTGATTCCGATGACTGACAACGCGATCGGCCTGCAGGACGTCCTGTGCCACATCGACCTCGCTCTCGACGGAATGTGCGCCACGCTCGAAGGACTCGGTGACGACTTGGTCAACGTCCGTCCCGACCTGCCCGGGGCCAACTCGCCGTACGTGCTCGTCCGGCACTGCTGCGGCGTGATGGAGCACTGGGGCGCAACGGAACTGGCCGGTCGCACGACCGGTCGCGACCGCGACGCCGAGTTCACGTCGTCCGGCACCGTCGCCGACCTGGTCACTCTCGTGCGCTCGCAACGCGCGCAACTGCACAGCGATCTGGCCGCCTTCGACGGTGAAGCCTCCGCGCTCAGAGCAGGGGAGCGCGACGGCTACACCGCACCCGAACGGGCTGCGGTGGCGACGAAGGGCGGCGTTCTGATGCACATCTACGAGGAGCTTGCCCAGCACCGCGGCCACCTCGACATCACCGCCGACCTCCTGCGCCGGATGCCCGCGACTGACTCGCCGACTTCTCTCTAGCCTGCATTCATGCAGAGTCAGTGGGCGCGCGACGCAGTCGCACATGTCGACCCTCGCTGTGCAGGGGAGCCCCTTGCGAGGCATCACCGCATCACCTTCAACTTTCACCCTGATCGCGGGTTCGGCGGAGTCGAGATCCTCGAAGCGATGCTCGCCGACGGCGAGTACCGCTCCCAGTTCGTCACAGGCACGTCCAACGGCGGATTGACCGCACACATCGGGGGCGACCGGTGGCGTTGGGAGCAATCGCTGTTCGGCGGCGCCTACGACGAAGCACCGGCAGGAGAGCGTCCGAAGTACGGCGCGTTGAACCACCGGTATCGGACGCTCGGCGGTGCGCCACGATTCGGATCGGCCCATCTTCGGTTGAAGGAACACATGCTCGACCGGGCCACCTTCTGCTTCCCGGACTCTGCGCTGTCGCCGGCGAGGTTCGCCACCGCGCGCCGATTCGGACTCTGGGACGCCGTGACCCATCACGAGGAGTCGATGCAGACCGGCGACAACAACCAGGAAGTCCTGTACGACCCGCTGGACGGTTACGTCGAAGCCCAGGTGCACGGGCGAGTGCTGCTCGATCAGGATGTCGAGGCGCTCGTCCTCGACCCCTGCTTCCGAGCAACTCCCGTCGAAAGGCGGGCACAGGCCCTCGGCCTGCCGATCGAGTGGCACGAGGGCCGGGTGCTGCACACCGACGTCCTGCAAAACCAGATCGACTATCGCGGCGGCGAGCCGGTCCGCATCGGCCTGCAGATCGCCGAGCGTGATCTGATCGACGCCCGCATCATCGGCGACGCCGTCTGCACGGGTCGCTTCGAGGTGCAGCCCATGAAGCAGTTGTGGCACCTGACCGCGCAGTGGGGTTCGCCGGCCGGGAGCGCCGACCTGGTCCGCAGGCGCGTCGGCGACGTCTGGTAGACCGGCGCCATGCACTTCACCGAGTACGACACCCGGCTCGCCGCGTACGCCGCGATCGTCGACGAGCAGGATCGTCTCCTGCTCACGCTGTCGAACGGTGAAGGGCGGTACGCACCGGAGTGGACAATGCCCGGGGGTGGCGTCGAGTTCGAGGAGCAGGTCGAGGAGGCAGTCGTCCGGGAAGTGTTCGAGGAGACCGGATTTCACGTCGAGGTGGGTCCCCTGCTGCTGGTGGACTCGTGGGGCCGCACGGCCGTGGAGAACGACGGGGAGCGTGGATTCAAGGCCGTTCGCGTCGTCCACCTCGCCCTGATCACCGGCGGCACCCTCGGCACGACCGAGCAGGGCGGCAGCACCGACGAGGCCAGCTGGTTTCCACTTGCCGAGGTCGAGCGCCTGGAGCGGACGAGCTTGGTCGACGTCGTGGTCGGTGCGCTGCGCGGCGGCCCGCCCGAGTGAGCCGCCGCCGCGCGCGACGAGGGTTCAGACGACGGTGACGTGTCCGCGGCCGTCCTGCTGCCGCGTCGACACGATACTGTCTCGACCCGCCTGGCCCTGCTCGAGCACCACGGAGAGTTCGTCGGCGCCGATGATCGTCAGCGGCACGATGTCGACCGGCCCGTCGGCCGTCGCCACCTGAGCGGCGCGCCCGGCGGCAGGGATGCCGATGAGTGCGCCCGCGGTGCCGTGCTCGGTGAGCAGGGCCTCGGGGATGTCGGTGCCGTCCAACGGCAGCTCCATCGACGCGACGCCGTACTGACGCAGGTGCCCGCTGATGCCCTGCATGGCGGCGACGTTCTGTGCGAAGTTCTCGATCGCGGCGAACATCCAGCTGCTGCGCAGTTGCTCGAACTCGGCGCCGACGAGGGCCGGCGACTCGATGTAGACCTCGCAGCCGAATCCCGGGCCAGGGGAGTCGGCGGATGCGTCGGCGAGACCGTCGGACGCGATGATCACCGTGTTCGGCGTGCGCACCACTCGGTAGGCCTGGCGGGTGTTGGGCCAGGCCGGCGCCCCTTGGAACATCGGGTTGATCAGGTAGGTGATGACGTCATGGTCGACGTCGCCGATCTGAGCCCAGTAGTCGTCGATCTCGCGGTGACTCCCGTCGTGGTCAGCGTCCACAGCGGCGTCTGCCGCATTCGCTTGCTGCGCCCCTGCATGGTCGTCCTTCTTCTTCCGGCCGAACAGGCCCATGAGCATGCCTCTGTTTCTCGTTACGGGTTGTTATCCGTTGTGTGCGACCCGAGCCTAGGTCGGCTCGATCGAGCATCGGGCCTACGCTGCGGTGGTGATTTCTCCCGACGACGACGCAGCATCGGGGGTCGACGGTTCCCAGCGAATCGATCCCGACGACCTCGCCGCGGCGCTTCGGGTGCTCGAGCAACTGCCCGGCCTGCCTGCGGGACACCCCGACATCGAGGCGGTCAAGCGCGCCTCGCAGCGGATGTTCAACCGGGTGCGCAAGGCCCGACGTGCCGCCGCGCGGCAGGAAAGGGAGGCGCCGCTACGAGCAGCCGACGAGGAAGTGCTCGCGGCGACGGCAACGGGTTCACCGATGCGCATCGACGACGAGACGAACGGCATCCTGCTGCAAGCCGACCAGCCGGGAAGCGTTGCAGGACAACTGAATTTCCCGCGGGGTTGCTACATCTGTCACGCGAAGTACACGCAGGTCGACGCGTTCTACCACTGGCTGTGTCCTGCCTGCGCGGCGAAGTCGCACGCCAAGCGCGACCCCCACACCGACCTTCGCGGCAAGCGTGCCCTACTGACCGGGGGGCGGGCCAAGATCGGCATGTACATCGCGCTCATGCTGTTGCGCGACGGCGCCGACCTGACCATCACCACCCGGTTCCCGAAGGACGCCGTCCGCCGGTTTCGGGCGATGCCCGACGCGGACGACTGGATCGACCGGCTGACCGTCGTCGGCATCGACCTGCGCGACCCGGCCCAGGTCGCCGCGCTCGCGCAGGAAGTCGCTGCCGCCGGCCCGCTCGACATCCTGATCAACAATGCAGCACAGACGGTGCGGCGCAGCCCCGGCGCCTACTCCCACCTTGTCAACGCCGAAACCCTTCCGCTGCAAGACGATTCGCGGCTGCCGACACAGATCACCTTCGACCGCACGAGCCAGGCGCACCCCGCGCAACTGGTCAGCTCCCTGGCCACGGACGCGGTCGCGCACCACGGCAACGACGACACCCATCACGCGGCTGCGGCGCTCGCCGCCGCGGAGTCGGCACGGGTGCTCTCGGCCGGAAGCGCCAGCCTCGAGGCCTATCTCGCGGGCACGGCGGTCGACGCCGGGGGTCTGCTGCCCGATCTGGCCACGAGCAACTCGTGGACCGACACCGTCGAACAGGTCGACCCACTGGAACTGCTCGAGGTTCAACTGTGCAATTCGGTCGCACCGTTCATTCTCGTGTCGCGGCTTCGGCCGGCGATGCGGGCCGCGGTGGAGGCGGGCGCGCGCCGTGCCTATGTCGTCAACGTCTCCGCGATGGAAGGACAGTTCGGGCGTAGCTACAAGGGCGCTGGCCACCCGCACACCAACATGGCCAAAGCCGCGCTCAACATGCTCACCCGCACCAGTGCGCAGGAGATGTTCGACACCGACCAGATCCTGATGACCGCCGTCGACACCGGTTGGATCACCGACGAGCGCCCGCACGACCAAAAATTGCGCATTGCCGGTGAGGGTTGGCATGCGCCGCTCGACCTGGTCGACGGTGCCGCTCGGGTGTACGACCCGATCGTGCAAGGGGAGCGGGGCACCGATCTTTACGGCGTTTTCTTGAAGGACTTCGAGCCACACGACTGGTGATGCGCCTTGGTGGAGCCCGGAGGCCGACCTGAGCACGGAAGACAGCGCCCTAGACTGATGCCATGCCTTCGCTGTCCCGCGACGAGGTCGCGCACGTCGCCATGCTTGCCCGCATCCAGTTGTCCGACGCCGAGCTCGACAAGCTCGCCGGGCAACTCGAACAGATCGTCGGGTTCGTCGGGCAGGTGAACGACATCGCGGCCGACGACATCCCGCCGATGTCGCACCCGCTGCCGCTCACCAATGTCACCCGTCCCGACGAGGTGCGCCCGAGCCTGACCCAGCAAGAGGCGCTCTCCGGTGCGCCCGCGTCCGACCTCGGCCGCTTCGAGGTGCCGCGCATCCTTGACGAGGACTGAGCGAGCGCTCCACCCGAGATCACCGACCTGCCCAGACCGTCACGATTGGTTCTGACTTGACCGACATCATCACCTCGACCGCGGCCGAACTGGCCGACGCGCTCGCCCGCAAGGAGCTCAGCGCCGTCGAAGTCACCCAGGCCCACCTCGACCGCATTGCCGCCGTCGACGGCGACGTGCACGCCTTCTTGAACGTCGACGCCGAGGGTGCGCTCGACGCCGCCCGCACCATCGACGAGCGCCGCGCCGGTGGCGCCGACCTGCCGACCCTCGCCGGGGTGCCGATCGCCGTCAAGGACGTCGTCGCCACCAAGGGTCAGCCGACGACCGCCGGATCGAAGATCCTTCAGGGCTGGATCCCGCCGTACGACGCCACGCTGGTGTCGCGGTTGCGGGCAGTCGGCATGCCGATCCTCGGCAAGACCAATATGGACGAGTTCGCGATGGGTTCCTCCACCGAACACTCCGCCTACGGCCCGACCCGCAACCCCTGGGACCTCGACCGCATCCCCGGCGGTTCGGGTGGTGGCTCCGCGGCCGCCGTCGCTGCTTTCGAGGCGCCGCTGGCGATCGGCACCGACACCGGCGGATCGATCCGTCAACCCGCGTCCGTCACGGGCACCGTCGGCACCAAGCCGACCTACGGCGGCGTGTCCCGCTACGGCCTCATCGCGCTGGCGAGTTCGCTGGACCAGGCCGGCCCCTGCACCCGTTCGGTGCTCGACGCGGCGCTGCTGCACGAGGTCATCGGCGGCCACGACCCGCTGGACTCGACCTCGATCGACGCACCGGTCCCGCCGGTCGTCGAGGCCGCCCGCCGCGGTGAGGTACAGGGGATGCGTGTCGGCATCATCAAGGAGATCTCCGCAGACGGTTTCGCGCCGCAGGTGAGGGCTCGCTTCGAGGAGTCGGTGAAGCTGCTCGAAGAAGCCGGCGCCGAGATCGTCGAGGTCTCGTGCCCCTCGTTCGAGAAGGGCCTGGCCGCGTACTACCTGATCCTGCCGAGCGAGGCGAGTTCGAACCTCGCCAAGTTCGACGCGATGCGCTATGGCCTGCGCGTCCCGCCGAACGGCGTCGACAGCCCGAGCGCCGAGCAGGTCATGGCGGCCAGCCGCGACGCCGGCTTCGGCGACGAGGTCAAGCGCCGCATCATCCTGGGCACCTACGCGCTCAGTTCCGGCTACTACGACGCCTACTACGGCCAGGCGCAGAAGGTGCGCACGCTGATCGCGCGCGACTTCGCCGCCGCGTTCGAGAAGGCGGACGTGCTGGTCACCCCGACGGCGCCGACCGTGGCGTTCAAGATGGGGGAGAAGCTGGACGACCCGATGGCGATGTACCTCAACGACGTCGCCACCATCCCCGCGAACCTTGCCGGGATCCCGGGCATGTCCATCCCGAACGGCCTCGCCGAGGACGGCCTGCCCAGCGGGTTCCAGATCCTCGCGCCGGCGACCAAGGACGAGCGTTTGTACGAAGTCGGCGCCGCATTGGAGCGAATGCTGTTGTCGCAGTGGGGCGCTCCGATTCTCACGAAGGCGCCGGCACTCGGCGGAAAGGCGGCGAACTGATGAGCACCCACGTCGATGACGTCGTCGACTACGACGAGGCGATCGCCACGTACGACCCGGTGATGGGTCTCGAGGTGCACGTCGAACTGAACACCAACACCAAGATGTTCTGCGGCTGCGCGACCGGGTTCGGCGCCGAGCCGAACACCCAGGTCTGCCCGGTCTGCCTCGGTCTGCCCGGCGCCCTGCCCGTGGTGAACGAGAAGGGCGTCGAGTCGGCCATCCGCATCGGCCTGGCGCTCAACTGCGAGATTGCGCAGTGGTGCCGCTTCGCCCGGAAGAACTACTTCTACCCGGACATGCCGAAGAACTTCCAGACCAGCCAGTACGACGAGCCCATCGCGTTCAACGGTTACCTCGACGTCGAGTTGGAGGACGGCACCGTCTTCCGGGTGGAGATCGAGCGCGCCCACATGGAGGAAGACACCGGCAAGGCGCTGCACGTCGGCGGTTCGACCGGCCGCATCCAAGGTGCTGAGTACTCGCTCATCGACTACAACCGGGCCGGTATCCCGCTGATCGAGATCGTCACCAAGCCGATCACCGGCGCCGGTGAGCGTGCGCCGGAGATTGCCAAGGCGTACGTCTCGACGCTGCGTGACCTGATCAAGGCACTCGGGGTCAGCGACGTCCGGATGGAGCAGGGGTCGATGCGCTGCGACGCCAACGTCTCGCTGATGCCCAAGGACGCGGATAAGTTCGGCACCCGCACCGAGACCAAGAACGTCAACTCGTTGCGTTCGGTCGAGCGTGCGGTGCGTTACGAGATCAGCCGGCACGCAGCGGTGCTCAACTCCGGCGGATCGATCCTGCAGGAGACCCGCCACTGGCACGAGGACACCGCAGTCACCACGTCCGGTCGACCGAAGTCGGACGCCGAGGACTACCGGTACTTCCCCGAGCCCGACCTCGTACCGGTCGCGCCGACTCGCGAGAGCGTCGAGCAGTTGCGCACCACCCTGCCCGAGCCGCCGGCCCAGCGTCGCAAGCGTTTGCAGAAGGACTGGGGCTACAGCGATCTGGAGATGCGCGACGTGTTGAACGCCGGCGCCGTCGAACTGATCGAGGAGACTGTCGCCGCCGGTGCGTCACCCGCCGCCGCCCGCAAGTGGTGGACCGGAGATCTCGCACGTCGCGCGAACAACGAGGGCAAGGCCGTCTCCGACTTCGGCGTCACCCCAGCTCACATCGCCGAGCTCGACTCGATGATCAAGGCCGGACGTCTGAACGACTCGATGGCCCGCCAGGTCATGGAGGGCGTCATCGCCGGCGAGGGTTCGCCGACCCAGGTCGCCGACGCCCGCGGACTCGAACTCGTTCAGGACGACAGCGCTCTTGAAGCCGCCGTCGACAAGGTCATCGAAGCCAACCCGGACGTGGCGCAGAAGGTGCGCGACGGCAAGGTGCAGGCTGCCGGTGCGCTCATCGGTCAGGTGATGAAGGAGATGAGGGGTCAGGCCGACGCCGCCAAGGCGCGCGAGCTGATCATCTCCAAGCTCAGCTGAACGCCGATTGCATCGTTGCGCCCGGACTCTCGCGGTCCGGGCGCAACGCGTTTCGGCGAACGCTTCGCGCGATAGCGTCGGGCCGTGACCGAGAAGAGCGCAGCCCGCACTGTCGTCAGCGTTGCCCAGCAGGACTGGGCCGACCAACTGACCGACCTCGGCGGAGTGGAGTTGGTCGTCTGGGACATGAAGGACGCGCCACCGCGGGACGACATCGAACTGGTCGTGCCGCCGTACATGTCCAACCCGAAGCGACTCGAGCACCTGTGTGAGCTGCCGAGCCTGAAGGCTGTGCAACTGGCGACTGCCGGGTTCGAGCACGCCCTGCAGTACCTACCGTCCGGCGTCGCTCTTGCCAACGGCCGAGGCATTCACGACACGTCCACCGCCGAACTGGCGATCGGGCTGGCCATCGCCTCCCAACGGGCGATCCCGGACGCCGTCCGCGCGCAGCAGTCGGGGCAGTGGCTGCGGCTCGCCGGCCGACCCTCCCTGGCCGACCGGAAGGCGTTGGTGATCGGCTACGGCTCCATCGGACGGATGCTCGTCTCCCGCCTGCAGGTGCTGGAGGTCGACTGCACCGTCGTGGCGTCCAGGGCGCGGGCCGGCGACGACCTGGTGGATCGGGTGTACGGCATCGACGAGATCGATCAGCTGCTACCGGCGACCGAGATCGTCTTCCTGATCCTGCCCATGACCGACGCCACCCGGCACCTCGTCGACGACGAGTTCCTTGCCGCACTCCCCGACGACGCGCTCGTCGTCAATGTCGCCCGCGGGGGCATCGTCGACACCGACGCCCTGCAGCGTGCCTGCGCAACCGGCCACGTCCGAGCAGCGATGGACGTCACCGATCCGGAACCCTTGCCTGCGGATCACCCCCTGTGGACGACGCGCGGCGTGCTGATCACACCGCATGTGGGCGGTGCGACGACGGCGTTCACGCCACGGTTGATTCGGCTGCTGCGCAGGGAGATTCCTCACTTCATTGCCACAGGTGAACTCAGCAACGTCGTGGTCGTCGGCGACTGAGACCGTGCAGAACGACCGACGCGACCACGTGCTGCGCGTGGTGACAGCAGTGGGCTGGATCGCACTCGTGCAGGCACTTCTCTTCGCCGGGTTCGTCCTCCTGCAATCGACGCCACAGACGCCGTCACTCGTCGTGGTCTCGCCGAGACACACCTGGGCCGGGTACGTCGCCAACCAGATCAACACCGTCGACGGACACCCCGTCCGGGCTTATCTCGGTGGCACCGAGGCCGATGCCTTGGCGGACCTTCGGGCTGACCGTACCCAAGGCGTCCTGCTGGTCGATCCGACCAAGCCGCAGGACTCGCTGACCGTGAGTTCGGCACAGGGGGTCGAAGCGACCGCAGCAGTGCGTGTGGTCGCCGAGGCGGTGCAGCGGGCGTCATCACGCACCGTCGTCACAGCCGACATCACGACGCCGTCGAGGGAGGACCACGCGGGACGGCACGGGTACCACCTGGCACTCTCCTGGTTGTTCTGCGGACTCGCCTTCACTCTTGCCGTTCGGCGCGGGCACGAGTCCGTGCACGGACAGCTGAGGGGCGTCGCGATCACCCTGGTCGCGGGAGCCCCGGTGGTTGCTGTCTCGGTAGGAATCGCAGCACTGACGATTCCGGCGTGGGCTCAGCACGCGCTTCGCCTGTTCGTCATCGGTACCGCAACCTTCGCTGTTTCGGCACTGCTTGCCCGGGCAGCGCTCGCCCTCGCGGGTCCCGCCGGCCTGGTCGGGTGGGCACTCGCGCTGACGTTCGTCGCCGCCAGTCCGAGCCGAGCCGGTGCCGAAGGGTTCGGACGCGCCGATGTGCTCTGGCAGCCGATCGGGCCGTGGACACCTCCGGGGCTCGCAGTTTCCGGCGTCCGGCAGGTCGTCCAGCTCGGCGAATCATTGTCCGCATCGCACTGGGCGGGCTTCGTCTGGTGGGCGGCGCTCGCAGTTCTGCTCTGCGTGACCGGCTCTGCGAACCATCCGGGTGCCCACCGGCACGGACGCAGTGACATGCTCTAGCCATGACCACGGACCGCACTCTGATCCTGATCCGTCATGCCAAGGCCGAACCCCACGGTTCGACCACCGACCACGAACGCTGCCTCACCGAGCGTGGCGTCCTGGACGCCCGGGCGGTCGGCGACTGGCTTCGCGAGAAGTCCCTCAGCCCCGACTTCGTGTGGTGTTCCACATCGACCCGGACGCGCGAGACCTGGGCTGCGATCGTCGAGGCCTCCGGCGTCGGACCGATCGTCGACCATGAACAACGCATCTACGACGCCTCGCCGCGAACGCTGCTGGAGGTGCTGCGCGAGACCCCCGAGAACGCGCACTGCGTCGCTCTGGTCGGCCACGCGCCGGGCGTGCCGGCGATCGCCGCCGCGCTGACCGAGGCAAACGCCGCTGTCGACTTCGTCGACCACTTCGCCACCAGCGCGGTCGCCGTCCTCCGCATCGAGGGGGAGTGGGCCGACCTCGCCCCGGGCGCCACCGAACTCGAACAGGTCTTCGTCGGGCGCGGGTGACCAGCGTCACCCGATCACTATGTGAGACGACCGTCTCACATAGTTGACGGTCGCCCAGGTCGCGGACGAAGATCGACACATGGCACGGATTCTCGTACTTCCCAAGCGCGTCAGCTGACTCCGGTCGGTCGACGCGCCCACCCTCACTGCCTTCGGGCCGGAGGGTTTTTTCATGTCCGAGTCCGAAATGACCGAACACACGCAGAAGGTGGTTGCCGTGACAGACACCACGATCCGACCCGCCGCTCGACCGGGACAGCCTGTTCCGTCGCCGGCCCAGGTAGCGGCTCGCGTCCCGCAGGGCGTTCAGGAGATCGCTGATGTGACGGGCGCCCAGGCCCTCGTCCTGGCACTCGAAGCGGTCGGTGTCGACACCGTCTTCGGCATCCCGGGCGGAGCGATCCTGCCCGCGTACGACCCGCTGCTGGACTCGGTGAAGGTGCGCCACATTCTGGTGCGTCACGAGCAGGGCGCCGGACACGCCGCGCAGGGTTACGCGTCCGCAACCGGTCGCGTCGGTGTCTGCATGGCGACCAGCGGGCCCGGTGCCACCAACCTGGTCACCCCGATCGCGGACGCCTACATGGACTCGGTCCCGATGGTCGCGATCACCGGTCAGGTCAACTCGGCGGTGATCGGTACGGACGCCTTCCAGGAAGCCGACATCCGTGGCATCACGATGCCGATCAGCAAGCACAACTACCTGGTGACGGACGCGGACGAGATCCCGCGCGCGATTGCCGAGGCCTTCCACGTCGCCAGCAGCGGCCGCCCCGGTCCGGTGCTCGTCGACATCACCAAGGACGCCCTGACGGCCAAGACCACCTTCCGTTGGCCGCCGGCCGTCGACCTGCCCGGTTACCGTCCGGTGACCAAGCCGCACCACAAACAGATTCGCGCCGCGATCGAGTTGATCCGGGCCGCCAAGCGTCCGGTCTTCTACGTCGGCGGCGGTGTGATCCGCGGCGGCGCAGCCAAAGAGCTGCGAGAACTGGTGGAGCTCACCGGGATTCCGCTGGTGACCACCCTCATGGCTCGCGGCGCTGTGCCCGACAGTCACGACCTGCATCTGGGAATGCCCGGCATGCACGGATCCGTCTCCGCGGTGACCGCGCTGCAGAAGTCAGATCTGCTGATCACCCTCGGCGCCCGCTTCGACGACCGCGTCACCGGTCTTCTGGAGTCGTTCGCCCCCGAGGCGAAGGTCATCCACGCCGACATCGACCCGGCCGAGATCTCCAAGAACCGAGTGGCCGATGTGCCGATCGTGGGCGACTGCAAGGAAGTCATCAACGACCTGCTCGAGATGCTCAAGGCAGTCGACGGACCGATCGGTGATTACGACGCCTGGCGCGAGCGCACCACCAAGTGGAAGCGCGATTTCCCGCTCGGCTTCATCGAGCCGGACGAGGACGGCGCCCTGGCGCCGCAGTACGTCATCGAGCGTCTGGGCGCGATCGCCGGCCCTGAGGCGACCTACGTCGCCGGTGTCGGTCAGCACCAGATGTGGGCGGCGCAGTTCGTGCAGTACGAGCGCCCGAACTCATGGATCAACTCCGGGGGCCTGGGCACGATGGGCTTCGCGGTGCCGGGCGCGATGGGTGCGAAGGTCGCCGAACCGGAGCGCACGGTGTGGGCGATCGACGGTGACGGCTGCTTCCAGATGACCAACCAGGAGCTGGCCACCTGCGTGATCAACAAGATCCCGATCAAGGTCGCGATCATCAACAACAGTTCCCTCGGCATGGTGCGCCAGTGGCAGACGCTGTTCTACGGCGAGCGATACTCCAACACCGACCTGCACACTGCCATCGGTTCGCGGGTGCCCGACTTCGTGAAGCTCGCGGATGCCTACGGCTGCGTCGGCCTTCGCTGCGAGCGTCCCGAGGACGTCGACACCGTCATCCAGCAGGCGATGGAGATCAACGACGTCCCCGTGGTGATCGACTTCGTCGTCGAGCGGGACGCGATGGTGTGGCCGATGGTGCCCGCCGGCGTGAGCAACGACATGGTGACGATAGCGCGCAGCATGGCGCCGGTCTTCGACCGTGAGGAAGAGGGCGAATGATGTTCGGCGGCAACCTGATTCGAGGAGAGCACTGATGGCGCGCCACACACTCTCGGTGCTGGTCGAGAACAAACCGGGTGTGCTCGCGCGCATCGCCGGGCTGATCTCCCGACGCGGCTACAACATCGACTCGCTCGCGGTCGGGCCGACCGAGTTCGAGGAGATCTCCCGCATGACCGTCGTGGTCGATGTGGAGGAGCAGGCGCTGGAGCAGGTGACCAAGCAGCTCAACAAGCTCATCGAGGTGCTCAAGGTCGTCGAACTGGAACAGGCGGCCTCCGTGCAGCGCGAACTGGTGTTGATCAAGGTGCGCAGCGACGCCGCCACCCGTAGCCAGATCCTCGATATCACCCAGATGTTCCGGTGCAACGTCGTCGACGTCACCACCGACTCGGTGGTGCTGGAGGCGACCGGCACGCCGGAGAAGCTCGGCGCACTCCTGGGCGTGCTCGAACCCTACGGCGTCCGCGAGCTCGTGCAATCCGGTCTGGTGGCCGTCGGACGCGGTGGACGGTCGATCACCGACCGCGCCCGCAAAGCCGGCTGAGTTTCCGAAACCCCAAGAACTTCAATCGAATTCGCAACAAGAGGAGAACCAGAAGTGGCTGACATGTTCTACGACGAAGACGCTGACCTGTCGGTGATCCAGGGCCGCAAGGTCGCTGTCATCGGTTACGGCAGCCAGGGGCACGCGCACGCCCTCAACCTGCGCGACTCGGGAGTGCAGGTCGTCGTCGGCCTGCGCGACGGCTCGAGCTCCGCGGCGAAGGCACAGGCCGAGGGCCTGACCGTCCTGCCGGTCGCCGAAGCCGTGAAGCAGTCCGACTTCATCGTGATCCTCGCTCCCGACCAGGTGCAGCGCCGTCTGTACGCGCAGGAGATCCAGCCGAACCTCGCCGAGGGTGCGGCGCTGCTGTTCAGCCACGGCTTCAACATCCGGTTCGACTACATCAAGCCCGGCGCCGACAACGACGTCCTCATGGTCGCCCCGAAGGGACCTGGGCACCTGGTGCGTCGTGAGTACGTCGACGGCCGCGGTGTGCCGGTGCTCCTGGCGGTCGAGCAGGACGCGTCCGGCGAGGCGTGGGACCTCGCCAAGTCGTACGCGGCGGCAATCGGCGGCCTGCGTGCCGGCGGCATCAAGACCACGTTCACCGAAGAGACCGAGACCGACCTGTTCGGTGAGCAGGCAGTTCTCTGCGGGGGCGCCTCGCAGCTGGTGCAGTACGGCTTCGAGACCCTCATCGAGGCCGGTTACCAGCCCGAGGTCGCCTACTTCGAGTGCCTGCACGAGCTCAAGCTCATCGTCGACCTCATGGTCGAGGGCGGCATCGCCAAGCAGCGCTGGTCGATCTCCGACACGGCCGAGTACGGCGACTACGTCTCGGGTCCGCGCGTCATCGACCCGCGGGTGAAGGAGAACATGAAGGAGGTCCTTGCGGACATCCAGAACGGTGCCTTCGCCAAGCGCTTCATCGACGACCAGGACGCCGGCGCGCCGGAGTTCAAGCAGCTGCGCGAGAAGGGTGCTCAGCACCCCATCGAGGCCACGGGCAAGAAGCTGCGCGGCTTGATGAGCTGGATCAAGGACGGCTCGACCGACTCCGACTACGTCGAGGGCTCGGCCGCACGCTGATCAGCACGGCATGCACTGACTGTCCACGTCGTGAAAGCGGGCTGCCCACCATCGAACCCGTGAGTAGCATCGGTTCTCGTCTTACCGTCGATCACGGTGGACGAGGCTGACCGGCCCGGCGAGCGCGCAACCCCGCACCGCCCGGACCTCGCACTACCTGCATTGACACCGCTGCCCCCGCGGGCAGGCGATATTCCGAGGGTTGATGAGAATGACCGAAGAGCAGATGGACGCACGCCGCGCACTCCAGGAGTCGATGGACCTGCGCGACTGATCCGAGAGTCTCTCGTGAGAACCGCCCCTCGCCCCACACGGGCGAGGGGCGGTTCTCGTTGCACTTCAGCTATCGAAATATGAGACACGCGTACCACCATGCAAGACGCCGATCTAGCATGTGGGCATGAGTGAGACGGGCAGCCGGAACGCCACTGCGGATACCATCGATCTGGCCGTCATCGGCGGGGACGGCATCGGCCCGGAGGTCGTGGCCGAAGGTCTCAAGGTGCTCGACGCGGTCTGCGATGCCAAGGTGGCCCGCACCGAGTACGACCTGGGTGCGCGCCGCTGGCACGCGACGGGGGAAACGCTGCCGGATTCCGTGCTGGAGGAACTGCGCGGCCACGACGCGATCCTGCTCGGTGCCATCGGCGACCCGAGCGTGCCGAGTGGAGTGCTCGAACGCCAGTTGCTGCTGCGCATCCGCTTCGAACTGGACCACCACGTCAACCTGCGTCCGGCCAAGCTGTTCCCCGGCGTCAAGAGTCCCCTGGACGTGAATTCCGTTGCGCCGCAGGGCATCGACTTCGTCGTCGTCCGCGAGGGCACGGAAGGTCCGTACACCGGTAACGGCGGCGCCTTGCGCGTCGGCACACCCAACGAACTGGCCACCGAGGTGAGCGTCAACACCCGTTTCGGCGCTGAGCGCGTCGTGCGCGATGCGTTCGCGCGGGCGCAGGCTCGTGAGCGCAAGAAGCTGACCCTGCTGCACAAGCACAACGTGCTGTCGTACGCCGGGCACATGTGGCGCCGCACGGTCGAGGAGGTCGGTGCCGAGTTCCCCGACGTCACCCACGACTACGCCCATATCGATGCAGCGATGATCTACCTGGTGCAGGACCCGTCCCGGTTCGACGTCATCGTGACCGACAATCTGTTCGGCGACATCGTCACCGACCTCGCGGCGGCCGTCACCGGCGGTATCGGGCTGGCGGCGTCCGGCAACATCAACCCCGACCGCAGCACCCCCTCGATGTTCGAGCCGGTGCACGGTTCAGCTCCCGACATCGCCGGCCAGGGCAAGGCCGACCCGACGGCGACGATCCTGTCGGTCGCGATGCTGTTGGAGCACCTCGGTCGTACGGCCGAAGCGAGGCGCATCGAGCATGCGGTCGCGGCCGATCTCGCCTCGCGAGGAGACCAGGTGCGCTCGACCGCGCAGATCGGTGAGGCGATCGCCGCGACGCTCGCCTGAGGCCGATCGTCCGCGATGCTGGCGGCGGCGTAATCTGAGTCACACCCACACGTCTTCTCCGCCGGCCCATCACAGCGCGGCGAACCTGCAGGAGGATCCGCGATGTCCTTGTCGTTCAGTTCCAACCCCCGTCAGGACCGGGCGAGCGTCGCCGATCGTGCTGCAATCCTGGCGAACCCCGGCTTCGGCGACCACTTCAGCGACCACATGGTGCTGGCGAAGTGGAGCCAGGACGAGGGCTGGCACGACGCCGAAGTGACCGCGTTCGGCCCGATCCAGATGAGCCCGGCTGCTGCGGTGCTGCACTACGCGCAGGAGATCTTCGAGGGCATGAAGGCCTACCGGCACGCCGACGGCTCGGTCTGGACCTTCCGTCCCGAGGCCAACGCTGCCCGATTCGCCCGCAGCGCAAAGCGATTGGCGTTGCCGGTGCTCCCGGAGGAAGACTTCGTCGACTCGCTCAAGGCGTTGGTGCAGACCGACATCGACTGGGTGCCAGAGGCGGCGGATGGCGCGGAGACCTCGCTGTACCTACGTCCGTTCATGTTCGCGTCCGAGGCCTTCCTCGGGGTTCGCCCCTCGAAGGAGGTCACCTACTGCGTGATCGCCTCGCCCGCCGGGTCGTACTTTCCCGGTGGCGTGAAGCCGGTGTCGTTGTGGATCTCCAACGACTACGCGCGCGCCGGCGAGGGGGGCACGGGCGCCGCCAAGTGTGGCGGCAACTACGCATCCTCCCTGG
Organism: Yimella lutea; assembly: GCF_006715095.1. Classification (NCBI taxonomy): domain Bacteria; kingdom Bacillati; phylum Actinomycetota; class Actinomycetes; order Micrococcales; family Dermacoccaceae; genus Yimella; species Yimella lutea. The sequence continues at coordinate 1,452,110 of NZ_VFMO01000001.1, forward strand.
CCGGTCAGTTGGAGGGCATCGCCGCCGGATGCGACCAGGCGGTCTTCCTCGACTCCTCGACGCATACCTATATCGAGGAACTCGGCGGCATGAACCTGTTCTTCGTCTACAAGGACGGCCGCATCGTCACTCCGGAACTCACCGGCACCATCCTCGAGGGAGTGACGCGCAGTTCGATCCTCGAGCTGGCCAAGGACCTCGGCCTCGAACCACAGGAGCGTCGCATCCCGATCCAGGAGTGGAAGGACGGCGCCGAGTCCGGCGAGATCACCGAGATCTTCGCCTGTGGCACCGCTGCCGTGATCACTCCCGTCGGCGAACTCAAGTGGGACGGTGGCTCGTGCGACCACCGCGTCGAGGGGCACAGGGACGAGATCGCGATGAAGATCCGCAAGACACTGCTCGACATCCAGTACGGACGCACCGAGGACACGCACGGCTGGATGACCCGTCTCGCCTGAGTGCCCACGTCGGTCGAACCGGTCACAGATCATGCATCTGTGGCCGGTTCGCGCGTCTCGTGCGAGAAGGTGGGCGACCGCATCGCGAGACGGCGGACCCACGGCGTGGACACCGCTGCCTGGACGTCGGCATGATGTCCGCATGGCAATCATGGGACACGCGGTCACCTCCGCCCTCATTATTTGCTAGCGCGTCGAGCCCGGCTCGACGCGCAACCTCCCGTTACCCCGGGAGGTTTTTCGTTTGCCGGGCCACCCGCACCCGGAACGAGGCGAAGAGCCGGGGCTCGGCAGACACCAAGCCCCCAGAAGACCAGGACTCCACGATGAGCCCCGCAGACACCTTCCACGTGTACGACACCACCATGCGCGACGGCGCTCAGCAGGAGGGACTCAACCTCTCGGTCGCCGACAAGCTGACGATCGCCGGGCTGCTCGATGACCTGGGTGTCGGGTTCATCGAGGGCGGGTGGCCGGGGGCGAACCCGAAGGACACCGAGTTCTTCAAGCTGGCCGCAGCCGGCGAGGTGCCGTTGAGGAACGCTCTGCTTGCGGCGTTCGGGTCGACCCGGCGGGCACACGGCAACGCGGCCGACGACCCTCAGGTGCGAGCGCTGCTCGATGCTCGGACGCCGGTCGTCACCATCGTCGCCAAGTCTCACGTACGGCACGTTCAGGATGCGCTGCGCACCTCGCTCGAGGAGAACCTCGCAATGGTCCGCGACACGGTGGCGGTGCTCGTCGGTGAGGGTCGGCGAGTGTTCGTGGACGCCGAGCACTTCTTCGATGGCTACCTCGCCGACCCGGCGTACGCATCCGACGTCGTCCGCTGTGCGACAGACGCCGGCGCCGAGGTGGTGGCGCTGTGCGACACCAACGGTGGGATGCTGCCCAGCCAGGTGTTCGAGGTCGTCCAGAAGGTGCAGGACGCCACCGGCGCACAGCTCGGCATTCACTGCCACAACGACACCGGCTGCGCCGTCGCCAATTCGATCGCAGCAGTCCAGGCCGGGGCGATGCACGTGCAGGGCACGGTCAACGGGTACGGCGAACGCACCGGCAACGCCGATCTAGTGACGGTCGTCAGCAATCTGCAGCTCAAGCTCGGCCGCCACATCATCGATCCGGACGCGCTTCGGAACGCCCTGCACCTCAGCCACGCGATCAGTGAGATCACCAATATCGCCCCCTACGGGCGGCAGCCGTACGTCGGTGCGAGCGCGTTCGCGCACAAGGCCGGGCTACACGCCTCGGCGCTGCGGGTCGACCCTGATCTCTACCAGCACATCGATCCCGCTCTGGTCGGCAATTCGATGCGAACTCTGGTGTCGGACATGGCCGGTCGCGCCAGCATCGAACTCAAGGGCAAGGAGCTCGGCTACGACCTCACCGACCGTCCGGAGCTTCTCGCGCGGGTGGTCGAGCGAGTGAAGGGCATGGAGCAGGACGGCTGGACCTTCGACGCCGCGGACGCGTCCTTCGAACTCCTGTTGGTGGAGGAGGTGGACGGCGCCCGGCCGCGCTACTTCGACACCGAGTCGTGGCGGTGCATCATCGACTCGTCGCCCGGTGACCTGCCCGCGCTGGCCGAAGCGACGGTGAAGATCCACGCTGCGGGAGAGCGGCACGTGGCGACGGGGGAGGGGAACGGTCCCGTCAACGCGCTGGATCACGCTCTGCGAGAAGCACTTTCGGCCACCTACCCCGAACTGGCGTCCTTCGAGTTGATCGACTTCCGGGTGCGCATCCTCGACGCGGCCACCGGCACGGACGCCACCACGCGCGTCCTCATCGAGACCCGCGACGCCGACCGCACCTGGACGACCATCGGCGTCGCTCCAAACATCGTCCACGCCAGCTGGCTCGCCCTCGTCGACTCCTTCAGCTACGGCTTGCTCAAGCGCGGGGTTCAGCCGAGGTAACTCGAAATGCACCAGGTGACTGCGTACACGGCGTTCCCTCGTGCACTTCCCGTCACCTCGATGCCGGCTGTGGGCAGCCGTGGTCTGGAACAACGGTCGGACGTGGGTCGATCTCCCGGTTACGATTCGACGATTGCGCGCACGGGTGCGCACCAAAGGGAAGCAGGAACGTCCAGCACCGCGAGCAGTCGCTGACGCAGGGGACGGGCGCGGTCGGCGAACGCTCGCTGCTGGCGGACGTACTCGGCCTTCCCTTCAGGGGTCTCGACGGCTACCGGGGTGTGGCCGAGGGACGTGACGTCGTACGGGGAGGCTCGCATGTCGAGCAGGCGGATCTCGCGGGCGAGGTCGAAGCAGTCCATCACCAGTTCACTCGGCACGAGCGGGCTGAGTTTGAAGGCCCATTTGTAGAGGTCCATGCCCGCGTGCAGGCAACCTGGTTGTTCGAAGTTCGCCTGTGAATCACGTTCTAGCACAGCCGAGTTGCGAGGAACGGCGTCCGGGGTGAAGAAGCGGTAGGCGTCGAAGTGGGTGCACCGCAGATCGTGCGAATCGACCACGTCGTCGGTGCCGGCATGCCCCAGGCGAAGGGGCAGTTGTGCGTGGCGCACCTCGTCCGCAGGCGTGCGGTAGGCCATCGCCCACTCGTGCATCCCGAAGCACGACAACTGCATCGGACGCTCCGATGTCACCGACAGCAGCCGGTGAGCCAACTCGAGTACCTCGCCCTTGCGCTCGATGAACGCGGGCACGTCGACGGACGCGCCCCCGTCGTCCACTCGGTAGAACGCCCAGTCGGACCGTTCCTGAGCTCCGTCCAGGACGACTCCGGCGCCCGGGTGCCACACACGCAGGTGCGATGGCTTGAACGGGTAGTACTGGAAGAGGAAGTCGTCGATGGGGTGCTTCAGACCGCGATCGCGACGGTGAATGTGTGCGGCGACGGAGGCGTCGACCCGCCGCTCGTGGGCGAGCGAGCGGGCTCGCCAGTCGTCCTGCGAGAGCACCTGCGCCACGCGAGCACGGTAGTCGGGTGCAAACGCAGCCGGGAAATCGGAGCCGGGAAACGTCCGACGTGGCAGAGTGAGCCAGATCACACCCCGCCAGGAGAGCACCCCCATGAAGCGTTCCATCGCACTGTCAGCAGTACTCGCCGTCGCCGGATTCACCGCCGCACCGGCCGCATTCGCCGGAGCAGACAATTCGCATGCGTCGTCCGGAACCTATGTCGCACTGGGGGATTCGCTCGCCGCCGGGTACCAACCCGGCTTGGGTGACGACAAGGACGGCGGTTACGTCGGCGGCGTGTACGCCAACCTGCGGGACAAGTACCGCGGCGCGAAACTCGTCAACCTTGCCTGCAGCGGTGAAACCAGCACGGGCATGATCGCCGACGGCCGGTGCACCTACCCGGACGGTCAAAGCCAGTTGGAGGCTGCCGTCGATCTGATCAGGTCTCAGAAGGGCAAGGTCCGGCTGATCACGCTCAACATCGGTGCCAATGACGTCCAGCGGTGTGTGAAGGGCGGTGCTGTCGACATGCCGTGCGTTCAGGCCGGACTCACCGCCGTCGCTCGCAACCTGCCGCAGATCACCACCGCCCTGCGGGCCGCGGGCGGCGCCCAGACCCAGATCGTCGTCCTCAACTACTACAACCCGTTCCTCGCGGCCTGGGCCGCCGGCAACCCGCAACTCGCGCAACTGTCGACCATGTTGCAGGGGCAGCTCAACGTTTCGATCTCGTACGCGGCCAAGGCCGCCGACGCGAAGGTCGCCGATGTCGCGACGGCGTTCCGCAGCAACGACTGGAGCCTGCAGCCGAACGGACTGCCCACCAACGTCGCGATGATCTGCGGTTACACCTGGATGTGCAGCAAGGGCGACATCCACGCCAACGACATGGGGTACGCGCTGATGGCGGACACCGTGACCCCGCTGGTGCACGGGCCGAAGCGTCCGGCGGCGCCCTCAGTAAGCTGACCTGGTGCGAATCTGCCGATACACCGATGGTGAAGACCCCTACTTCGGACTCGTCGACGGGGCGGGCGAGAAGATCGCCCAGATCAGCGGCGACCCGCTGTACACCCGGATCGAACTGACCGGAGTCACGACGACGGTCGACCGGGTGCGCCTGCTCGCACCGGTCATCCCACGGTCGAAGGTGATCGGCATCGGTCGCAACTACGCGGCCCACGCACAGGAGATGGGCGCCGAGCCGCCGAAGGAACCGATGATGTTCCTCATCCCCAACACCGCCGTCATCGGTCCGGACGACCCGGTGGTCATGCCGCCGCAGTCCGAACGGGTCGACTACGAGGGCGAAGTGGCCGTGGTCATCGGACGCATGTGCCGCGACGTGTCGCCCGAAGAGGCTGCGAAGTCGATCTTCGGCTACACCTGCGCCAACGACGTCACCGCGCGCGACCTGCAGAAGTCGGACGGTCAGTGGGCCCGGGCCAAGGGGTTCGACACGTTCTGCCCGATCGGACCGTGGATCGAGACCGACCTCGACCTCTCGGATCTGCGGGTCCGCACCCGGCTGGACGGCGAGACCGTGCAGGACGGTACGACGGCCGACATGATCCACGACGTCCCGACGCTGATCTCGTACGCATCGCAGGCGTTCACGCTCCTGCCCGGTGACGTGATCCTGACCGGCACGCCGGAAGGTATCGGTCCGGTGCAGCCTGGTCAGCGCGTCGAGGTCGAGGTGCAGGACATCGGCACGCTCGCCAACCCCTACGTGCGTCACTGAGCCGTCGGCCCGTGGTCATGCTGTGACCATTTGCACGTCGATCTGATTCGGCACGGTCCGCGACCGGCCCTAACCTGGTTCGGTGTCTGGTGCACCCATCGGGATCTTCGACAGCGGTTACGGCGGTTTGACCGTCGCGCGCGCTGTGCTCGATCAGTTGCCGCACGAATCGATCGCCTACCTCGGCGACACCGCGCGGGCACCCTACGGACCGCGTCCGATCGCGCAGACCCGTGAGTACGCGCTGCAGTGTCTCGATCGATTGGTTGCGCATGGGGTGAAGGCGCTCGTCATCGCCTGCAACACCGCGTCCGCCGCCGTGCTGCACGACGCGCGCGAACGCTACGACGTGCCGTTGGTGGAGGTGATCCGCCCCGCGGTCCGCCGCGCCGTGAGCGCCACTCGCACCGGCAGGGTCGGTGTCATCTCCACGAAGGGCACCCACCAGTCCGGTGCCTACCTGGACGCGTTCGCCGCGGCGCCCCATCTGCACGTGCGCTCGCAGCCGTGCCCGCGGTTCGTGGAGTTCGTCGAGGCCGGCATCACCGGTGGTCCCGAACTGCTCGAGGTCGCTCGCGGATACCTCGAACCACTGCAACAGGACGGCGTCGACACCGTCGTCCTGGGCTGCACCCACTACCCGTTGCTGACCGGTGTCATCTCGTACGTCATGGGTGACGGGGTGACCCTGGTGTCGTCCGCCGAGGAGACCGCCAAGGACGTCTACCGCGTGCTGGCCGATCGCGACCTGCTCGCGCCGGCATCGGACGGCATGCCCGGCCTGTCGTTCACCACGACCGGAGACCCTGAGGAGTTCCGCCGCTTGTCCAAGAGGTTCCTGGGGTTGCCGCCCGAGTTCGACGACGTGTTCGAGAACAACTTCCATCAGGTGGGAGTGACCGGATGAGGCTCACCATCATCGGCTGCTCCGGTTCCTTCGCCGGCCCGAACTCTCCGGCGTCCAGCTACCTGGTGCAGTCCGAGCACGAGGGACGCACCTGGAACCTCGTGCTCGACATGGGCCCTGGTTCGCTCGGCGCGCTACAGCGGCACATCGAACTCGACGCGATCGACGCCATCGTGATCAGTCATCTGCACCCTGACCACTGCCTCGACCTGACCGGACTCTTCGTCGTCACCAAGTACCACCCGACACGTGGCCCCCTGCCGCGCGTGCCGGTCTACGGCCCGCAGGACACCGCCGCGCGCATGTCCCGCGCGAACGGGGTGACGCTCTGCGAGGCATCCGACCCGCACGGCATGGACAGCGAATTCGATTTCCGCACATTGGTTTCGCTGGACGCGTTCCAGGTCGGCCCGTTCACGATCACTCCGCACCGGGTCAATCACCCGGTGGAGGCGTTCGGCTTCCGCGTCGAGGCCGACGGCAAGGTGCTGGTTTATACCGGCGACACCGACAGCACCCCTGATCTGCTGCCCCTGCTGCGCGACGCCGACCTCGTGCTCGCCGACTCGGCGTTCTGCGAGGAGCGCGATGAGGTACGCGACATCCACCTCACCGGACGGCGTGCGGCCGAAGCTGCCGTGGCCGCAACCGGAGTCCAACGCCTGATGCTGACCCACATCCCGGCCTGGAACGACCCGGAGGTCTGTCGCGCCCAGGCAGCGCAGGTCTGGCCCTCGAAGGTGGAGCTGGCCGTCTCCGACGAGGTCCACGACATCTGAACTGGCTTGCGTCGCGGGAGGGTTCGGGCTTGGCTGAACACATGGTCCGTTACCCGAAACCCCTGCAGGCCGGCGACACGATCGCTGTGACAGCGCCGTCCGCCGGGTGCGAACCTCGTCACCAGGGGCGACTCGACTTCGCGCTGAAGTGGTTGCGGGACAAGGGTTTCGAGGTCATCGAGGGCAATTGTCTGCGTGGTGGCACGCAGGTCAGCGCACCCGTCGCGGAGCGCGCCGCAGAACTCAACGCCTTCCTCACCGACGCCTCGATCAGCGCGGTCGTGCCGCCGTGGGGAGGGGAGACGTCCATCGACCTGATCGACCTGCTCGACTACGACGCGATCCGTGCCGCCGAACCGACTTGGCTGGTCGGCTTCAGCGACACGAGTACGCAATTACTCGCCCTGACCTTGCGCACCGGGCTGGCCACCCTGCACGGGCACAATCTGATGGACACTCCGTACGACCTGCCGCAGGGATTGGCGCCGTGGTGGGTCGCGGCGGCAACGCCTGCCGGCGGCACGTTCACGCAGCGCGCCGCGACCCACCGGCGTCCGCCTGGTTTCGACGACTGGGAGAAGGACCCGACTCCCACGACGATGCCGCTGAACGTGCCGACCTCGTGGAAGGTGCTGCACGGTCCCTCGTCCTTGGAGATCAGCGGACGGTTGATCGGCGGCTGTGTCGAGGTGTTGTCGCCGCTGGCCGGAACGGCGTACGGCGACGTGCGGGCGTTCGGCCAGCAGCACGCGTCCGATGGTCTGCTGGTCTATCTGGAGGTCTGCGAACAGGGCGCCTACGACGTCGCCCGCGCGCTGCACGGGATGCGACTGGCCGGCTGGTTCGACAACGCCAACGCCGTGCTGCTGGGGCGCACCTCGGCTCGGGACGCGCAGTACATGAGCCAGCACGACGCCGCCATCGACGCACTCGCCCGACTCGACATCCCGATCATCGCCGACATGGACTTCGGCCACGTGCCGCCGTACATGTCGTTCGTTAACGGCGGGCTGGCGACCGTCACGGTGGACGCCGGCCGACGGAAGATCTCGCAGACGCTGCGGTGAACGCGTGATCCGCGCGGCGCTGCATGCCGTTGGCGTCCGATGGCTCGCGTCCTAGTCTGGAGCGCATGACCGACGCCACTCCTCAGACCCGACACGACGGCCGCGCGAACGACCAACTCCGCGACATCAAGATCACCCGCAACTGGCTCGACCACGCCGAGGGCAGCGTCCTCATCGAGTTCGGCAAGACCCGGGTGCTCTGCGCCGCATCATTCACCGAAGGTGTGCCGCGTTGGCTCAAGGGCCGTGGAACCGGGTGGGTCACCGCCGAGTACGAAATGCTGCCGCGCTCGACGAACACCCGCAGTGACCGCGAATCGCGCAAGGGCAAGGTCGGCGGCCGCACACACGAGATCTCCCGGCTGATCGGACGCTCGCTGCGGGCGATCATCGACACGAAAGCGTTGGGGGAGAACACGATCGTGCTCGACTGCGACGTCCTCCAGGCGGACGGTGGTACCCGCACCGCAGCCATCACCGGGGCGTACGTGGCCCTGCAGGACGCGATCGAGGACGCCCGGGCAAAGGGCCTGATCGCCAAGAACGCGCAGCCGCTCACCGGATCCATCGCCGCCATCAGCGTCGGCGTGGTGAAGGGCGTTCCGGTCCTCGACCTGGACTACCCGGAGGACTCCACCGCCGAGACGGACATGAACGTCGTGATGACCGGTGCCGGTGGCTTCGTCGAGGTGCAGGGCACTGCCGAGGGTGCACCCTTCGACCGCGACGAACTGAACGCGCTGCTCGATCTCGCCGCCAAGGGCATCGGCGACCTCACCCGTCTGCAGCAGGAAGCGCTGGACACGCCCGCCCGCGAGCGTTCACGATGAGCGACCTGGTCCTCGCGACCCGCAACGCCGGCAAGATCGCCGACCTGCAGGGGCTCATCGACTCCGAGCCCGCGCTGGACGGGCTGCGCGTGGTGGGAGTGGGAGATTTCCCCGAACTCGAGGACGTTCCGGAGACCGGGCTGACCTTCATCGAGAATGCCACCCTGAAGGCCAAGTACGCGACCGAGAAGTTGAATCTGCCTGCGGTTGCTGATGATTCAGGAATCTCGGTGGACGTGCTCGGCGGCTGTCCAGGTGTGTTCAGCGCGCGCTGGGCAGGACGTCACGGCGACGACCAGGCCAACATCGACCTGCTGCTCGCGCAGACCGCCGACGTGCCGATCGACAAGCTGATCGCTCGCTTCGAGTGTTCGGTGGTGCTCGCGATGCCGGACGGTGCGTTGCACTCTGCCACCGGGGTCGTCGACGGACGGCTCACCAGAGAGCAGCGCGGCACCAACGGGTTCGGGTACGACCCGATCTTCGAACTGCCTGACGGCCGTACGTTCGCCGAGTACACCGCAACCGAGAAGCACGCCGCCTCTCACCGCGGCCAGGCCTTCCGTGCGCTGGTGCCCACCCTCGTCCGGCTGTTCACCTGAGACGATCGCGCAGCGGGTGCGCGACCGCAGCGTGACGCGGCGCTACGCCGACGACTGGGAGCGGACGGTTTCCAGCTCTTCAACCAGATCTCATCGCTTGGCGCGTATGTCCTGGCCGCGTCCACGCTGCCGTTCATCGCTCGCAAGCGAGTCTGCGTCGGGGACCGAAAGTGCGCGAGGGGGGACTCGAACCCCCACACCCGAAGGCGCCAGGACCTAAACCTGGTGCGTCTGCCAATTCCGCCACTCGCGCAAGCGCACCAAGACTAGATCACCGGAATCCCTGCGTGGATTCCGCGCAGGTAGGAACATGCGTCGATCCAGGAGGTGCGCGGATTTCTGCAGGACGCGGCTCAGGCCAGCTTGAGGGCCTTCTTCAGGGACGCGACGTGGCCGGTGGCCTTGATGTTGTACTTCGCCAGTTCGACCTTGCCCTCGGGGTCGACGACGATCGTGGAGCGGATGACGCCCACGACGGTCTTGCCGTAGAGCTTCTTCTCGCCGTAGGCGCCGTACGCCTCGAGCACCGACTTGTCCTCGTCCGACAGCAGCGGGTAGGTCAGCGACTCCTGCTCCACGAACTTCTCCAGCTTGGCGACAGGGTCGGGGGAGATGCCGACGACGTCGTAGCCGGCCTCGGCCAGGCCGGCGAGGCTGTCGCGGAAGTCGCAGGCCTCCTTGGTGCAGCCGGGGGTCATCGCGGCCGGGTAGAAAAAGATCACCAGGTGGCGTCCGCGGTAGTCCGACAGTGACACCGATCCGCCCTCGCTGGACGGCAGGGTGAAGTCGGGTGCGGGATCCGACATTGCGAGACGAGTCATGGGGTCCTCCGAACGTACTGGCGGGTCTGTCTGCGTTATCGTCTCAGGCAGTCCACGAACCTCAAGGAGTAACCCCATGGCCGACAAGCCGGCACCGAAGAACGCCAAGGAGATCGAGGCCGAACTCCAGGCGTCCCGTCAGCGCTTGGCAAGCACCATCGACGAACTCGCCTTCCGCGCGCAGCCCAAGGAGGTTGCCAAGCGTCAGGTCGAGGGACTCAAGCTGAAGGCCAACGACATGACCCGCACCTCCGACGGCGACGTCGCCGAGGACAAGGTCGGCAAGATGGTCGGCGGAGCCGGAGCGTTCCTGCTCGTGCTCGGCCTGCTGCGCCGTCTCCGTGGCTGAGGAGCACAACCTTCCGATTCGGATGCTGCATGACCGTCTGCTCGTCAAGGCGGACGGTGAGGGCGGCGAACGGCGGTCCGGTGGCGGCATTGTCATCCCGGCCACTGCGGCGATGGGCAAGCGACTGGCCTGGGCCGAGGTCGTAGCCGTCGGGCAACACGTCCGGCAGGTGCAGCTGGGTGACCGGGTGCTGTACGACCCGGACGAGAAGGCCGAGGTCGAACTGCAGAGCCGCACGTACATCCTGCTTCGCGAACGCGACCTGCACGCGGTTGCGGCCCAGCGGGTGGACGACGGATCGACCGGTCTCTATCTGTGAAAAAATGACTGCGGGGCAACCGAATCGGTTGCCCCGCAGTCATTTCGGTTCAGGAGCCGAGCACCTCGGAACGCGCGTCGATGAACGCCTGGACGCAGGTGCGCACGTCGTCCTCCGAATGGGCGGCGGACAGCTGGACGCGGATGCGGGCCTTGCCCGTCGGGACGACCGGGTAGCTGAAGGCGATCACGTAGACGCCACGCCGCAACATCGCATCGGCGACCTGTGCGGCCTGGCGCGCTCCGTCCTCGCCGGGGAACATCACCGGGGTGATGGGGTGCGAGCCGGGAAGCAACTCGAAACCGGCGTCGGTCATCAGCTCACGGAACAGCTCGGTGTTGCGGCGCAGCTGCGCGCGTCCTTCGCCCGATGAGCGAGCCAGCTCCAGTGCCCTGCGCGACCCGGCGACCACCGAGGGCGCGACGGCGTTGGAGAAGAGGTACGGACGAGACCGCTGGCGCAGCAGGTCGACGATCTCCTGGTGTGCGGCGACGTAGCCACCGGAAGCGCCACCGAGGGCCTTGCCGAGGGTGCCGGTGACGATGTCGACGCGGTCGATCACGCCGCAGTGCTCGTGCGTGCCGCGTCCGCCTTCGCCGACGAAACCCACGGCGTGCGAGTCGTCCACCATGACCATTGCGCCGAACTCCTCGGCCAGGTCGCAGATCTGTTCCAGCGGCGCGTAGTAGCCGTCCATGGAGAAGACGCCGTCGGTGACGATGACCACGCGGCGCGCGTCCGCGTCCTTCGCCGCCTGCAACTGGGTGCGCAGATCGTCCATGTCGGCGTTCTTGTAACGGAACCGCTTGGCCTTCGACAGGCGGATGCCGTCGATCAACGAGGCGTGGTTGAGCTCGTCGGAGATGATCGCGTCCTGCGCCTCGAACAACACCTCGAAGATGCCGCCGTTGGCGTCGAAGCAGGAGGAGTAGAGGATCGCGTCGTCGGTGCCGGAGAAGTCGGCCAGTTCGCGTTCGAGGTCGCGGTGCTGGGTCTGGGTGCCGCAGATGAAACGCACGCTGGCCATGCCGAAACCCCACTCGTCCAACGCTTTTCGCGCCTCAGCGACAACGTCGGGGTGGTCGGCGAGACCGAGGTAGTTGTTCGCGCAGAAATTCAGTGCCTCGCCGGCCGTGGTGGCGACGTGGGAGGACTGCGGGGTGGTCAGTTCGCGCTCGCGCTTGGTGAGTCCGGCGTCGTCGATCTCACGCAACGACGCGCTCAGCTGGTCCTTGATGGCGTACATCTCAGCTCCAATCCATGATGACCTTGCCGCAGTTGCCCGATCGGGCCGCAGCGAACGCGTCCTGCCATTGTTCGGCGGGGAAACGGTGGGTGATGACCGACTGTACGGCGCGCTTGAGTTCCGGGGAGGTCGAGAGCATCGCGCTCATCGCGTACCAGGTGTCGTACATCTCGCGGCCGTAGATGCCCTTGATCGTGAGCATGTGTGTGATGACCCGGCCCCAGTTGACAGCGAAGTCGTCACCGGGTAGGCCGAGCATCGCGATGCGTCCGCCGTGGTTCATGTTGTCGATCATCTCGGCCATTGCCTGCGCGTTGCCCGACATTTCCAGGCCGACGTCGAAGCCCTCGCGCATGCCCAGTTCGCTCTGGACGTCGGCGATCCGTTGCTGCGCCACGTTGACGACCCGGTCGGCGCCGGCGCCGCGGGCCAGTTCGAGGCGGTAGTCGGAGACGTCGGTGACCACGACGTGCCGTGCGCCGACGTGCTTGGCGATCGCGGCCGCCATCACGCCGATGGGTCCGGCGCCGGTGATGAGGACGTCCTCGCCGACCATGGGGAAGGACAGTGCAGTGTGGGTGGCGTTGCCAAACGGGTCGAAGACAGCACCGAGGTCGGGATCGATGTCGGCCGGCTGCACCCACACATTGGACGCCGGGATCACGACGTAGTCGGCGAACACGCCGTCGCGATTGACACCAACGCTGTTGGTACGGATGCAGACCTGTCGCCGGCCGGCGCGGCAGTTGCGACACTCGTTGCAGACCACGTGGCCCTCACCGGACGCACGCTGCCCGACGGTCACGCTGTCGACGCCGGGACCGATCCCGACGACCTCGCCGTAGAACTCGTGGCCGATGACCAGCGGCGGTTTGACGATCGAGGACGCCCAGTCGTCCCACTGCTGCAGGTGCAGGTCGGTGCCGCACAAACCTGCTCGCAGCACCCGGATCTTCACCTCGCCGGGGCCGACGGCGGGTTCTGGAACGTCGATGAGTTCAAGTCCGGGGGCTGCCGATGTCTTGGCCAATGCACGCACGTTCGGCCATCTTGCCAGGAAGTGTGATGAAGACAACAGCGGCGCGTCGTGGGTGTCCACGCACACTTGCGGCGTGCGCGAATAACGACGAAGGCCAGGCGGATTGCCTGGCCTTCGTGACTGGTGCGCCATCAGGGACTCGAACCCCAAACCCGCTGATTAAGAGTCAGCTGCTCTGCCAATTGAGCTAATGGCGCAACGAGGAAGAACATTACCCCACGGCCCGGGCCAGTGTGAAATCGGTTGAGCGCGGCCGGTTGAAAGCGCGCGCTCGCCGTGTCGCGACCAAGTGCCACCGGGCGCGAATGCCCGCGCGGCCCCGATTCTCGGTAGGTTCCCTGGTAGTAACTGTCTGCCTCGGAGGACCTGAAACCCATGACCGTCCTGCACGACGAAGTGATTGACCGGCCGTTCGACGAACCCCCGGAGTCACCCGCCAAGCCCGACTGGAAGGTCGCGTTCGGGCGCGCTCGATCCAAGTTCTCCCAGGACCAGTGCACCGACGTCGCGGCTGCCCTGACCTACTACTCGATGCAATCGCTGTTCCCCGGACTCGTCGCCGTCATCTCGCTGCTGAATATCTTCGGTGACGGCAAGGAGACGACGAACAAGCTGGTGGAGTCGATCGGTCGCATCATCGGCAAGAGCCCGAGCGAGTTGTCGACGGTCACCACGTTCATCGACAATGTCCAGGCCACCCCCGGTGGTGGACTCGCTCTGTTCATCGGTATCGCCGGTGCGTTGTGGTCGGCGTCGGGTTACGTCGGCGCTTTCAGCCGGGCCCTCAACAAGATCTACGCGGTCGACGAGGGTCGTTCGTTCGTGAAGTTGAAGGGCACGCTGTTGCTCATCACGGCGATCGAGGTCATCCTCATCGTGTTGGTGGCTCTTTCTCTCGTGCTGAGCGGCGGCGTGGCCGAGGAAGTCGGTAACGCGATAGGCCTGGGCAGCACTGCAGTCTTCGTATGGGACTTGGTCAAGTGGCCATTCGTCGCTCTGGTCGTCATCGGCATCATCTCGATGCTGTACCGCGCCACGCCGAACGTTCGCAAGGCCAAGGGCAGACTGTTCAGCTCCGGCGCGATGGTCGCTTTCATCGTCTGGGTGCTCGCCTCGATCGCACTCGTCATGTACATCGGCTTCACCCAGGGAGCGAGCTACCAGAAGACCTACGGTGCGTTCGCCGGCGCCATCATCCTGTTGTTGTGGCTGTGGATCACCAACCTCGCGATGCTCTTCGGTGCCGAACTCGACGCCGAACTGCTGCGCACCCGTCAGTTGAAGTCCGGGCTCCCGGCCGAACGCCTGATCCTGCTGCCGGCCCGCGACACCGACGGCATCGACAAGAAGATCGAGAAGGACGAGAAGCAGGTCGCCGACGCGATCGAGCTGCGAGTGAACTCCGGAGGAAGCATGGACGCCTACACCGGCCGTGACAATGCCGAGACCGCCACCGCGCGCGACTTCGGGCTGGCGATGGGTCCGAGCCAGCACGGCAAGGTGGGCAACGGCTCGGCGCCGGTCGACCGTGAGCCGGCTACCGTCCTGACGCGACCCACGCGCACCCGTGAGTCGATGCCGACCGACCCGAACGACGCCGCCGTCTACGTCCAGAACTCACGTGACGCCCGTCGCGAGGAAGCGTTGATCGCCGCCGCGCAGGAGCGCAAGGTGCGTGAACGTAAGACCGCGCAGGAGGCGAAGGTCAAGAAGAAGCAGGCCGAGAAGGAGAAGGAGCGGCGCGAACTGGAGAAGGCGCACAAGGACGCCTTGCCGTTGGCCAAGGAGTGGGAGGCGGTGGACGCCGTGCGCGCGCAGTTCGCCCCGCGTCCGAGTGCCGAGCGCGACCGCATCCTGGCCGAGCGCGAGTCCCGTCGTCAGGCTTTCAAGGTGGAGCAGGCTGAGGCGAACGCAGCCAAGGCACAGGAGGCACGCGAGAAGAAGGCGTTCGAACCGACCGCCGAGAGCAAGGCGTTCGTTCCGGGTGAGGCGGAAGGGCCGCAGGGTGCGCCCCCGGCGCCGAGCGTGCTGGAACAGCAGGTCGCCACGGAGCGGGAGAAGCGACGCAACGACTGGTACGCCGCTCGCGGACTCTGACCGCGGCGACAGGCACGAAGAAGGCCCGGTGACGATTGGTCATCGGGCCTTCTCACATGGGGTGAGTGACGGGACTTGAACCCGCGACCACCGCGACCACAACGCGGTGCTCTACCAGCTGAGCTACACCCACCATGCAGATGCCGCCTACGTGAGGCAGCGCGGACTATCCTACCTGCTCTCCGACAGTGCTTCTGACCAACCCCGGCTCAGCCGGATGTGGTCTCGCTTTCGTTCCCGACGACGTGCTTGGCGGCCAGCGCGCGGGCCGTCTTGGAGTCTGGCCCGGGTTGGGGCACGAACACCGCCTCGCGGTAGTAGCGCAGTTCGGCGATGGACTCGGTGATGTCGGCCAGGGCGCGGTGACCGCCGCCCTTCTTCGGCGCGTTGAAGTACGCGCGGGGAAACCAGCGACGCGACAACTCCTTGATCGATGACACATCGATGAGGCGGTAGTGCAGGTGGGCGGTCAGTTCCGGCATGTCGCGGGCCAGGAACGCGCGGTCCGTGGCCACGGAGTTGCCGCCGAGCGGCCACTTGCCGGCTTCCGGGGCGTGCTGGCGGATGTACTCCAGCACCTGCTGCTCGGCTTCGGCCATCGTCACGCCTTGGTCGAGTTCGTCGAGCAGCCCACTGCTGGTGTGCATGTCGCGGACGAACTCGTTCATCTGCTCGAGCGCGGTCGGCTCGGGCTTGATGAGGACGTCGATGCCGTCACCGATCTGGTTCAGCTCGAAGTCGGTGATCAGTACCGCGACCTCGATCAGGGCGTCCGCCTCGAGGTCGAGGCCGGTCATCTCGCAATCGATCCAAATGATGCGTTCGTTGCTCGTCTTGTCCTCACTCACACCCTGCAGCCTAGAGCCGCACGAAGCCGATCGTCGGTAGGGTCTTCGCCATGGGGATCCCACCGGACAGTGTCCGGACGCTGTCCAGAGCGCAGCTCGCACACCTCAACGGACGGCGTCCGCTGCTGCGTCGCGCCATCTCCTGGACCATCGGGATCGTCTTCTTCGGGCTCTGCCTCGCTGTGGTTCTGGCGAGTCTGCACGCTCAATCCGGGCTGACCGCAACGGTTCTGGGCATCGCGACAGGTTTTGTGGTGCTCGGCATCGTCGTACCGGTATTCCTGTGGCTCGACCGGTTCGAACCCGAGCCGTGGGGAATGCTGCTGTTCGCGTTCCTGTGGGGGGCGTGCGTCGCGACGGTCGGTGCCGCACTGCTCAACGACATCGGTGGCTACCTGATCGGGGCGACGGCGGAGAACAACGCTCCGGTCGCCATCTTCGTCGCTCCGCCGGTCGAGGAGGCCCTCAAGGGTCTGGCACTCATCCTGCTGATCGTGTTCCGCCGCAAGGAGATCGACGGCATCGTCGACGGAATGGTCTACGCCGGCCTGTGTGCGGCCGGCTTCGCGTTCGTCGAGGACATTGTCTACCTCGCCAACGGCTATGCCGACTCCGGTGAAGAGGGCCTGTTCGGCACGTTCATCGTCCGGGTGTTGATGAGTCCGTTCGCACATCCAATGTTCACCATCTGCATCGGGATCGGCGTGGGGATCGCGGCCACATCCCGCGGATTCGCCATGCGCGTCCTGCCGCCGCTCATCGGCTTCGTCTGCGCCGTCATGTTGCACATGGGATGGAACGCGCTCGCGATCCTCGCCGAAGAGGGCTGGCTGCTCACCTACGTCCTGGTGCAGGTGCCGCTGTTCTGTGCATTCGTGGCTCTGTTGGTGATCGCCCGGCGCCGGGAGTCGGCCAGGATCGGCGAGCAACTGTCGGGATACGTCGACAGTTCGTGGCTGTCTCCGCCCGAGGTACGGATGCTCGCGTCCATGTCGGAGCGCCGGTACGCGCGTGCCTGGGCGAAGTCCCACGGTGGCAAAACGCTCGAACTCCAGATGGAGCAGTTCCAGGACATCGCGAGCGAACTGGCCATGCTGCGGGCCCGGATCAACCGCGGCGACCACGGACCCGACTCGTTCGCACGTGAACACAAGCTGCTCGAAGCGCTGTGGATGTTGCGTCGCCCGTTCCTCGGCACACCGCTCTACCGGCACTACGAGTGGACGCCGATCGGTCGCCCGCCGATGCGCACCCCGCTGCGCTGACCGCGTCCACCGGCGGGTCGGTCTAGACTTCCCGCCGTTGCCCCCTTAGCTCAGCTGGATAGAGCAAGGGCCTTCTAATCCCTAGGTCGCAGGTTCGAGTCCTGCAGGGGGCGCCATCCGCAGGTTGGTCCATCGGTGTGGGCGTCCGGGGTCGCAGCGGACTCTAGACTCCTACCCGTGAGTCAAGTCCCTGATCCGTCCCGATTGCCTGCCGCTCTCGACCAACTGCGAGCAGCCGTCGAAGGGACGCACTTCCCGTTGGAGACCCCGCGTGCCGAGCAGGCCCGTGCCGGTCGTGGTGATCTGCTGAATCAGTTGCGCGACTACATCATTCCGCGCGCCAACTCCCTCGACGCGCCCTTGCTGGCGGTCGTCGGTGGGTCCACCGGTGCGGGCAAGTCGACCCTCGTCAACTCGATCGTGGGGGAGACCGTGACGACGCCCGGCGTGCTGCGACCCACCACGCGTGCATCGACGCTCATCCACCACCCCGACGACGCGCACTGGTTCACCACCAAGCGCATCCTGCCCGAGCTGGCCCGGCTGACCGGCGACTCCGCCGGAGCCCACGACCCGAACACGCTGCGACTTGTCGCCAGCGTTTCGGTGCCGCGCGGACTCGCGCTGCTGGATGCGCCCGACATCGACTCGGTCGTGTCCGCGAACCGTGACCTGGCCCGGCAGCTGCTCAGTGCCGCCGACCTCTGGATCTTCGTCACCACCGCCACCCGCTACGCCGACGCCGTGCCGTGGGAGTTGCTGCAGCAGGCGATCCATCGCGGGACGTCGGTAGCGGTCGTGCTCGACCGGGTGCCGATGGACGCGATGGAGGAGGTGCGTGCCGACCTCGCCGGGATGCTGATGGAGCGCGGACTCGGTCAGTCGCCGGTCTTCGCCGTTGCGGAGTCGACGTTGTCCAAGACCGGCATGCTTCCGGTCAGCGAGGTGACTCGCATCCGCGGGTGGCTGAGCTCCCTCGCTGCCGATGCTCACGCCCGCAGCATCGTCATCCGACGCACGCTCGACGGCGCGCTGGACTCCTTGAACGAACGCGGTCGGTCATTGCAGTCGCTGTCGCAGGAACAGCGTTCTGCCGCAGACGAATTGCGTCAGGCTCCGCAGCAGGCGTACTCCGCGGCGCTCGATGGCGTGAAGGAAGGTGTCCAGGACGGTTCGTTGCTGCGTGGCGAGGTGCTCGCGCGTTGGCAGGAGTTCGTCGGCACGGGAGAACTGCTGCGCCAGCTCGAAGCAGGCGTCGGGCGCATGCGAGACCGGGTCGTCGGAGCACTGCGTGGACGCGGGCGTGCCGAACCCGCCGAGAACCTCGGCGAGGCGTTGCATTCCGGCGTCGCGGCTCTGCTGGTCAACCATGCGGAGACTGCGGCGATCGCCTCGGCGCGGGCTTGGCGCACCACTCCCGGCGGGGCGCCGATCATCGAGAAGCATCGCGAACTGGGCTCTGCGTCAAAGGGATTCGGAGAGCAGGTGGAGCGTGCGGTTCGCGACTGGCAGGGCGACGTGATGGACATGGTGCGTGAAGAAGCAGGTTCGCGGCGCACCACCGCACGGTTCCTCGCCTTCGGTATCAACGGCATCGCGGTCATGCTCATGCTCATCTCGTTCTCCGCGACCGCCGGCCTGACCGGGGCCGAGGTCGGCATCGCCGGTGGATCGGCGGTGCTCGCGCAGCGACTGCTCGAAGCGATCTTCGGTGATCAGGCGGTGCGCACGCTCAGCGCGAAGGCGCGTCGCCTGCTCCTCGAGCGCACCACAGAACTCTTCGAGGCCGAGGAGCAGCGGTTCGAGAAAGTGCTGTCGGATGAGATCGGCCAGGCGTCCACGGACGACCGGATCGGCCCGGCGCTCGCGGCAGTGAAGGCGGCACGATGAGCCCCGATCTGTTCAAGCGGAAGTCTGGCGGCGTCGTCAGCAACGAGGCGCTGCAGCAGCGTGGCAAGGCGCTGGAGACAGCGATCGAGCACGGCGGTGAGCGACTCCCGGCGTCCAATGTCGCGGTTGTTCGCGACCTGGAGCGCAAGGTCGCCGAACGCAGTGGCATTGCCGGTGGACGCACGGTCGTCGCACTTGCCGGAGCGACCGGAAGCGGCAAGTCCAGCCTGTTCAATGCGCTTGTCGGCGAACCGGTTTCGAGGATCGGTGCACGGCGTCCGACCACCTCTCAGGCCGCCGCTGCGGTCTGGGGGGAGGATCCGTCCGGTCCGCTGCTCGACTGGGTCGGGGTGGGAGCCCGGCACCAGGTGCCGCTCGCCGCACCGACCACCGGGACGCTCGACGGTCTCGTGCTGCTCGATCTTCCCGACTTCGACTCCAACGTCATCGCGCACCGGCACGAGGCCGACCGCGTCCTGAAGCTGTCGGATGTCTTCATCTGGGTCACCGACCCGCAGAAGTACGCCGACGCCGTCCTGCACGACGACTACATCCGCTCGATGGCCGGCCACGCGGCGGTGACGATCGTCGTCCTCAATCAGATCGACCGGCTCAGCCGCGAGGCGGCCAAGGCCTGCATCGCCGACCTGGAGAAGCTGCTGGAGCGTGATGGTCTGAGCGGGGTGAAGGTGCTCGCCACCTCGGCCGCCCAGGGCATCGGCCTGGACGAGCTGCGCACCACCCTGGGAAAGGTCGTCGCCCACCGCAATGCCGCCAACCAGCGGCTGGCGGCCGACCTGCGTGTGCAGGCGGTCGAGTTGCGCAAGCACGTCGCCGACACCGAGCCCGAACTCGGGCGCAAAACGGGTGACGAACTCACCGATGCCCTCGCCAAGGCCGCGGCCGTGCCGGTCATCGGTCAGGCTGTCGAACGCGACTACCGGCAGCGCGCTGCTGCGCACGGCGGGTGGCCGTTCACCCGGTGGGCCAACAAGCTCCGCCCGGCGCCGCTTTCTCGCCTGGGCCTGGACAAGGTCGCCTCGCAGCTGAGCCGGTCCGAGGGGCAGCGTGCTCTCGGCCGTTCCTCGCTGCCGCCCGCCTCGCCGGCGGCTCTGGCGGCGGTGGACCTGGCGACTCGCCGGCTCGGTGAGCGGGCCGCCGAGGGGCTCCCGCAGCCTTGGGCGGACGCGGTGTACGACGCCGCTTCGCCGCAGAACGACGACCTACGCGACTCGCTCGACCAGGCGGTGATGGGTACCAAGCTGCGCGATCGCGACCCGGTCTGGTGGACCGTGTTCTCGATGCTGCAGTGGCTCTTCGCGGCGATCGCCCTCGCCGGTCTGCTGTGGCTGCTGCTGCTGGCAGGTCTTGGCTTTGCTCAGATTCAGCTCGATGTGCCCACGTGGGGCTGGATCCCGATCCCGGTGCTCATGCTCGCGGGCGGGCTCCTGCTCGGGCTGTTGCTTGCGGTGCTCTCGCGTTTCCTCGCCGCCAAGGGCGGACGTCGTCGGCGCGCTGCCGCCGAACGCCGCCTGCGCGACGCAGTGTCCGAGGTCGGTGAGATCAAGTTGGTGGCGCCCGTGCGAGCCGTGCTCGCCGAGCACCGGGCGACTCGCGAGGCGCTCGACCAGGCGGCACGCTGAGTTCTCCACAGCCCACGATCGAGGCCGCCGTCGTCCACACCCGGACGGCGGCGGCTTTCGCATCCCCGCGCCCGGGACGAAGGTTCGACCAGGCCGAACGGTCGGCCGGCAATCCTCGAAGGGAAGAACCATGGGCAACCACGCAACTGTCACCATCACCGGCAACCTCACCGCCGACCCGCAGGTGCACGACTTCGACAGCGGATCGCGCAAGGCGAGGTTCGCCGTCGCGTGTACTCCGTCGACCCGTGACAAGGAGACGGGCGGGTACCGCGACCTGTCGACCACGTTCTACGACGTCGACTGCTGGAACCACCTCGCGCAGAACGTCATGAGTTCACTGCACAAGGGCGACCCGGTGATCGTCACCGGTCGAATCAGTGTCGACTCCTGGCAGGGCCAGGACGGCGGCCAGCGGCAGAAGGTCGTCGTCACCGCGTCCACCGTCGGGCATGACCTCAGCCGCGGCACCGCCCAGTTCCGACGTCCCCAGCGGGAGGAGCCAAGCGAGGTCGGACAGGAGCAGATGCAGCGCGAGGGCGTGCCGGCCTGACCACGGGTGCGGCGCTCGATTGGGAGGGCGCCGCGCCCACCGATAGCCTGACGGGCATGGCTGAGTTCATTTACACCATGACCAAGGCGCGCAAAGCCGTCGGCGACAAGGTCATCCTCGACGACGTGAGCATGTCGTTCTTCCCCGGCGCCAAGATTGGCGTCGTCGGCCCGAACGGCGCGGGCAAATCGACCATTTTGAAGATCATGGCCGGACTCGACCAGCCGTCCAACGGCGAGGCTCGCCTGTCGCCCGGTTACAGCGTCGGCATCCTGTTGCAGGAGCCGCCGTTGAACGAGGAGAAGGACGTTCGCGGCAACGTCGAAGAAGGCATGGGTCAGATCAAGAAGGATCTCGACCGCTTCAACGAGATCTCCGAGGAGATGGCCCAGCCCGACGCCGACTTCGACTCCCTCATGGAGGAGATGGGCAAGCTCCAGGAGAAGATTGACAACGCCGACGCCTGGGATCTCGACTCCCAGATCGAGCAGGCGATGGACGCCCTGCGCTGCCCGCCGCCGGACGCTGACGTGACCGTGCTCTCCGGTGGTGAGCGTCGCCGCGTGGCACTGTGCAAGCTGCTGCTGTCCAAGCCCGACCTGCTGCTGCTCGACGAGCCCACCAACCACCTCGACGCCGAGTCGGTCACCTGGCTGGAGCAGCACCTTGAGGCCTACCACGGTGCCGTACTCGCCGTGACTCACGATCGGTACTTCCTCGACAACGTTGCGCAGTGGATCTGTGAGGTCGACCGCGGTCGCCTCTACCCCTACGAGGGCAACTACTCCACCTACCTGGAGAAGAAGCAGGAACGCCTGCAGGTGCAGGGCAAGAAGGACGCCAAGCTCGCCAAGCGTCTGAAGAACGAACTCGAGTGGGTTCGCTCGAACGCCAAGGCCCGCCAGACCAAGAGCAAGGCTCGTCTGGCGCGCTACGAGGAGATGGCGGCCGAGGCCGACCGCACTCGCAAGCTCGACTTCGAGGAGATCCAGATCCCGCCGGGCCCGCGGCTGGGTGCCCAGGTGATCGAGGTCAAGAACCTCAAGAAGGGCTTCGGCGACCGCACTCTCATCGACGGACTGTCGTTCACGTTGCCCCGCAACGGAATTGTCGGCGTCATCGGTCCGAACGGTGTCGGAAAGACCACCCTGTTCAAGACGATCGTCGGCCTCGAGGAGCCGGACGGCGGAGAGGTGAAGGTCGGCGACACCGTCAACATCTCCTACGTCGACCAGAGCCGCGGCGGCATCGATTCGGAGAAGACCCTGTGGGAGGTCGTCTCCGACGGGCTCGACCACATCCAGGTCGGTCAGGTCGAGATCCCGTCACGTGCGTACGTGTCGCAGTTCGGTTTCAAGGGCCCCGACCAGCAGAAGAAGGCCGGCGTGCTCTCCGGTGGTGAGCGCAACCGCCTCAACCTGGCGTTGACCCTCAAGCAGGGCGGCAACCTGTTGCTGCTCGACGAGCCGACCAACGACCTGGACGTCGAGACCCTCGGTTCGCTGGAGAACGCGCTGCTCGACTTCCCGGGCTGCGCCGTGGTCATCAGCCACGACCGGTGGTTCCTCGACCGCGTCGCGACGCACATCCTTGCCTACGAAGGCGATGAGGAGAACCCGGCCAAGTGGTACTGGTTCGAGGGCAACTTCGACTCTTACGAGGAGAACAAGATCGAGCGCCTCGGTGCCGAGGCGGCTCGTCCGCACCGCGTCACTTACCGCAAGCTGACCCGCGACTGACCTCGAGTCAGCACAACGAGCGCCCCGGAACCACACGGTTCCGGGGCGCTCGTTTCGTTCGGGGTAGGTTCGTGGCCGTGAGACTTCCCATCGGATCGACCGACGTCACGCCCAGTGGCGGAACGATCACTCTGATCGGACGCCGCGGCGAGGGGTGGGAGCCGATCGTCGCTGATCCGATCCCGGTGGCGGAGGCGATCGAGTTGTGCCGCGCCGAGGCGGACGTGCGAGACCGCACCGGGACCGTTCTCGTGGTGGACGACGGAACGAGCGAACGATTCCCGTTCGGCCAGGAGATCACTTGGCACTACAGCCGCAGCATCGACACAGCCCGGGTCGTCGCGGACGATGCCGACTCCCTCGTCGCATGGATCCCTAGCGGCGCCGCCGGTCTTGCCGCCGTCGGAATCGACGACCGCCGGGCGCGGGAGGTCCCCATCGAGCAACGGTTCACGTTGCCGTGGAAGATGGCCGAGCGGTCCTGGACAGGACACGGTGTGCTGCGGGTTGCGCCGGTCGGGATGCCCTGGTCGGTGTGGTATTTCTGGTCGGGCGAGGGGCAGTTCGATGGCTGGTACGTCAATCTGGAACTCCCGCATTCCCGTCCGGTCACCGGTGAAGATCGAACGCATTCGTCCGACCTCGTTCTCGACCTGTGGGTCGACGCCGGACGGGACGGCACGCAGGACGTCTGGCTCAAGGACGCAGACGAACTCGACGCCGCCGTGGCCCAAGGCCGCTACACACCCGAGCAGGCCAACGCCGTCCGATCGATCGGCGAATACGCAGTGCGCACGATGATCGAGCCATTGTCCGCACCGATGTCCCAGCCTTGGCACGTCTGGCTGCCGCCGGAAGAACTCGATCGGTCGTTGCTGCTCCCTGACACCGAGATCGTCCGTCGCACAAGGGAACTGACTGGCTGAGCCGGCGAATCAGCCCAGTTCGTCGAAGGACGGCGGGTAGACGACCCTTCCCTGCAGTGACATGTCCTCCGGGTCGTACCTGCTCAGGAGGTAGACCTGGGCGGCCTCGTGGGGAGCCCAGTCCGGCATCGGGAGCGACAGTCCGTGATCGCCGGCGAAGACAAACCCGCGCTTGCCGTAGAAGGACGGGGATCCCTCGAGCGTGACCAGCGGCTCACCTGCCTCATCGGCGGCGTCGAGAGCAGCCTTGATCAACGTCGAACCAATGCCGTGCTGCTGATGGGATGGCAGTACGGCGAGCGGCGAGAGCATGACGATCTCGCGATCACCGTGCTCGCCGCGAACCCAACACCCGTCGATCATGACGTGGCCGACGATCTGGTCGGCCTCGACGGCGACCGGCGCCATGTCAGGTCGGTACTCGCTGCCGGTGCGGCTGCGATCGACCAGGTCGGCCTCGGCCTGCGCCTCGAACGCCTCGGTCACGACCTTCCGGATCGCGGGGAAGTCGGCTGGGGTCTCGGGTCGGATGATCATTGTCGAACTCCTTTGAGCCAGAATCGCTTTCGAGTCATTGTGATCGGTCCGCCGGAACTTCGTCGGTGGAGGTCGAGCAGTCGATCCTGGTACCGGTCGACGCTGAAGTCGTCGGGTGTCTCCCATGGCACGAGTTGCAGGTAGGCGAGCAGCGCAGCGACATCTTCGAAGGTGTAGACGCCGACGTGTTCGGCCCCGTCGACCGCCGAGAAGCCGGCGTCCTGCAGTTCTTCTCGGAACTGTGCGAAGTTCACGTGGGGGAGGGCTGCAGCCTGGCCGAACCACCCGCCGATCTCCGCGCACTCGTCGCCGCCGACCTGCTGGGTCAGCACGGTGCCGCCCGGCGCAATCACGCGTGCCAACTCATGAGGCGAGTACGACTCGTGGCGGTTGAGGACCAAGTCGAAACGGTCGTCGGCGAACGGCATTCGCACCGAGTCGACGTCCTCGTCCGGCGCGCCGTACTCGATGACCTCGATGCCGTGCGGGGCGAGATTGCGCTGTGCGACAGAGATGTTCGGCTGCCAACCCTCAGTAGCGGTGGTGTCGGCGGGAAGAAGATCGGCGAACCGGAGGAGGTACTCGCCACCGCCCGTCCCCATGTCGAGCACGTGCTGAGCGTTGCCCAGAGCTTGACGGTACTGAGCGTCGAGATCCCACGGCTCCTGCGACTCGGTCATCCGGTCATCCAAGGAGGAGAAGTCCCAGCCCTCGGGTTGGTCGCGTTCTTCGGCTCGCCAGCGCTCCAGTAGTTGCTCTTCCACGGAGCTTGTCTATCAACCACAGATCTGAGCCGCGAGCGATATTCCGGACGATGGCGTATCCGCCGACCGACCCCGCGGGCCGACTTCCATCCCCCTTGTTGTTGGCGAACGTCAAGGCAAGAGAGGTTGTCGGTGGTCCCGCCTAGAGTTTCTTCATGGCCATCAGCTACGAGTTCTACGAACCGGTCTCACCGGTGGAATTCGTTCTGCTGCAAGCACTTTCAGACCCGAAGCAGCGTTTGTTGAACCAGCTTCTGAACGCTTTGGGGTCACCCGCGGAAGTCCTGACATTCGCGAACCGGCTGTCCCGGGAAGCGTTTCACCGGCTCGAATCAGACGCCGTGCGCAACACCGGATCCATTGCCACCGGACGGCCCATCGACCCCGGCGATCACCTCATGCTCGAAGAAGCCATCACCCAATCCGCGCACCTCGCCTCCACCTCGCAAGCCGTTCAAGCCATGGCGATGGCGCGGTACGCCGCGATCGATGAAGAGTTGGTCGATTCCGACACCGGTGTCACTGCGAAGGTCGAGGACGCGCTCGGTCATCAGGCGTCGTTCGCGGACACCGACGTGGCGGCTGCCTGTCAGATGGCACCCCGCACTGCGTCGATCAAGATGAGCAACTCCATCGATACGTGCACCAAAACTCCCGGGTTGCTCGCCGCGGCGGTCGAGGGTTCAATCCCGTACTGGAAAGTCAGCCTCGTTGCCTCGGAACTGGTGAACGCCTCACCCGAGACGTCCCGCCGGGTCGAGCAGCACCTGCTCGACACCAAAGGCTTCAACACCTGGGGTTTCCTCAAAGTGAAGACCGCCGCGCGGGCGCTGGTGACCCAGTGGGAAGAGGAAGCCGCGAAGAAGACCCGCCAGAAGGAAGCCAAAGAAGCCACCGGTGTCTGGGTGCGCCCCTCCGACATCCCGGGCATGGCCGAACTGTGCGCCATCGGACCGGCCGACCAGATCGCCCGCATCTACGGAGCCGTCGACCAATTGGCTGATCAACGGTCCAAGAACCCATCCCCGAGTGAGAGCAGCGACACCGGAGAATCGAAGCCGACGCTCGGACAACTGCGCCTCGGCGCGTTGCACGACCTCGTCACCCAAGGCGCCGACGTCAGCTACCAGGTCGTCATCCAGATCCCTGTCGTTCGTGAAGAGCAACAGGCTGCAACAGCGGCCAAGCGTGCCACCGACGACGCGGAACACGAGCCCGAGGCGTCCCCGGACGACGGATCACCACCACCCGGACAGTCCGCCTCATCACCGCGAGGCCCGGACGACTTTGAATTCGCTTCAGAAACAGGTGAAACCGCCCGGGCGTACAAAGCCGGTTGGGCACGGATCGCCGGGATCGGGTTCATCCGGCCCGATGTGCTCGACGCGTTGATCGAGCAGTTCGGTTGCCGCCTCACCCGAGCACTGGTCGACGCCGACACCGGAGTCACCTGCGAGACCTCGACGACGGCGTACGAGCCGACATCAAGGATGAGGGAGTTCGTCCAACAACGCGACCAAACCTGCCGGTTCCCCATGTGCACTAGGACCGCCATCAGGTGCGACATCGATCATGTCGTCGAATGGCCGCAGGGACCCACTGACGGGCACAACCTCGCCGCACTCTGCCGACACCACCATGACGCGAAGACCAAAAAGCACTGGGACTACCACATGAGCGACGACGGAGTCTGCAGCTGGACCTCCCGCACGGGCCGCACGTATGTCACCTACCCCGACTCCGTGCACGACGCTTCATGAATCAGCCCCGTATGGTCGGGTAACCGTTCAAGGTCACCGGGTTTCGGCGCATGCGCCCTCCTTCGTCGGGCGCATGGCTCAACCAGCCGTGAAGCGACGCCTCAGTGCCAGCCTTCGTCCACCCGCAGGGCCCTCTCCGAGCGGCATAGTGGGGACGTGCTCACCGACCACATGCCGCTCATCGAGACCGGCTCGATCCGACTCAGACAGTTCGCACCCAAGGATTCGCCGCTGGTCGCGTCAGTGAGCGACGATCCACTGATTCCGCTGATCACCACGGTCCCGAGCAATCCTGAGCCGGCCGAACTGGAGGCCTACTTGGCGCGTCAGCACGGACGATTCTCCCAGGGGTGGGGTTACTCGTTCGCGATCGCTGATCGCGACACCGACGATGCCGTGGGTCAACTGAGCCTGGCGCTACGAAACCTGAGCTTCGGCCGAGCATCGGTGGGGTACTGGATCGTACCGGCGCAGCGACGTCAGGGACGCGCGCGGGCAGCTCTGGCCGCGATCACGGACTGGGCGCTCCGATTCGATCAGGTGCATCGACTGGAGTTGTATGTCGAGCCGTGGAATGAGGGCTCCTGGCGTACCGCCGAAGCCTGCGGCTATGAGCGCGAAGGGCTGCTCCGCAGCTGGGAATGGGTCGGCGACCAGCGTCGCGACATGTACCTGTACAGCCGGATCGCCGGCTGATCACCGGTGGCGCAGACGGTGCTCCAGGTTGGCCTTGACCGACGGCCACTCGTGAGCGAGCACCGAGTAGACGACGGTGTCGCGCAGCGCCCCGTTGCGTTCCACCTTGTCGGCGCGCAGGACGCCGTCGAGCCGCGCGCCGAGTCGCTCGATCGCGGTACGGGACTGCTGGTTCGACCAGCTGGTCTCGTATCGCACTGCGGCGCAACCCAGAACGTCGAAAGCGTGCGTCATGAGCAGCAGCTTCGACTCCGGGTTCGTGCCCGAGCCATGGGCCGATTCACGATTCCACGTGTACCCGATCGACAGTCGCGGTACGTCGTGCCGGATGTCGTAGAACGAGGTCATGCCCAGAACCGCGTTGTCCCGCAACCGAACTGCAACGAACGGAACCATTGTTCCGGCATCCCGCATCGCCAACCGTTGCTCGATCATCGGCGCGACACCGTCCGCGGCGGGGGCGGACGTGTACCAGCGGTCCCACATCTGACCGTCCTGCGTCCCCTCCACCAAACCGTCGTGATGATCGAGGGACAACGGTTCGAGCCGTACCAGACGTCCGGTCAGCGTGACGGGTGACAGATCCATGTCGCCGATTCTCGCAGCGGACTTGACCCTCACGCGACGTCAACCCCGGAAGGTCGTCCCATGACGGAAATCGATGACGGTCGAAGATGTGGCGTTCTCTCGGGCTCACGGTGCGAACGCTGCACCACTACGACCGCATCGGACTGTGCGTGCCGAGCGAGCGCTCGCTGGGCGGCTACCGCTTGCACACCGAGGACATGAAGAAGTTTTTCGGTGAGGGCTTGGAGGAAGCACAAGCGGAGGCCGAGCAGCGCTGGAGCGACGCGCGCAGCCGGTCCTTGTGGCGGTTACGAGGCGCGCCGGTTTTGCCTGCTTCGCTGTGGCGTTGCAGGTCGCGCTCCGGTCGTGAGCACGTAGGCTCTGTGCCTCAGTCGGCCTGGTCCATCGGTCGCCGAATGCCCCAGTAGGTGTTGTTGGCTGCGAGCAGGAAGACCAGCAGGCCGACCGCGAGCCACCAGGCCATGGCTGAGAGGTGGAAGCCGAGGCTGTAACCGTCGAGGTAGACGACGCTGCGAACGGCGTCGACTCCTGCACCGTTCGGCAACCACTGACCCATGAAGCGCCACGGCTGGGGAAGGACCTCGTAGTTGAAGGCCCCGCCGGCGGAGGGGTTGCCCAACACGACGAACAGCAGGATCGCGATCCCGACGCCGACAACGCCGAAGACTGCCTCCATGCCCATGGTGAAGATCGAGGCGGTCGCCGACAGCAACATCCCGATCGCGGCCAGCTGCCAGTAGTGGCCGGTCAGTGCGCCGAGCCACTGGTCGACGATCAGGGTGCCGAGTAGTCCGGCAAGCACCGCATAGACCGCGCACAGCGCCAGACGCCACAGCATGCGCCGGAAGTTGCGGGCCTTGCCGCCTCGGCTCAGACCCACTAGTGAAGCCATCAGGTAACCGCCGACCAGCCAGCCGGTGACCAGGTAGAAGCCGGTGATGCCACGACTGTCTCCGGGTTGCACCGGCGCGATGTCCGTCATCTGTACCGAGCGCCCCTGCTTGGCGGCCACCTGCTGGAAGATGAGCTCGACTGCTGCCGCGTCCGATGATCCGGCGGAGGACGCGACCAGAAGGGTGTCGGTGTTCCCGTTGGGGTTGAACAGGTAGACGCCTTGGCGGCGCCGTTCGGTGAGCATCTTCTTCGCGGTGGCCAGGTCGGTCTCAGCGTAGGCGTACACCGGCTTCCCGGGGATCGCGTTCAGTTGGTTGGCGACGTAGGACTGCCAGTTGTGGTCGGAGATCACGCTGACCTGGAGTCCGTGCGGCTGCTGCTGGTGGAAGGCGCCCACATAGGAGGCGATGAAACCCAGGTGCAGGAGGAAGGCTCCGATGACGAGCCCGAGAGAGGAGATGCCGAAGATGTCGCGCAGACGCTCACGGACCGGTTCGTCGGCGCTGCGTTCGTAGCCCGGACGGGGGCCGTCGGTAAGGGCCGGCGACGACCCCACCGGCGTCGTTTCCTTCGGTGGGGCGTCGCCCGCGCAATGGGTGTCCTCGCCCGGCACCTGCTCGTCCTCGTCGGGGGCCCGGTGTCGGGGGGTCTGGTCAGGGGTGGGGAGCTCAGGCATGGGTGCTCGATTCGTTGCGGGGCAGGCAGGCTTCGATGAGACGTTCGACCCGTTCGTCCATGTCGTCGGCGCGGATGATTCGCCGGTCGCGTGCCCGGTTGGCTTCGAACAGGACACCCGCGAACAGCATGGTGGCTGCCTCGGCGGCTCGTGTGCTTCCGGCTTCAGCAAGTAAGCGGGCCATCGCCGCTTCAAGATCGGCGACGAGGGAGAGCACGGCTTGGCGGTGGGGGCCGGGCTGGCCGAACAGGAGTTCTCGGGCCACGGCGACCGTTGTCGCCGGCTCACGCAGTGCGATGTCGACGAATGGTGCGAGCAGGTGTCGCAGCGCACGTACAGGATCGCCTGGCGGTGCCGACTGGATCGTCAAAGGTACGAAGTCCGACCAGCGGTCGGCGGTGACCATCATCAAGAGTTCAGCCTTCGTGGCGGCGTACGTGAACAAGGTTCCGATAGCGATGCCGGCGTCCTGTGCGACGTGGGCGACGGTCATCCGGTCGTAACCGTGTTCGGCGAGCTGCGCCTGCGCAGCGACAAGGATCGCGGCACGCTTGCGGGACTTCGCTGCTTCACGGCGCCCACCCGGAACTGGGTTACTTCGATGCGGGGCCTGTGTAGTCGACGTCACCTTCTGATCATACGCAAATAGCAGTAGCGCACTCAGAAATGAGTTCGCTCAGTTTGAGGGATGTTGGAGGAGGAGGCCATGCACTACAGCAGCGGGAACTAGGAAACCTCCGCCCGGCCGCAACCGCCGGAGGGGGCCCGAGAACCGCCGCGTGGGGATCGTGGGTGCCGGGTCGGCGTCCCTGTCCAGTGCGGTCTTCATGATCCGTGATGGCGGGGTTCGCCCGTACGCCGCCTTGACCCCACACAGGTCGGGCATTTGCTGCGTGAATCAGTCCCTATTCAAGCAAGCGGCCGGGTCGACCAAGGCGTCAATCTCCAAGCACATCCCACCAGCGGACCCTACCCGCTGGTAAGCTCGCCGCGTCCACCGCAAGGAGAAGAAGCCCATGGCAGAGCGCACCCGCACCCCACTGAACGAACGTCCAGGCTTCCACCACGTCGCCGCCGCCACCTGGCTGCTCATCGACATCGGTGCCTTAGTGATCCTGGTGGGCATGCTGGCCATCTTCCAGCCGCAGAAGGGTCTGCTGCCCGACCCGGCCTGGCTGACCGACCCGATCGCCGGATGGGTAATCGGTAACATCCTCGGGATCCTGGCCTACAAAGTCGTCTTGAAGCTGCACCCGGCCGCCATCGCCGCAATCGCGCTGATTGCCGTGGCACTCTCACCGCTAGTGTTCGTGAAGTACACCGCCATGGGCGCCTTCATCGCCGGCCTCGCGATCGGCATCGCCGCCGGCAGCCTCTACTGGCGCGCGCACAAGGACGCCCCGGCGACGCTGCTCTGATCCCGTATGCCGGCAGTGGGTGCGTGACGCGATCGAGGCAAATGCAGTCCGCTGAGTTGCGTTCGAAATCGAAAAGGCCCGCTGCACCAGAGCGGGTCCTGTCGACTTCGTCAGTCCTGTTTCAGGCGCAACATGCCCTCCTGCGCGACCGTGCATAGCAGCGTCCCGTCGATACCGTAGAGACGACCCATGCCCAAGCCGCGCCCACCGGAGGCCGACGGCGACTCCTGCTGGTAGAGCAGCCATTCGTCGATTCGCCCGGGACGGTGGAACCACATCGAGTGGTCCAGGCTGGCTGCGCGCAGGCGCGGGTCCGACCACACCAAACCGTGCTTGCGAAGCACCGACTCGAGCAGCGTGTAGTCGGAGGCATACGCCATCACGGCGGCGTGGATCAGCGGGTCCTCTGGCAACTGCGTGATCGTCTTCATCCAGACGTTCTGCGCCGCGTACTTCTGTCGGCCCGGTTGGAAGAACAGCGCCCCCTCGACGGTGCGGACATCGATCGAGCGACTGCGCCAGTGGTCGGCCACCGGGTGGTCGATGCCCTCGAGCTCCTGCGGCGTGGTGCGCACCCGGTCGGGTTCAGGCACCGATGGCATCTCCGACTGATGTTCCAGCCCCTCGGCCGGCACCTGGAAGGACAAGGTCGCCGACAGCAACGTCTGACCGTTCTGCATCGCGTACACCCGGCGGACCGAGAACGACCGCCCGTCGCGCAAGTTCTCGACGGCGAAACTGATCGGCTTGAGCGAGTCACCCGGGCGGATGAAGTAGGCGTGCAGGGAGTGGATGGGGCGCTCGTCGAGCCCGGCGTTCGCGCGGATGGAGAGACCCGCGGCCATGACCGACTGAGCCAGCACCTGACCGCCGAATGCACGCTTGTGTGGGGTCTCCTGGCTGCGACCGACGTACAAGTCCATCTCGTGGCTGTGGTTGTCGTCCGGGTCGGTGGACGCGTCCAGCGGGCCGAAGCGCGTGGTTCCCTCGTGCTTGAGGTCGAGTACATCGAGCAGGTCCGCGACGGCGTCGAGGTCAGGGGTGTCGCCGGAAGAAGTCACGCCGACACTCTAGCGACCCACGGGTAGGGCACTTGCGATGATGGACCCATGCCGAAACGTCCGTACTACATCGACGTGCCGTTGCGCTGGTCCGACATGGACGCCAACCGCCACGTCAACAACGTCCAGTACCTCCGCCTGCTGGAGGAGGCGCGTGTGCTCGGCATGCGCGACTGGTTCGGCGATCTCGGCCACGACAAGCAGCCGTTGCTGGTGGCGCGCAGCGAGATCGACTACCTGCAGCAGCTGCCGTACCGCGGTCCGACGATCACCATCGCGATGTGGGTGTCGCGTATCGCGGGTGCCTCGTTCGACCTCGCCTACGAGGTGCTCTCCTGCCGCGACGAAGACGCAACCGTGTATGCCCGCTCGGAGGGAACGCTGGTCACCTTCGACGTCGAGACCCAGCGACCCACCCGCATTTCGCCCGAGATGCGCGCCGACCTGGAGAAATTCTTCGGTGATCCGGTGCCGATGAAGCGCCGCACCCGATGACCACGCTCCACTTCGAGGATCAACGATCGGCGGACGACTTCGCGACCTTCATCCGGCGCGCATTGCGTGTGGCCCCCGATGGTGCCCTGCGACTGCAGGCCTCCGGCACGGTGCTGGCGTCCTGGGTCGAGGTTCTGCCCGGACGCAGTCTCACTCATACCGGACTGACCCTGGGCCTGCGGGTGCAGCGGCTCACCCAGCCCGCCGACCTCGACATCGCTGTGGCGCTTGTTTCCGTGCGCGACCGTCTGGCACGCGGCGTCGAGACTGTGTTTTCCGTTCCGCCGCAACAGGTTTCGGCGCCCTGGCTGGGTATCTCCGCGCCTCGATCAGGCTGGGAGCCCGCAGCGACGATCGCCGTCGCGCGCCTGCAGGAGATCGCACGTGAGGGCATCGCCGAGGTCGCCGTGGGCACTCCGGTCGTCGCCGGTGCAGCCGCGGTCGCGAACCTCCGCGAACGCGTGTGGGGACGTGTTCCAGAGGAAGGCATGCCTGCGGGCGCAGCGTTCGCCGCCGACGCGCTCGGCTTCCTCGTCGGTGACGAAGCCTCGTGGCATCGGTGCGGTCGGTGGGGACGCCTCAGCACCCCGGCAGGGTTCGTGCTGACCCGCTGAAACGAAGAATCCGCGCGAACCGAAGGGGGTCCGCGCGGATTCCGAGGCGGCCGGTCAGGCGGTGAACCAGACCGCCGTGTCCGTAGGCAGAGTGGTCGTCACGCCAGGCTCGCTGGACACCAGAACCGTTGCGCCAGAAGAGAGTTCGAACGGATCAGAGCCTAGGTTGACGGCGACGTAGGTCTGCTCGGCGCGGCACTCGACACGGAACACGACTGTGTCGGCGGGGGAGTCGAGCTCCACGATCGAACCCTCACCCAGGTCCCGCTCGCGACGGATACGCAGCAGCGTGCGGTAAAGCTCCAAGGTGGAGTCCTCTACGCCGTCCTGCTGGTCGACGGCCAACGATCCGTAGACCTCCGGCTGCGGCAGCCAGGTCTCACCGGTGGTGTTGAAGCCGAACGCGGGTGAGTCCTTCTCCCAGGCCATCGGGACGCGGCAGCCGTCGCGGCCAAGTTCCTTGCCCCCGGTCCGCGCGAAGGTCGGATCCTGACGGAACTCGTCCGGCATCGAGGTGTGGTCGGGCAGGCCGAGTTCCTCACCCTGGTACAGGTACGAGCCGCCCGGCAGGGCCAGCATGAGCGTCGTCGCGGCGCGCGCCCGGCGCAGACCGACAACCGCGTCCGGCTGCTCGTCATCGGCACCGATCCCGTTCGGACGCGGGCGCCCGATCGGCAGACCTAGGCGACTGGCGTGACGCACGACGTCGTGGTTGGACAGCACCCAGGTGGTGGGTGCGCCGACGCTGTCGTTCGCCGCGTACGACTTCTCGATCACCTCGCGCAGGTCCTCGGCGCGCCAGGCACCCTGCAGGAAGTCGAAGTTGAAGGCCTGGTGGAACTCGTCCGGGCGGACGAAGGCAGCCGCGCGCGAGGGCGGGTCGACCCAGGCCTCGGCACACATGATGCGGTCCTTGGAGTCGTCCCCGGTCGTGTTGTACGAGTCGAGGATCGCGCGCCAGTCGCGGTAGATCTCGTGGACGCCGTCCTGGTCCCACATCGGCGGGTGCTGCTTCTCCATGTCGGTCAGGTCGAGCATGTTCATCGCGCCGGTCCAGTCGGGCAGACCCTCTTGCTTGATGAGGCCGTGCGCCACATCCACCCGGAAGCCGTCGACGCCGATGTCGAGCCAGAACTTCAGGATCGACTCGAACTCCTCGCGCACGCGCGGGTTCTGCCAGTTGAAGTCGGGTTGCTTGGGGTCGAACAGGTGCAGGTACCACTGCCCGGGCTGTCCGTCGGCCTCGGTGACACGGGTCCAGGCCGGCCCACCGAAGACGCTCTGCCAGTTGTTCGGCGGCTCTTCTCCGTTCTCGCCCTTGCCCTCGCGGAACATGTAGAGATCGCGCTCGGGGGAGCCCGGCTCTGCGGCCAACGCGGCCTTGAACCACTCGTGCTCGTCGGACGAGTGGTTCGGCACAAGGTCGACGATGATTCGTAGGCCGAGCGAGTGTGCTTGGGTGACAAGGCTCTTCGCGTCGTCGAGCGTACCGAAGATCGGGTCGATGTCGCGGTAGTCGGCGACGTCGTAGCCGGCGTCCGCCTGGGGGGAGGTGTAAAACGGCGACAGCCAGACGGCGTCGATACCCAGATCATGCAGGTAGGGCAGGCGCGAGGTGATCCCCTTCAGGTCACCGACGCCACCGCCCTTGGCGTCGGCCCAGGAGCGGGGGTAGATCTGGTAGATCACCGCGCTGCGCCACCAAGCGGAATCGGTGGCACCGCGGTGCAGGGTGGTGCCGGTCTGAGACAGGTCGAGTTTGGCGGAAGTCACGGTCATCAAGTTTCGTCCTCGTGCGGCCCCTCACACAAATCGGGGCCGCTGGTCAGGCCTGGGAAAGGCCGGTGACGTCCGGGCGATCCTCGGGTGCGTTCACCAGGGAGTAGGCGGCCCGCGTGAGGTAATCGCGCAGCAGGTTCTCCAGTGCGGGTTCGAGGTCGAGCGTGTCGACCGCGTTCATCATGTGCAGCAACCAGCGGTCGCGCTGGGCCGGAGTGATCACGAACGGCATGTGCCGCATCCGAAGCCGTGGGTGGCCGCGCTGCTGCGAGTAGGTGGTGGGACCGCCCCAATACTGTTCGAGGAACATGCGCAGCCGCACCTCGGCGGGGCCGAGATCCTCCTCGGGGTACATCGCGCGCAACTCCGGGTCGTCCGCGACACCCTTGTAGAACTCGTGCACGAGCTTGTGGAAGGTGGCTTCGCCACCCATGAGTTCGTAGTACGTCGTCTGCTCGGTCACGCCGCCAGTCTTTCAAACCGCGGTTTGCGATCCCGCAGGGGAGGCAGTACGGCTCAGATACCGGCACCCGCCGAGTACGGCGGCAGCGCAGGACCGCGGATGCCGGCTGCGTCCAAGGCGTTCTTACTGCGCTCGCGCACCTCACGGGACAGCGCGTACTGTTCGCCCGGCACGGTCTTGGCGATGATCCGTAGCGTCACGACGCCACCGCTGACGGACTCGACACCCGCGACCTGCGGTTCCTCGAGCAACACCTCTTTCCACGGGGATTCGTCGTCGATGGTGCGGGTGACGGTGCGCAGGGTGTCGAGAGCCTTCTCCACCGGCTGGTCGTAGGCGATCGGGATGTCGATGAGTGCGACGGCCCAGCCCTGAGACTTGTTGCCGATACGGATGATCTCGCCGTTGCGGACGTACCAGACGACACCGGCCGCGTCGCGCAGCCGGGTCACTCGCAGCGTGACCTCCTCGACCGTGCCGATCGCCTCACCGGTGTCGATCACGTCGCCGACTCCGTACTGGTCCTCCATGATCATGAAGATCCCGGACAGGAAATCCTTCACCAGGCTCTGTGCCCCGAAGCCGAGGGCGACACCACCGATGCCGGCCGAGGTCAGCAGGGGAGCGAGCGGCACGCCCAACTCGGCCATGATCGTCAGCGCGGCGATCGTGAAGATGAGGACTGTCGAGATCGATCGCAACAGTGAACCGACCGTCGCCGCGCGTTGTTTGCGTCGCTCGTTGTCCAGGCCGGTGGCCTGCCGCAGCACCCGCGTCGCGCGTCCGCTCGTGACCCGTTCGGCCGATCGCTGCTCCATCATCGCGATCACCTTGCGGATCGCGCGGTGCACGACCCAGCGCAGGAACAGCGCGATCACGACGATCCCGGCGATCATCAAGGGAGTGCCGAGGAGCCGGTCCCAGATGGTGACCGGCAGTTGGTCGCTCACGGTGAAGTCGGGCATGTGGCCAAGTTTCGCAGGAGGGCGAGACAAGGTTCGTCAGGCTCCGCCGGGCGTGCGAAACTTGCGGCCATGTCCGACGCCCCGTCCAGCACGCTCATCGACCTCGCCCGCGCCTACGGCGTCGCCACCGACTACTGGGACTGGAAGGGCAACCACGTCCAGGTGTCCGCCCACACCATCAGCACCGTGCTGAGCGTGTTCGACGTGGACGCATCCGACGAACAGTCCGCCCGGGCAGCGCTTGCCCAGCGCGAACTCGAGCCGTGGCGCCGCGTCGTCCCACGTGTGATCGTCCTGCGCGAAGGCTGGACGCCGTGGGTCGCGTTGCATGCAGCCGACGGGGCGCCCAGCGAGGCAAGGCTGCGGTTGGAGGACGGGCGCACTCGAGAGGTCGCCGTCGTCGAACGGTTCGTCGAACCGCGCGAGATCGACGGCGAGATGGTCGCCGAGACCACGATCGAACTGCCCGGCGACCTGCCGCTCGGTTATCACGAACTGATCGTGTCGGTCGGACAGAAGCCGGTGGACGACGCAGCGCCCGCCGCGGAGTCCGTAGCGACGACCGACGGGGCGAAGGCCACACCCCGCCCGACGCAGGAGCACCGCGCGCCGGTGATCGTGACGCCGGAGAAGGTCAGCCTGCCGGCCGCGCTGGAGAACGACAGCGTGTGGGGTCTGATGACCCAGCTGTACACCGTGCGTTCCGAGCGTTCGTGGGGCATCGGCGACGCCGCCGACCTCGCCGAACTCGGTACCTGGGGCGCTCGCCAGGGTGCCGACTTCGCACTGATCAACCCGGTGCACGCCGCCGAACCGGTCGCGACGATGGAGCCCTCGCCGTACCTGCCGACCTCGCGCCGCTTCGTCAACCCGATGTACATCCGGGTCGAGGAAGTACCGGAGATCGGTTACCTGTCCGCAGCCGAACACCAACTCGTGGAGTGGCACAGCGACGACGCCCGCCGGTTGAACAAGCTCGCTCAGCTCGACCGTGACGGCTCCTGGGAGGCCAAGCGGGCCGCCCTGCGGATGATCTTCCGTACCGAACGCACGCACCGCCGCGCTCGCGAGTTCGAGGAGTTCGTGACCCGCGAGGGCCAGGGCCTCATCGATTTCGCCACCTGGTCGGCCATCGTCGTCGACCGCGGGTTGCCCTGGGAGACATGGCCGCAGGAGCTACGCGACCCACGCAGCGAGGCCGTTGCTGCCGAGCGGGAACGTCTGGCCGACGAGGTCGAGTTCCAGTGCTGGTTGCAGTGGATCGTGCAGAGCCAGTTGACCGATGCCCAGCGGGAACTGCGCGCCGCCGGCATGGGTGTCGGCGTCGTCCACGACCTCGCAGTCGGCGTGCACCCCGGTGGCGCGGACGCCTGGGCGCTCGGAGACGTGCTCGCCCACCAGGTGAGCGTCGGCGCCCCGCCGGACGACTACAACCAGATGGGGCAGGACTGGAGCCAGCCGCCGTGGCGCCCGGACCGCCTGGCCGAACTCGGGTACGCGCCGTTCCGCGACATGCTTCGCACCGTGCTGCGCATGGCAGGCGGCATCCGCGTCGACCACATCCTCGGACTCTTCCGTCTGTGGTGGGTGCCGCGCGGGGAGTCCCCGAAGAACGGCACCTACGTGCGCTACGACCACGAGGCGATGGTCGGCATCCTGGCGCTCGAGGCCCAGCGCGCCGGCGCCGTCGTGATCGGCGAAGACCTCGGCACGGTCGAGGACTGGGTCCGTGACTACCTGCTGGAGCGCGGCCTGCTCGGCACGTCGATCCTGTGGTTCGAGCGCAAGGACGGCTCCGCTCCGCGTGCCCCCGAGACCTATCGGTCGCTGTGCCTGGCGAGCGTCACCACGCACGACCTGCCGCCCACCGCCGGGTACCTGCAGGGAGAGCACATCGCGGTGCGTCACGAACTTGGTCTGCTCACTCGTCCGTTGGAGGAGGAGATCGCCGAGGACGACGCTCAGCGCGAGGCAGTGCTGTCGGAGTTGCGCGAGCGGGGTCTGCTCAAGGAGAAGGCCGGCATCGAGGAGCAGGTCGACGCCCTGCACAAGTACCTCGCATGGGCACCGAGCAAGATGCTCGGAGTCTCGGTGAACGACCTGGTCGGTGACGTGCGCACGATCAACCAGCCGGGTACCGACGAGGAGTACCCGAACTGGCGTCTGCCTCTTGCAGACGGCAACCACAAGCTGGTCACGCTGGACGAGGTGATGATCAGTCGTCGCGCCAAGCGACTGATCCGATGCGTGAACCACCGCGACGCCGAGCCGCAGAACTGACCGCACGAAACGCACGGCCCCGCTCCGATCGGAGCGGGGCCGTGCGTTTCGTGCGATGGATCAGAGCGTAGCGTCGTATGCCTGCGCGGTGAGGGCCCGCTGGACGTCGTCGCGGTGCTCGGTCACCACACGCACCAGACCGGCCGGCGCGGACGCGTTCTCGTCCAGCCATTGCTGAGCTGCACCGAGCAGATCCGGCGAGGTCAGCGACACCGGGAACGCCAGGTTGGCGATGCTCTGACCGATGTGGAACGTTCGGTCTGCCCACATCGAAGTCAGCATGGCGAAGTACTTGTCCGCATAGGGGGCGAGCAGTTG
Organism: Yimella lutea; assembly: GCF_006715095.1. Taxonomy (NCBI): domain Bacteria; kingdom Bacillati; phylum Actinomycetota; class Actinomycetes; order Micrococcales; family Dermacoccaceae; genus Yimella; species Yimella lutea. Next base: position 1,491,476 of record NZ_VFMO01000001.1, read on the forward strand.
CCGGTCGTGCACCCGCTGCAGACCCTTGCCGATCGCCTCGATCGTTTGGTTGGGCAGACCCGGAGTCTCGACCAGCTTGCTCCACGCCTCGGCCTTCGCCTCGGGGGTGGGCAGCGCCGCCCGCACGAGGGCGGCCCGTTCCTTGCCGCTGGCGGTCGCGTCCTTCTGCTCCTCGGCGGCGATCTCGTCCTCCTGCGCGGCCCCTGCGGCGGCGAGTGACGTGAGCAACGACCAGCGCAGATCCTGGTCGATCGCCAGGCCCTCGAACGACTCCTGACCCGACAGCAGACCTCGCACCAACGCGACATCGTCCTTGGTGGACGCGTACGCGGCGAACGCCTCGGTGAGCTGCAACTGGGCGTCCGAACCAGGAGCTGCCTGGGACGCGGCCTCGCGCAACGTGGCGGTGACGTGCGCACGCACCTCGTCCTGCGCGTCCGGGCTGATGTACAGCTCGGTCAGCTGGCGCAGCACGGTGAGCATCATCCGCAGGATTCCCGAGTGGGTCTCCTTGCCGACGAGCACCTGGAGCACCGAGACGAGGTCGCGGCCACGCAGCTGCGCATCACGCGTCATGTCCCACAGGGCACCCAGCACGAGCGCGCGGGGGAGTGAGTCGAACCCTTCGGGCTGCTCGATCACCGCCGCCATCGACGCGTCGTCCAGGCGGATCTTGGCATAGGCCAGGTCGTCGTCGTTGAGCAGGATCACGCCGGGATGCGTCGTGCCGACGAGTGCGTCGACGCTCGTGCTCGCGCCGTCCACGTCAACCTCGACGCGGTTGGTACGAACCCACGAATCGCCCTGGCGCTCATAGCAACCCACAGCGAGGCGGTGCGGGCGCAGTGTCGGGAGCTCCTCGGTGGCCGTCTGCTCGATGACGAAGGACGAGATCGTGCCGTCGTCGCCCGTCTCCAGCTTCGGAGTGAGGGTGTTGACGCCCGCGGTCTCCAGCCAGAGCGCCGACCACGCCTTCAGGTCGCGGCCGGAGGCGTCCGCAAGTTCTGTCAGCAGGTCGGGCAGGGTCGTGTTGCCCCACGCGTACTTGGCGAAATAGGAGCGCAGACCCTGCACGAACCGGTCGCGGCCGACGTACGCGACGAGTTGCTTCAGCACGGACGCACCCTTGGCGTAGGTGATGCCGTCGAAGTTGGACTCGACGTCCTCGAGGTCGCCGATGTCGGCGACGATCGGGTGGGTGGAGCTCAGCTGGTCCTGGTTGTAGGCCCAGGTCTTCTCCAAGATCGAGAAGGTCGTCCAGGCCTCGTCCCATTCGGTCGCTTCCGCCTGGCAGACGGTGGACGCCCACTCGGCGAACGACTCGTTGAGCCACAGGTCGTTCCACCACTTCATGGTGACCAGGTCGCCGAACCACATGTGCGCGAGTTCGTGCAGGATCGTGAGCGCGCGGCGTTCGATCTTCGCGTCCGAGACCTTCGAACGGAAGATGTAGATCTCGTTGAAGGTCACGCAGCCGGCGTTCTCCATCGCCCCCGCGTTGTATTCGGGGGTGAAGATCTGGTCGTACTTCTCGAACGGGTACTCGCAGTCGAACTCGTTCTCGAAGAACTCGAATCCGCGTTTGGTGCAGTCGAACACGTTGTCGGAGTCGAGGAACTCGCTCAACGACCTGCGGCAGTAGATCGCCAGCGGCACCTCGCCGCGACGGGTCGAGACGCTGTCGCGGACGACGTCGTACGGGCCTGCGACGAGCGCAGTGATGTAGGACGACATGACCGGGGTGGCCCCGAACGACCAGGTTGCGGTCGGGCGCTCGTTGCCGGAAGGGTCGCGCCAGGTGTGCTCGGCGGGCTGCGGTTCGGGGGTCGGCTGGTTGGAGACGATCTGCCAATGGGCGGGCGCGGTGACGGTGAAGCGGAACGTGGCCTTGAGGTCGGGCTGATCCCACACGGCGAACATCCGGCGGCAGTCGGCGACCTCGAACTGGCTGTAGAGGTAGACCTCGTTGTCGACCGGGTCGACGAAACGGTGCAGGCCCTCACCGGTGTTCATGTAGGTGCCGGTGCCTTCGACCCGCAGCCGGTTCTCGCCGGAGCGCACCGTCAACGCGATGCGCGCACCGTCGTAACTGCCGGCGGCGTCGAGCGATTCGCCGTTGAGTTCGAGGCCGGTGACGGTGCCGTCGACGAAGTCGATGAAGGTGTCGCCGTCCTGCTCGGCGGTGAAGACCACCTCGGTGACGGATCCGAACGTTTTCTCCTCGCTCGTCAGATCGAGGGTCACGTCATAGGACGCGACGTCGATCAGTGTCGAGCGGCCCTCGGCCTCGGTACGGGTCAGGTTGGTGGTTGCCACCGATGAACTCCTTCGTGGGGATCCGGACGTGAGCACTTCGTCGGGCGCACGCGGACGACATGCTCCCACGCGGGCGTCCGACGCGTTTGGCAGGATGAGCACGTGACTGACACCGACGCCCCGCAGGGCGGCCGAAAGACGGCCGAGATGTTCTTCGATCCGATGTGCCCGTGGGCCTGGATGACCTCCCGCTGGATGATGCAGGTCGAGCAGGTCCGTGACGTCGACGTCACCTGGTCGGTGATGTCGCTCAGCGTCCTCAACGAGGGCCGCGATCTGCCGCAGAGCTACCGCGAGATGCTCGACCGCGGGTGGCTGCCGGTGCGAACGGTGATCGCCGCCGAACTCTCGGTGCCGCAGGACGAGCGGAACGACGTCCGTAAGAAGCTGTACGACGCGATGGGTCAGCGCATCCACCTCGAAGGCCGCGGACGCGACGAGAAGGACCTGCGTCAGGTCTGCGTCGAGGCGCTCGAGGACGCCGGTCTGCCGGCCGATCTGATCGACCGCGCCGAGAACGTCCCCGGTGACGAGGTCGACCAGGCGTTGCGTGCTTCGCACCAGCGGGCGATCGACCTGGTCGGTGACGAGGTCGGGACGCCGGTCGTGGCGTTCGAGGGCGTCGCGTTCTTCGGCCCGGTGGTCACCCCGGCACCCAAGGGCGAGGCCGCCGGCAAGCTCTGGGACGGCTGCCTGCTGGTCGCCGGCACGCCCGGCTTCTACGAACTCAAGCGCACCCGCGACGCCGACCCCGACTTCAGCTGAAAGAGAGAGAAGCCTCATGCGAGTTCACATCGGTGGCGACCACGCCGCCTACGAGATGCAGCGCGGCCTGGTCGAATGGCTGGTCGAGCAGGGCCACGAGGTCGTCGACCACGGTCCGGCGCAGTACGACGAGCATGACAACTACCCGGTCTATGTGCTGCGCGCCGCCGAAGGTGTCGCCGCAGACCCGGGATCGTTGGGCATCGTGCTCGGCGGGTCCGGCAACGGCGAGCAGATGGCGGCCAACAAGGTGAAGGGCATCCGCGCGGCGCTGTGCTACTCGACGGAGTTGGCGCAGCTCGCCCGTGAGCACAACGACGCTCAGATCATCTCGTTGGGTGGACGCTTCCATACCCAGGAACAGGCCCAGGCGATGGTGAAAGTGTTCCTCGAGACGCCGTACGCCGGAGTTGCCCGTCATCAGCGGCGCTTGGACATGGTGACTGCGTATGAGAACAGTGGAGAGTTGCCCGCCGAGGACTAGCCCGACACACCCGCACGGGTGCTTGGCGGGAGGGCAGGGTACGCCCCTCGCGGCTCGATGGGGGAGAAACGGGTATGGATTTGTCCAACTTCATTTCCCTATACATCGCCGGACGGTTAGCGTTGCGGCATGGGAATCGAGCAATCGCTGTCACCGGGACTGTCGTCCCGGCCGATGCGCTGGCTCCTGCGTCGGCAGCGGACGGCGGCACCCACCTTCGACCTGCCACGCTCGGCCTGGATCATCACCGCCGCAATCGTCACGATCGCGACTTTCCTGGTGTTGTTGTTCGAGGTTCGTCCCGACTACAGCTACGGCCTCTTCCTCCCGCCGGTGCTCGCGAGCGGTCTGATGCTCAGTGGCCGGCTCATGGGGGTCGCGCTCGCTTATTGCTGTCTGGCGTTCGTCCTGGTCGCCTTCATCCGCACCCCCGACCTCACCGAGCGTGCGGCCACCAGCGCGATCGCGATCGGCGTGACCGCCGCCATCGTGGCGGCCCTGGACCGCACCTGGACGCGCAGCAGCGGCATCTCCCACCAGGTTGCGGCGACCCTGCTCACCGACCTACGCCAGCGGCACGAGGTGCAGACCCACATGCCCGACCTGCCACCGGGCTGGAGTCTCGACAGCGCGGTCATGCCCGCTCACGACGAGGCGTTCTGCGGCGACGTCGTGGTCGGTTGCGAGGTCAGCGGAGTCTTCAATGCTGCGGTGCTCGACGTGTCGGGCAAGGGCTCGACCGCCGGATCCCGGGCCGTATTGCTCGGTGGCGCGGTCTCCGGTCTGCTCGGTGCCCTTGAACCGTCCCGCGTCCTGCCCGCCATCAACGACTACCTGGTCCGTCAGGGCTGGACCGACGGTTTTGCGACCGCGACCCACGTCGCCGTCGACCTCGCCGACGGTGCCTTCTCGCTCGGTTCGGCCGGGCATCCGGCCGCCGTGCAGTTTCACGCCGGCGCCGGACGCTGGGAAGCGATGACCACTGAGGCCGGGGTCGTCCTCGGCATCATCGACCACCTCACCGAGCGCGACTACCCCCGGGTGCGCGGACAACTGCTGCCCGGCGACATCCTGGTGCTGTTCAGTGACGGCGTCGTGGAGCACAAGGACGTCGACATCTCCCAGGGCATCGACCGCATGCTCGGTCATGCGGAGCGCGAGATCAGTTCCTCGATCGTGGGCTCGGCCAAGCGCATCTGCCAGACCGCCCGGGCCGGCGAGACCGACGACCGCACGGTCGTCGTCCTGCGCCGTAACTGACCCCTCTCGCCGACTTCGGCTCGGCGGCTTTTCAGGCCGTCGATTTCGCCCTCGTATTCGGCAACGCGCGAGTCCACGACAGTTGCGCACGCTATGCCCCAGTGCGTCAGGCTGTTGTGAGACAGCTGGGTGGGGAAAGGATTTCCCTGATGGTTTCTGATGAGGTGCCGTTTCGTCCGTCGCGTCATGCGGCTTTCACTGATGAGCAGCGGTGGGCTCTGCTGCTGGAGCATGACCAGTGCCTCGAGCGTGGTGCGAAGGCCGCGTTCCTGCGTAGGGTCGGTGTCACGCCGTTCTCGATCAAGAAGTGGTCGATGTGGCGGGACGCTGGCCGGTTGGTCGACCCGGCCACCAAAGAGCCAACGACGGTAGCGAGGCACGTGTTGAAATATGACGAACGCGTTGAGCTGGAACGGTTGCGGCGTGAGAACCAGCGGTTGCAACAAGAACTGGAGCAATCGCAGTCCGCGGTGGAACTGCTGGGAAAAGCTGCCGCGCTCTTGGAGGGATTGGCCAAGAGCGCGGGCCCCAACCAGGAGGAACCACCACCCCGCCCGGGGATGCCGGACTGGTTGAGAGACCCCGATACTTCGAGGTTGCCGCCGATACCGTCACGGCCCTCGGCCATGCCGGAGTGAGCATCGTCCAGGGTTGTGCCTGGCTGGGGATCGCTCGGTCGTCCTACTACCGATATCTCAATCCGCCCCCACGGATCGGGGTGGTGGTGCCCCACACGGAACGGGCGTACCCCAACCGTGTCACCGCTGCCGAGGCGAAGGCCGTGGTGCAGGCCCTCAACACGGTCGAGTTGGCAGGGTTATCGATCCGGCAGGCACACTTCGAACTACTGGATCAGGGCGTGTACCTGTGTTCGTTGCCCTCGATGCACCGCATCATGCGTCGCGAAGGGCAGTCCAGTGATCGCCGCCGGCACACCGCGCACCGCGGGTACGGTGCACGGTCCACTCCCCGGTTGCACGCCACCGCCCCGGGACAAGTGTGGTGCTGGGACATCACCAACCTGCCCGGTCCAGGACGGATGAGTTTCAAGCTGTACTCGATGATCGATCTGTACTCGAGGTACGTGGTCGGGTACCGCGTCGAGCACGTCGAGGACCACCGGTTCACCCAGGAACTGTTCAACAACGCGTTCACCGCCCAGCAGGGCACACCGCAGGTCATCCATGCCGACAACGGTGGCGTGATGCGAGCCGGGACCGTGCGAGAACTGCTGGCCACGATGCACGTCCACGCCTCGTACTCACGCCCTCGGGTGTCGAACGACAATGCGTTCGCCGAGGCGTTGTTCAAAACGGTGAAGTACGACCTGGACTACCCCGAAGAGTTCGACTCCTTAGAACACGCGCGGCAGTGGAGTGCCGAGTTCTTCGACCGGTATAACACCCGCCACCACCACGCCGGCCTCGCCGGACACACCCCGGCCCGAGTCCACCACGGCACCTGGAGCAGTACCCACGACCAGTGGGCAACCACCAAAGCCGCCTACGCCGCCAAGCACACCGCCCGGCACCACAAACCGCCGATCACGCACATGCCCCCAGACACCGTCTGGATCAACAAACCCAACACACCCAACCCACAGCTGTCCCAAACAGCTTGATTCATTCCGTATGACCTGCGCGACCGTCGATAACTCGCGCATCTACTACAGGCGAAGCCCGGACGTCGGGGTAGCCGGATTCGAACCGGCGGCCTTCCGCTCCCAAAGCGGACGCGCTACCAAGCTGCGCCATACCCCGTATCGGTATGTCTGCCGACCGGTTTTTGCTGCGGTCGGCAGAGTAGGTAGGCTAACCCCTCGGTACATCAGACCGGACGTCGGGCCGCCCGACGCGAAGGTCGCCGATGTTCCGTGCGGGCGTAGCTCAATGGTAGAGCCTCAGTCTTCCAAACTGATTACGCGAGTTCGATTCTCGTCGCCCGCTCCAGTAATGAGCGAGACCGTTCCCAACCCTTTGGAGTGCCTGTAGTGAAGAGCGCCGTCGAGACCCTCAACCCGACCCGGGTCAAGCTGACCGTCGAGGTGCCGTTCGAGGAGCTCAAGCCGAGCCTGGACGCCGCGTACACCGCGATCGGCAACCAGGTTCAGATCCCCGGCTTCCGCAAGGGCAAGGTGCCGGCCCGGATCATCGAGCAGCGCTTCGGCCGCGGTGCGGTCGTCAGCGAGGCGATCAACGAGGCCCTGCCGAACTTCTACGCCCAGGCCATCGAGGAGAACGACCTGCAGCCGCTGGGTCAGCCCGAGGTCGACGTGACCGGCGCTCCGACCGAGGGCGACGACCCGCTGGTCTTCACCGCCGAGGTCGACGTGCTTCCCGAGTTCGACCTGCCCGACTTGTCGGCCATCAAGGTCGAGGTCGATCCGCTGAAGGTCACCGACGAGGACGTCGACGCCGAGGTCGAGGCGCTGCGTGAGCGTTTCGGCACCCTGAAGACCGTCGAGCGCGCCGCCACCAAGGGCGACTTCGTGACGATCGACCTCAAGGCGTCCATCGGTGACGAGGAGATCGACAGCGTCGAGGGCATCTCCTACGAGGTCGGTGCGGGCAACATGCTCGAGGGCATGGACGAGGCACTCGAGGGCCTGAAGGCAGGCGAGTCCAAGGACTTCACCGCGGCGCTGGCCGGTGGCGAGCACGAGGGTCAGGACGCGTCCTGCACCGTGACGCTGCAGGCGGTCAAGGAGCGCGAGCTGCCCGAACTCGACGACGATTTCGCCCAGATGGCCTCCGAGCACGACACGATGGACGAACTGCGTGAGCAGTTGAGCCAGCAGGCGGAGAACTCCAAGCGTTTCCAGCAGGGTGTGCAGGCGCGTGACAAGGTGCTGGAGCACCTGCTCGAGAATGTCGAGATCGCGCTGCCGCAGAGCATTATCGACGCCGAGGTCAACAACCACCTCGAGGGCGAAGGCCGCATGGACGACGACGAGCACCGCGCGGAGGTCGACGAGTCGACCCGCCGGGCGCTGAAGTCGCAGATCCTGCTGGACAAGATCGTGGCCCAGGACGACGTCAAGGTCTCCCAGGAGGAACTCATCGAGTACCTCATCATGTCGGCGCAGCAGTACGGCATGGACCCGAACACCTTCGCGCAGGCGCTCGACCAGCAGGGCCAGGTGCCGCAGGTGATGTCCGAGGTCGGTCGGCGCAAGGCGCTGGCGTCCGTCCTGGAGAAGGTCGAGGTTGTCGACACCGACGGCAACACCGTCGACCTGAACCAGGAGATGGAGGTCGAGGACCACTTCGACGGCGAACTCGACGGCAGCGACGAGGACGACATCGAGAGCGAGACCGAGACCGCCGATGTTTCGGCCGAGGACGAGGGCACGAAGGACGCCTGATCAGGCTCCGCACACTGCGCGAACACCGCGTGAAGGCGCACGAGCACCCGCTCGTGCGCCTTCGCCGTCCCCGGGGTGGACCGACCGAAGAACGTGCGGCCGGTGGGTCTTGCGCTCAGGGCGAACAAGGGTCCGGGTCGGGACGAAACCGTCGGTGGTGCGCGTTAGGGTCGAGTGGAAGTGGACATCGGTCCCGTAGGAACGAAGAACGAACAGATGGAGTAACGATGACGGAGCGCAGCAACGCGCCGGTCGGCACGCCGGTCGGCATGGCCACCCAGCCGGTCGCCGGCCTCGACGACCAGATCTACAACCGGCTGCTCAAGGAACGCATCATCTTCCTGGGCTCGGACGTTCGCGACGACAACGCGAACGCCATCTGCGCGCAGCTGCTGCTGTTGGCGGCCGAAGACCCGGAGAAGGACATCTGGCTGTACATCAACAGCCCCGGTGGTTCGGTGACCGCAGGTATGGCGATCTACGACACGATGAACTGGATTCCCAACGACGTCGCGACCGTGGCGATGGGCCTGGCTGCCTCCATGGGCCAGTTCCTGCTCTCGGCCGGCACCAAGGGAAAGCGCTACGCCACCCCGCACGCGCGCATCATGATGCACCAACCCTCCGGTGGTATCGGCGGTACGGCCTCCGACATCCGTACCCAGGCCGAACTGCTGCTGGGCATGAAGAAGGAACTCGCCGAACTCATCGCCGAGCACACCGGCCAGTCGGTCGACCAGGTCGAGAAGGACTCCGACCGCGACCGTTGGTTCTCGGCCCGTGAGGCCAAGGAGTACGGCTTCGTCGACCACGTCTTCGAGCGTTCGGTCGACGCCCCGGGTGAGGTGCAGGCATGAGCTACTCGATGAATCGGCTTGGAGCACAGATGAATTCGAACAACCAGGGCGGGCTCTACGTGCCGCCGAGCAACCGCTACATCCTTCCGCAGTTCGAGGAGCGCACCTCGTACGGCATGAAGCGGTCCGACCCGTACAACAAGCTGTTCGAGGACCGCATCATCTTCCTCGGCGTGCAGGTCGACGACGCGTCCGCGGACGACATCATCGCCCAGTTGGTCGTGCTGGAAAGCCAGGACCCCGACCGCGACATCCTCATGTACATCAACAGCCCGGGTGGTTCGTTCACCGCGCTGACCGCGATCTACGACACGATGCAGTACATCCAGCCGGATGTGCAGACCTTCGTGATCGGTCAGGCCGCCTCGGCTGCCGCCGTCCTGCTCGGCGCGGGTGCACCGGGCAAGCGGTTCGCACTGCCGAACGCGCGCATCCTGATCCACCAGCCGGCGATGGAGGGCTCGGGCGGTACGGCCTCCGACCTGGAGATCACCGCCAACGAGATCTTCCGGATGCGTGACTGGCTGGAGCAGACGATCGCCACGCACACCGGCCGTTCCAAGGAGCAGGTCGAGCGTGACATCGAACGCGACAAGATCCTGACCGCCGCCGAGGCCAAGGAGTACGGCCTCATCGACGAGGTGCTGGCTTCGCGTAAGGCCTCGCTTCAGCCGTGAGCGCCCGGTGATGGTGCGCACGTGAGGTGAGGGTCCCGATCCCGGGTGGATCGGGGCCCTCAGCGTTAAGCCCTCGGCGGACACGAGTGACGCGACGCCCGACACCGGGGTTCAATGAAGGTGGATGTCGTAGCCAGCAGGTAGCGTCGTCCGAGTCATGCGAACCAAGGACGCATGACGAGTCGAGCAGGGAGAAGGAAGCGCGTGGCACGTATGGGAGAGAGCAGCGATCTGCTGAAGTGCTCGTTCTGCGGAAAGAGCCAGAAGCAGGTCAAGAAGCTCATCGCCGGACCGGGCGTCTACATCTGCGACGAGTGCATCGACCTGTGCAACGAGATCATCGAGGAAGAGCTGGCCGAGACCAGCGAGCTGGGCCTGGAGAAGCTGCCCAAGCCCAAGGAGATCTTCGAGTTCCTCGAGCAGTACGTCATCGGTCAGACTCCCGCCAAGCGTTCGCTGGCCGTCGCGGTCTACAACCACTACAAGCGCATCCAGGCCGCCGAGCAGGCGCCGAAGAAGGACGCCGACGGTGTCGAGATCGCCAAGAGCAACATCCTGCTGATCGGCCCGACCGGGTGCGGCAAGACCTACCTGGCGCAGACCCTCGCCCGCATGCTCAACGTCCCGTTCGCGATCGCCGACGCCACCGCGCTGACCGAGGCCGGTTATGTCGGTGAAGACGTCGAGAACATTCTGCTGAAGCTGATCCAGGCCGCCGACTTCGATGTGAAGAAGGCCGAGACCGGCATCATCTACATCGACGAGATCGACAAGGTCGCCCGCAAGAGCGAGAACCCCTCGATCACCCGCGACGTCTCCGGCGAGGGCGTGCAGCAGGCGCTGCTGAAGATCCTGGAAGGCACCAGCGCCTCGGTGCCCCCGCAGGGCGGACGCAAGCACCCACACCAGGAGTTCATCCAGATCGACACCACCAATGTGTTGTTCATCGTAGGTGGAGCGTTCGCCGGCCTGGAGAAGATCATCGAGAGCCGCGCCGGCCGGCAGGGCCTGGGCTTCGGCTCCGAACTGCGTCAGGCGTCCGACCCGATGTCCAGCTTCGCCGAGGTGCTGCCCGAGGACTTGATGAAGTTCGGTCTGATTCCCGAGTTCATCGGGCGTCTGCCGGTCATCACCACTGTCGAGCCGATCGACCGCGACGGCCTGGTGTCGATCCTCACTGAGCCGCGCAACGCGTTGGTGAAGCAGTACCAGAAGATGTTCGAGATCGACGGCGTCGAGTTGGAGTTCACCCCGGACGCGATCGAGGCCGTTGCCGAGCAGGCGAACCTGCGGGGCACCGGCGCTCGCGGCCTGCGCGCGATCATGGAAGAGGTGCTCATGCCGGTCATGTTCGACGTCCCCAGTGACGACGACATCGCTCGTGTTGTGGTCACTCGTGAGGTCGTGCTCGACAACGTCCTGCCGACGATCGTGAAGCGCGAGCCCCGCAAGCGCACGCAGCGCAAGGAATCTGCCTGACAGACAACGAAATCGGCCCCCTCGAGATCCATCTCGAGGGGGCCGATCTGTTTGGTCGCGTGGCGGACTCACTCGAAGTAGACGGCCACGCGGCGTCCGCGCGCCTCGAGCACCTCGACGTCCACCTCGTACACCTCACGCAGCACGTCCGGGTCGATGATGAGTTCGGGGGAGCCCTGCGCGAGCACCCGACCGTCGCGCATCGCGATGATCTGGTCGCAGTAGGCGGCGGCGATGTTGATGTCGTGCAGCACGACGACGACGGTCTTGCCGAGGTCGTGCACCAGTGAGCGCAGGCGTTGCATCATCGCGACCGCGTGCTTGATGTCGAGGTTGTTCAGTGGCTCGTCGAGCAGGATGTGCGGGGTGTCCTGCGCGAGCACCATTGCGATGAACGCGCGTTGTCGTTGGCCGCCGGACAGCTGGTCGAGGTAGCGGTCGCGCAGGTCGACCAGATCGGCGAAACGGATCGCCTCCTCGACGTGGCGGTGGTCCTCGGGGCGCAGGCGTCCCTTGCAGTGCGGGAAACGTCCGAAGCGGACCAGATCGGCGACGGTCAGCCGCGCGGTGAGGTGGTTTTCCTGCCGCAGGATCGACACGACCTTGCTGATCTCGACGTTGGGGCTGTGCTGCACGTCGAGCCCGCCGACCAGGGCGCGCCCGTTGGTGGGCTTCAGCAGACGCCCGGTCACCGACAGCAGCGTCGACTTGCCCGCGCCGTTCGGACCGACGAGCGCCGTCAAGCGACCGTCCGGGATCGACAAGGACGGGACGTCGAGCACGGTGGCCTCGTCGTAGCGGACGGTGAGGTCGTGGAGCTCGATCACAGGCGGACTCTCCTCATGAGCAGGTAGATGAAGTAGGCGCCGCCGATCAGATTGATCACGACCGACAGCGGCGCGCCGAAGTTGAGGACACGGCTGACCAGCAACTGACCGAACACCGTGGCGCAGATGCCGACCAGCATCGCGCCGAGGATCAACGGACCATGCCCGGGGGAGGCGACGACCTGGCGGGCGACATTGGCGACGATCAGGCCGAGGAAGGTCATCGGTCCGACCAGTGCCGTGGAACTGGCGACCAGCACGGTGATCACCGTGAGCGTCAGACCGACGACCAAGCGGTAGCGCAGGCCGAGGATGATCGCGCGCTCGGTGCCGAGGTTCAGCAGGTCGAGGTACTTCAGCAGTGGAACGCATGCCGCCACAGCCACGGCGGTGAGGACTGCTGTCGCCTTCAGCACCGACTCGTCGGCCGTACTGAAGGAGGCGAACATGATGTCCTGCACGGTCAGGAAGTCGGTGGGGGACAGCATCCGGGAGGCGAAGGACCCCAACGAGGAGAACAACGCGCTGCACACCATCCCGATGAGCACCATCACTACAAGGTTGCGCCCGGAGACATGCAACAGCAGCCCGAAGATAACCACGCCGAACAGGCTCAACGCTGCGGCATTCAGAACAGTCGTGGTGACCGGTGACATCCCGACGAGCGTGTCGGTGCCGAGCATCAGCACGATCAGCGTGCCGAGCAGGACGTACAGCGCATCGAATCCCATCACTCCGGGAGTCAGCAGGGGAGAACCGGCGAGGGTCTGGAAGAGAACGGCCGAGACACCGCACGAGACGCCGGCGATGACCAGGCTCGCGAGCTGGCGACGGCGCAGGTCCAGCGCGTAGGAACTGGCGCTCGGCAGGTCCCAGAACTGGTAGACCGCGACGGCGGCAACGGCGACGGCCGCCAGAACCAGGAGTCCGGTGTGGATCCGACGGCGGCGGGCACGCTCGAACTCGGTGACGATCGGCCGGTCGGCAGGTGCGTGATCGGCAGGACGCGTGGCGGTCGTGGTCATCGCAGGTCACCTCGCGCAGCCCGCAGGATCAGCACGATGAACACGGCGGCACCGATGATGCCGGCGATGGTTGCGAACGGCACCTCGTACGGGAAGCGCACCAGGCGTCCGACCAGGTCGCAAGCCACGACGAAACCGGCGCCGGCCAGCGCGGTGATCGGCAGCACGCGTCGGACGTTGTCGCCGAGCATCATCGAGACGATGTTCGGCACGATCAGGCCGAGGAAGGGGATCGCCCCGACGACGACCACGACGAGCGCGGCCATCATCGAGACCACCACCAGGCCGATGTACAGGACGCTGCGGTACTTCACACCGAGATTGGTGGCGACGTCCTCACCCATACCGACGACGGTGAAGCGGTCGGCGAACAGATAGCCGATCGCGCCGACGGCGAGCACCAGGTAGAGCGGTTCGTAGGTGCCTTCGCGCAGCGACGAACCGGCGCCGGTCGTCCAGAGTTCGAGCATCTGCAGCAGGTCGGCCTGGTAAGCCAGGTAGGCACCGACCGCGCCGAGGACACCGCCGTACATCATGCCCACGAGCGCGACGGTGAGCGTGTCGGCCCGGCGCAGGGTCTGCAGCAGAAAGAGAAATCCGATGGTGCCGATGATCGCGGTACCGATCGCAAAACCCATCTGCGCCAGCAGGCCGGCGGACGGGACGAGGAGCGCGCTGGCGATGACGCCCAGCACGGCGGCCTCGACGGTGCCCGAGGTGCTCGGTGAGACGAAGCGGTTGCCGGTGATTCGCTGCATGATCAGACCCGCGACCGCCATGGCGGCACCTGCCAGCAGCAGCGCGACCAATCGAGGGATGCGCGAGACGCGCAGGATTTCCCACTGCGCGGCGTTCGGGCTGAAGACGTCGAGCGGGCCGACGCCCGCGACGCCGACACCGAGCGACAGTGCGCTCAGGACGACGACCAGGACGCCGGCCACGGACACCGGGGACGGACGCAGCGAACGACCCTCCCCGGACGCCTTCACTGCGGTGGCCGAAGCGCTCACAGCACCTTTGTGAGGTCGTTCGCAGCGGCGATGTAGGACAGCGGCGTGTCCGCGGCGAGGTACCAGGAGAAGCCGTCGACGGTGGAGATCTTCTTGTTCTTCGCGGCGTCGGTCTTGTTGACCAGCCCGGAGTTCAACACGTCGAGCGCGGGCTTGCCGGACTGGCCGATCGCGCGGCTGCGGTCGAGCACCACGATGCGGCTGGGGTTGTACTTCAGGAAGAACTCCTGGTTGATCTCCTCGCCGTGACCGCCGTCCTTCTTGAACGGTGCGTTCACCGGCTTGAATCCGAACTCGGACCAGACGGCGCTGAAGCGCGAGCCGGGCCCGTACGCGGCGACCTTCCCGCCGGAGACCTGGACGAACATCGTCGTGCCGCCGGCCTTGGCGGCCTTGGTCTTGACATCACTGATCGACTTGTCCATCGCGGCGAGGTTCGTCCTGGCCTGCGCGGACTTGCCCCAGATGGAGGCGAGCGTCTCGTAGCGGTCGGCGACGACCTCCATGCGCTGCTTCGGGTCATCGGTGCGCACGGACATGTCGATCACATTGGGAGTGATCTTGCTCATTTCCTTCAGCACCTTCGCATTACCCGAACGGCCGCCGATGATGATGAGATCGGGCTCGAGTTCGGCGATGCCCTCATAGTCGGGTTCGAACAGCGTGCCGACCGTCTTGACCGACTTCAGCGGCGTCAAGTCGGTGGGTAGTTCACCGTTGGGCTTCGGCACGGCGGCGATCGGCACACCGAGCTGGGTCAGGCTGCGGGCGACGCTCCAGTCGAGGACGACGACCTTGCCGGGGTTCGCGGCGACCTTCACCGCACGCCCCTGAGCGTCCTTGACGGTCACCGGGCCGTTGGCCTTGCTGGCGGAGGTCGTGGAGTTCTGGCCGGTACCGGCGCCAGCAGCCTCGGTCTTCTTCTCGGCGTCCGCAGAGCCGCAGGCGGTGAGCACCAGGCCGAGTGCGGCGGTCAGGGCGATGGTGCGGGCTGAGCGTGAAGCGGAGACGAGCACGGTGGAACCTTTCCGAGACTGAATTAGGTGTGCCTAAGGTAACTAAGGGTCACCTAATCGTCAACCCGGGGGTCTACTTGGTCGGTCAGTTGGCAGGCCCGTGCGTACGTGCGACGGCGACGAAGGTGGCGGCGATCACGAACAGTCCGAGCGGCACGAGCCAGCCGGCCGATGGACGCGGTGCGCCGGTGGCGACCAACACCAGGGATGCGCCCGCTGCGACGAGAGCGCTCGCTGTGAGGGTACGAGTGACCCAGCGGTTCAGCACCGGTCTCGCGATCGACGTCTGATCTGCGCCGTCGGTCGCCAGCAGGAAGCAGCACTGGAACCCCAGCATGCACAGCGCCGCGGGCAGGCTCCACCAGGTGTCGGGGGCGAAACCGGCGGAGACCCAGGTCCAGACGGCGGCCAGACCGAGCAGGCCGACGCAGGCGCCGGTGGTCTCGAAGGCGGTGACCAACGCTGCCACGGCGAGAGTGATCAGGGGTATGGGATCGGGTGCTCCGCCGAACGTGGTGACAGCAGCGAACAGCGCGACGAACATCCACGCCGTCAGGTGCGCGATGCGGCGATCCCGGTGCATCGACGCCCATCGGGACAGCAGCCGGCTCATCGGGCAGCCGCCCGCGCGGGAGGTCGCCGAGCCAGCCGGCGCATGACATCGTCCAGCGTTCCCGGCCCCCGCCACGCGACCACCGGCACTCCGCGACGACGCAGGGCATCGATCTCCATCTGCCGCTCGAGAAGCCGGATCCTCATGGCGATCAGGTGTCCCGAATCCTGCACTGTGTCGAGTGGTTCGGTCGGCAGAGTGTCGACGACCACGATGGTGAGACCGCGTACTGCGAGGGTGGCCGCGACGGTCGAGGCGAATGGACCGAGCAGCGGCGACATCATGACGACCGTGGCTCCCGACGGAATGTTCCATCGCAAGCCGGACGCATCTCGATCACCGAGCCGGCCGGGGTTCACGGCGCTGAGCAGATCGAGCACACGGCGACGGTGCTGCAGACCGAGGGACGGTCGCAGATTCAACGGTCGTTCGCTGCCCACCACTCGCAGCCCGACCCGGTCACCCTGGCGCAGGAAGAACTCGCTGATGCCCGCTGCCGCCCGCAGGCCGGTGTCGATCGTGGTGCCTCGAGACCGGTCACCGAAGTCGACTGAAGCGTCGACCACGAGATGGACTTCGGCGTCCTGTTCGGCGTAGTTGGTGCGACTGTGCAACGTGCCCGTGCGAGCGGTCAGCGGCCAGTGCACCGAGCGCAGCCGGTCTCCCGGCCGGAACTCGCGCACGTCGGCGAACTCGGTGCCGGAACCGGGACGACTCGAACGGTGCAGGCCGACGAGGCCGATCGGATGTGGCACCGGGGTGCGACTGTCGAAAGCCTCGGCACGGGGCAGGGCTCTCGCTTCGAGCGGCGGTAGGTGGAGCGCACCGAAGCGATAGGCGCCCCACGGTGACGAGAACTGAACGTGGACGCCGCCGACCCACACCGGGCCGGTTCGGCTCGGCCACCAGGTCAGCTCGATCCGGTCGACGTCCGCCAGGGCCGATGTCACGGATTTGTCCCAGCGCACCCGTGCCGTCCGGTCCGTCTGGACGGTCCACGACTCCGCGCCGTCCAGACCGCGCGCTTCGACGATCAACCTGGTGCGCTCGGCTTCGGTCGGGGCCGTCCGTTCCAAACCATGCCGGACCGTGGGTCGGGACCTCGGGCGGGTGGCGATGCACCACGTGCTCAACACGACGAAGGGCAGACCAAGGACGAGCAGATCGGCTCGGCGGAACGCGACAGCGGCCGCGAGCAGCACGCCTGCCCACAGGATCAGCTGCAGCAGCAGAGAACTCGGCACCCAGCGGGTGGGATTGTCCTCAACCATCGACGCGGGCGGGTGCGACGGTCACCGAAGGCGCCGGAACGCTCGACAGCAATTCGTCGACGATGGTCGACGTGGACAGATTCGACATCCACAGCTCCGGGCGCAGATTGATCCGGTGACCGAGTACGGCGGGGGCGATGGCCTTGACGTCGTCCGGGGTGACGAAGTCCCGGCCGCGGATCACCGCGATCGCACGCGAAACGAGCATGAGCGCCAATGATCCTCGGGGTGATGCGCCGATGAGGACGTGCTGGTGACTGCGGGTCGACGAAGCGAGGTTCACGCAGTATGCGCGGACGGTGTCCTCGACGTGAACCTGCTCGACGGACCGTTGCATGGCGAGCAGGCCGGCCGGGTCGGTGACGGCGTCCAGGACGGTCGCCTCCTGTTGGCGTTCCATCCGCCGGGTGAGGACCCCCAATTCGTCTGCTGCAGAGGGGTATCCGAACGAGACGCGGGTGAGGAACCGGTCGAGTTGTGCCTCGGGCAGGGGATAGGTGCCCTCGTACTCGACGGGGTTCGCGGTCGCGAGGACGTGGAACGGTTCCGGGAGAGGGAAAGTGCGTCCCTCGACAGTCACCTGGCGTTCCTGCATCGCCTCCAACAGCGCAGCCTGCGTCTTGGGTGGCGTTCGGTTGATCTCGTCGGCGAGCAACAGTCCGGTGAAGACGGGGCCGGGTCGGAAGTCGAAGTCGCTTCGGGACTGGTCGAACACGAACGACCCGGTGAGGTCGGACGGCAACAGGTCGGGTGTGAACTGCGCACGGGTGAAGTCGAGACCCAGCGCCTGGGCCAGGCTGCGGGCGGCAAGAGTCTTGCCGAGTCCGGGGTTGTCCTCGAGCAGCACGTGCCCACCGGCGAGGACGGTCGCCAGCACGGTTTCCAGCGGACCACGTTTGCCCACGACCACCTCTTCGACCCGGTCCAGGAGGCGGGCGGCAAGATCCGCGGTCTCGGCGACGGTGAGGTGCTGGGTCATAGTTGCTCGATTCGATCGACGATGGCGTTGAGGTCGGCGCGGGTCAGGCGGGGCGGGGGATCGGACTCCAGGTAGGCGCGCAACTCCTGGGGGAGTTCCTTCAACGAGACGAACTGTGCCCCGGAGGGATTGATCCGATGCTCCACCACGGTGCGCAGTGACCGTTGAAGGTTTCGATCGGCGTGCCCGACCCGGTGAGTCTTGGCGGTGACGTCGCAGCAGAGGTTGTGCAGGGTGAACAGGCGACCCTCGTTGCGGGTGGACGGTTCGTAGCTCTCGTCCCGAGTGTGCAGGTTGTTCGTGATCGACCACCCCTCTCGCACATCGCGGACGTAACCGGTGCAGACGGCGATCACGATGCCGCCCGCGATGAGCGCCGGAAGGTTCGCCGGGGTGTCGAACACACGCAGCACGGCCCAGAAGCTCGCACCGAACACTGCGCCGATCGCGATGCGCTTGAGCCAACGCCGGAACTCGGGCTCATTCACGGGTCCCGACCTCTTCTCGCGCTCCGAGCGAGTGCTGGACTCGGTCCAGGGCGTCCTGCGCAACGAGGCGATGTTCGTCGGTGAGTGGGTGGTCGGAGAACCGCGCCTCGCGGTAGAGGTCGGCCAGTTCGTCGAGTGCGTCGTCGTCGACATCCAGGTCGGACATCACCCGCTGCATCACATCTGTGGCCGTCTCGG
This sequence comes from Yimella lutea, assembly GCF_006715095.1. NCBI lineage: Bacteria > Bacillati > Actinomycetota > Actinomycetes > Micrococcales > Dermacoccaceae > Yimella > Yimella lutea. The sequence goes on from NZ_VFMO01000001.1 coordinate 1,510,105, forward strand.
ACGGGTGCGCCTGCAGTCCGAGTGCCGCGACCCCCTCCAGGAGAGCCGTCCAGCACGCGATCACCGCGTTCGAGGGGGTGTCGGTGCGCAGCAGCTCCCGGCTGCGGCTGACCGTCTCCTCAATCGCCGCTTTGCTGTCCTGCTCCGGCTGCGGAACGGTGCGCTCCCAGCGCAGTCGGAACAATGCACGTACCCCGAGCAAAAGCAAGCACAACAGCGCGATTGCGGCGGCCACGACGATCGCCTTGATCACCCATTCGGTGAAGGCCAACGGGGTCGAGTCACCGCCACCGGCCGTCGGCGGTTTCGGGATGTCGGTGCGCGTCGGCGTCTGTCGGGGCTGCCGCTCCGGGCGACTGCCGGTAGGCGTGCCGATGACCGGGTCACCGGTGGAGACAACCGCAACAGTGGCCAACCCGAAGACCGCGGAGGCGACCAACACGGGCACCATCCACGGCGCGCGCGCTTCCCGTCGACTCATGCACCGACCCTATGCGTCACGTCCTACGTTGTCCTGCAACTGGATCCTGGGCCGATCTGCGGGCCTGGAACATGAACGCGGACCCCGTCGATGATCAACAGGATCCGCGTTGCACGTCGTTCAGCTCTGCGCGGGTGTCTTCGGCGGCGGCGGGATCAGTTCTGCGTCGCGCACCTCGAACGTTTCGCCGTCCGCGTACTGCAGCGCGGTGATCTTGCCCGCCGCGCGCAGGTCGGCCTCGCCCGCACGGACCCGGTCGGTGATCTCGGCCGGCCCGGCGAAGGTCACCGAACTCACCTCGGCACGCATGCCCATCTTGGCGTCCGACTTCGCCTTACGGACGCCCGCGAGCGCCTGACCGACGGCGCCGAGCACCGTCGGGTCCCCGTCGGTTCGGAGTTCCTCGAGGCTCGGCCACGCCTGCCGGTGCACGCTGCCCTCCTGCCACCACGACCAGACTTCCTCGGTCGAGTAAGGCAGGAACGGGGCGAACAGACGAAGCAGCGTTTTCAGCGTCAGGCGGAGCGTGGCGCGGGCGCTCGCCGCCTCCGCCTCGCCCTGACCGCCGTACGCGCGGTCCTTGACCAACTCGATGTAGTCGTCGCAGAAGGTCCAGAAGAAGGTCTCGGTGACCTCGAGGCTGCGGGTGTAGTCCCAGGTCTCGAAGCCCTTGGTGGCCTGCTCGACGACCTCGCGCAGGTTCGCGAGCACCGACCGGTCGAGTTCGTTGGTGATCGGGGCGTCGTCGGCCACATCGCCCATCGTGAGCGCGAACTTGCTTGCGTTGAGCAGCTTCATCGCCAACCGCCGACCGACCTTCATCTGGCTCTCGTCGTAGGCCGCGTCGACGCCGAGGCGTCCGGCGAGCGCCCAGTAACGGACGGCGTCCGCGCTGTGCTGGCGCAGCACCTCCTCGGGCGTGACCGCGTTGCCCTTCGACTTGCTCATCTTCTTGCGGTCGGGGTCGAGGATCCAGCCGTTGATCGCGGCGCCGGTCCACGGGACCGTGCCGTTCTCGAAGTGGGCGCGGACGACGGTCGCGAACAGCCAGGTGCGGATGATGTCGTGGCCCTGCGGACGCATGTCCATCGGGAAGATCTTCGCGAAGAGTTCCGCGTCGTTGCGCTCACCGGCGTTGCTCGCGACCGGCCACCCCGTCGCGATCTGCGGAGAGAGGGACGAGGTCGCCCAGGTGTCCATGATGTCGGGGTCGCCGACGAATCCGCCTGCCACACCTCGCTGTTCGGCGTCGTACCCGGGCGGGACGTCAGTCTGGGGGTCGACCGGCAAGGTCTCTTCCGCGGCGAGGATCGGGTGGTCGTAGTCGGTCTCGCCCTCTGCATCGAGCGGGTACCAGACCGGGAACGGCACCCCGAAGAAGCGCTGTCGGCTGATCAACCAGTCGCCGTTGAGCCCGCTGATCCAGTTGGTGTAGCGGCTGCGCATGAACGCGGGGTGGAAGTCGATCTCCTGGCCACGCGCGATGAGTTCGTCCTGCAACTCCTTGCTGCGTCCGCCGTTGCGGATGTACCACTGCCGGCTGGTCACGATCTCGAGCGGCTTGTCGCCCTTCTCGAAGAAGTTGGCCTTGCGCTGCGTCTTCACCGGCTCACCGATCAGATCGCCGCTCTCGCGCAGGGCGGTGACGACCGCCTCGCGGGCCGAATGCACCGTTTTGGTCGCGAGCTGCTCGACGTAGAGGGATTCTCCGGCGCCGCCGGTGATCCACTCCGGAGTCTCACCGCTGATACGGCCGTTGCGCGTGATGATCGAACGGATGGGCAGCTGCAGTTCGCGCCACCACATGACGTCGGTGAGGTCACCGAAGGTGCAGCACATCGCGATGCCCGCGCCTTTGTCCGGCTCCGCCGCCTGGTGGGCGAGCACGGGGATCTCGACACCGAACAACGGGGAGGTGACGGTGGTGCCGAAGAGGTCCTGGTACCGCTCGTCGTCCGGGTGGGCGATGAGGGCGACGACGGCAGGGATGAGCTCCGGACGGGTCGTCTCGATCTCGACCGTGCCGCCGTCCGGCTTGTGGAAGCTCACCTTGTGGAACGCGCCGGGGTAGTCGCGTGCTTCCAGCTCGGCCTGGGCGACCGCGGACTGGAAGGTGACGTCCCAGAGTCCGGGCGCCTCAGCCTGATAGGCCTCGTCGCGTTCGACGTTGCGCAGGAAGGCCTGCTGTGCCACGGCGCGTGAACGGTCGTCGATCGTGCGATAGGTCTGGCTCCAGTCGATCGACGCGCCGAGAGTGCGGAACATCGACTCGAACGACTTCTCGTCCTCGGCCGTGAGCTCTTCGCACAGCGGGATGAAGTTGGCACGGCTGATCGGCACCTGGTCGGCGGCCTTGACCGACTTGCCCTCGGCGCCCTGCAACGGCGGGGTGAAGTTCGGGTCGAAGGCGGCACCGTGGTCACCGCGCACGCCGTAGTAGTTCTGGACGCGGCGCTCGGTCGGCAGGCCGTTGTCGTCCCAGCCGATCGGGTAGAAGACCTCCTTGCCGAGCATCCGCTGGTAGCGCGCCATGCAGTCGGTGTGGGTATACCCGAAGACGTGGCCCACGTGCAGGCTGCCGCTCGCCGTCGGCGGGGGTGTGTCGATCGAGAAGACCTGCTCACGTGGCAGCGACAGCGCACGCTCGCGGTCGAACGCATACGTTTCCTGCTCCTGCCATACCGCTCCCCACTTGTCCTCCAAGCCGTCGACGGTGGGCTTGTCGGGGACCCTGGTGGGCGTGGCGTTGGCGTCAGTCATGCGGCCTATGTTCCCATCCGCCCGGGGTGCGTTTCACCCGGGTTTCGAGTGCTCGGCGCCTCGCACCGACCGCCGTGCTCCCTCGTCCATCCCCTTGTACGCCCGCGCTGCGGCGATGCGCTGGTTAGCATGTGGCGCATGAGCATCACCGTGCAGCGTTTCCTCGACACCTACGCCCCCGACTCGGACGTCGAGGTGCCCGGCCGCGCCTTCCTGGAGTACGCGGCGCAGCACGCGCCGCAGGAACTTGTGGAGTTGTGGAGCACCCACGGCCTGGGCTTCTACGGCGAACAGCGCATCGCGCTGGTCGACCCGGCCGAGTGGACGCCGGTGCTGCAGCGCTGGCTGGGCAGCGACGTCCGCAGCATCCCGTTCGCCGTGACCAGCTTCGGTCACGTCTACCACGTGGAGGGCGACGGCCCGGTGCAGTGCCTCGACCCGCACTTCGTGACCAACAACTTCGTCGCGCCCGATGTCGTCGGATTCTTCAACGACCACCTGCCGAGCTCGTCCTCGCACCTGGCCGATCTCGAAGGTCCGCGCGGGGGCGCTCGTTCGCAGTTCGGTGAACTCGACGAAGGACAGATCTACTGCTTCAACCCGCCGCTCAGCCTCGGCGGGCACGTCGGCCCCGACACCCTGGATCTCGCCGACGGCATCGCAAAGCTCACCGAGATCCACGAAGGCACCGCAGCCAACCGCTGACCCTCCGCGAACCTACTGTTTCGCCGAACCCACTGAGTACACCCAATAGGTTCGGCCGGGAAGTAGGACGTTCGCCGGCGGGTTGGAGAAGCTGCCCGATGCAGGCGTAGACTGCGCAGCAGAAGCGTCCGAGCCGTCATCAGCGGCGAGCTTCCGGAAGAACAGAGCGCGAGCTCCCAGTAGACCCGGACGGGACGAGCCCGTCACAGCTCACGAACAAGCGGTCGCAGCATCTGCTGCGGCAAAGCGGGGTGGTACCGCGGTGCTGCCGGACGATTCCGGCGACGTCGTCCTCGATCGATGACCGAGTTGATGATCACGCGAAAGAGACGCACCCGATGGCGTACCCCAAGGTCGACCTCACCGCCGACTCCGGCGAGTCCACCGGCACCACTGCAGCTACCACGGCCGCCGGTGTCTCCTCGACCCCGAACTTCCCGGCGATCGAGCAGGCAGTGCTGCGCTACTGGGACGAGGACGGCACCTTCCGGGCGTCCGTCGAGCAGCGGGACGCGGGCGTCGACGGGGCCAACGAGTTCGTCTTCTACGACGGTCCGCCCTTCGCCAACGGGCTGCCGCACTACGGCCACCTGCTCACCGGCTACGCCAAGGACGTCGTCCCGCGCTTCCAGACCATGCGTGGCAAGAAGGTCGAGCGCCGGTTCGGTTGGGACACCCACGGTCTGCCCGCCGAACTCGAGGCGATGCGCCAGCTGGGTCTGAAAACCAAGGACGAGATCCTGGCGATGGGGGTCGAGAAGTTCAATGCGGCCGCGCGCTCGTCGGTGCTGAAGTACACCGACGAATGGGAGGCCTATGTCAACCGCATGGGCCGCTGGGTCGACTTCGAGAACGACTACAAGACACTCAATTCCACCTTCATGGAATCGGTGCTGTGGGTGTTCAAGCAATTGCACGACAAGGGCCTGGCCTATGAAGGCTTCCGGGTGCTGCCGTACTGCTGGAACGACGAGACCCCGCTGTCGAACCACGAACTGCGCATGGACGACGACGTCTACCAGATGCGCCAGGACCCCGCGGTCACTGTGGGATTCCGTTGCGGCAGCGGTGAACTCGAAGGTGCGTACTTCCTGATCTGGACCACCACGCCGTGGACGCTGCCGAGCAACCTCGCGGTGATGGTGCACCCCGACATCGACTACGTCGTGGTCGAGTCCGACTTCACCGGTAGCACCGAGCGCTACGTCATCGCCGAGGCGCGGGTGCAGAGCTACGCCAAGGAGTTGTTCGGCGACGCCAAGGCCGAGTGGGCCGACAAGGTCGTGCGCCGCCTCAAGGGCCGCGACATGTTCGGCGCCACCTACACGCCGCCGTTCTCCTACTACCTCGGCCACGAGAACTCCTTCCGGGTCGTCGAAGCCGACTTCGTCACCACCACCGACGGAACCGGGCTGGTGCACAGCGCCGGTGCATTCGGCGAGGACGACATGATGGTCACCGACCGGGAGGGCATGGCCCCGGTGATCCCGGTCGGGCCCAACGGCGCGTTCACCTACCCGGTGGCGGAGTACGAAGGCATGCAGGTCTTCGACGCCAACCCGCATGTCATCGACCACCTGCGGGCTGCCACCCGTGGCGACGGCGAGCGTGGCGCGGTCACCGAGGGCACCGTGCTGCTGCGGCGCGAGACCTACGACCACAGCTACCCGCACTGCTGGCGTTGCCGTAACCCGCTGATCTACATGGCGGTGTCGTCGTGGTTCGTGTCAGTCACCTCGATCAAGGAGCAGCTGCTGGCCAATAACCAGCAGATCAACTGGGTGCCCGGCAATGTCAAGGACGGCCAGTTCGGCAAGTGGCTGGAGAACGCCCGCGACTGGTCGATCTCACGAAACCGCTTCTGGGGCAGCCCGATTCCGGTGTGGAAGTCGGACAATCCGGAGTACCCGCGGGTCGACGTCTACGGCTCCTTCGCGCAGTTGGAGGCCGACTTCGGCACCCTGCCGAAGAACACCGACGGCGAACCCGACCTGCACCGTCCGTTCGTCGATGAGCTCACCCGTCCCAACCCCGACGACCCGACCGGGCGGTCCACGATGCGCCGGGTGGAAGACGTGCTGGACGTATGGTTCGACTCCGGTTCGATGCCCTACGGCCAGGTGCACTACCCGTTCGAGAACGCCGACTGGTTCGAGCACCACTACCCGGCCGACTTCATCGTGGAGTACATCGGTCAGACCCGCGGCTGGTTCTACACGCTGCACGTGCTCGCCGGCGCGCTGTTCGACCGTCCGGCGTTCGAGAACGTCATTTGCCACGGCATCGTGCTCGGCTCCGACGGCCAGAAGATGAGCAAGTCGCTGCGCAACTACCCCGACGTCAACGAGGTCTTCGACCGCGACGGCGCGGACGCGATGCGCTGGTTCCTGATGTCCAGCCCGATCCTGCGCGGCGGCAACCTGATCGTCTCCGAGGAGGGCATCCGCGGCGGCGTGCGTCAGGTGATGCTGCCGCTGTGGAGCAGCTGGTACTTCTTCAGCCTGTACGCGAATGCCGCCGGGTACGAGGCGAAGTGGTCAACAGCGTCCACCAACGTGCTGGACCGCTACTTGCTCGCCAAGACCCGCGTGCTGGTGCACCAGGTGCAGGACCAGTTGGACGCGTACGACGTCGCGAGTGCGTGTGACTCGATCGCCGCCTTCGCCGACGTGCTCACCAACTGGTACATCCGTCGTTCCCGTGACCGGTTCTGGTCGGTGGGCAAGGACGCCGACGAAGAGGCCTTCGACACCCTGTACACCGTGCTGGAGACGCTGACCCGCGTCGCCGCGCCGTTGTTGCCGTTCACCGCCGAGCAGGTGTGGCGTGGCCTGACCGGAGGACGTTCGGTGCACCTGACCGACTGGCCGGTCGCGGACGACCTGCCGGCCGACGACGCACTGGTCACCGCGATGGACCGCGTCCGTGCGGTCTGCTCGACCACCTCGAGCCTGCGCAAGGCGGAGAACCTACGCGTACGCCTGCCGCTCGGCGGGCTCACCGTCGTGGTGCCCGACCCCGCGGCCATCGAAGGTTTCGCCGCACTGATCGCGGACGAGGTCAACGTCAAGAAGGTCGACCTGGTCGACCTGGCGGATGCGTCCGAGGAGGACTTCGGTCTCACCCGTCGACTCACCGTCAACGCCCGTGCGGCCGGACCGCGTTTGGGCAAGGACGTTCAGCTCGCGATCAAAGGCAGCAAGAGCGAGGACTGGTCGGTCGCCGACGACGGCACGGTCACCAGCGGTGGTCTGGCCCTCGAAGAGGGCGAATACACGCTCGAAACCGTTGTCTCCCAGGGTGCTTCGCAGGCCAAGGCGCCCGCCATGCTGCCGGGTGGCGGGTTCGTCGTGCTCGACACAGAGGTCTCCGACGCGCTGCGCTCGGAGGGCATCGCCCGCGACGTCGTCCGCGGCGTCCAGCAGGCCCGTCGCGAGGCCGGCCTCGACGTCAGCGACCGGATCAGCGTCGCGATCATCGGTGACGAGCCGGTGTGGCAAGCCGTGCTGGAGCACCAGGGCCTGATCATGGGCGAGACCCTCGCCGTCCAACTCGGTGCGGCCGGCGGTGACCAGGTGTTGCCGAACGCCACCCCGATGACGCTGTCCGACGGACTGAAGGCGAGTGTCGCGCTGAAGAAGGTCGACTCCGGAGCCCGGTCGTGAACCAGGCGCCGGCCGCGGTGATCCGGCAGGCCGGGGGAGAGGACCTGCAGGCGGTCATCGAGGTCGGGCTGCGCACCTGGCCCGCCACCTACGCGCCCATCGCCGGCAAGGACTACGTCGCGATGGGGCTGTCGAAGTGGTGGACCGACGAGGCGACGATCCCCGCGATCCGAGCCGGACGCGTCCTGGTCGCCGAGGTGGACGGCGAGATCGTCGGCATGACCTCGTTCGGCCCACTCGACGGACACTTCATGATCTGGAAGCTGTACGTCGTCCCCGAAGCCCAGGGCGCCGGGCTCGGACACCGCCTGCTCACCGCGGCGATCAATCGCGCGCACAGCGAGGACTACGAGCAGGTCCGTCTGTCCTACCTGGTCGGCAACGATCACGCGGCGACGTTCTACGAGCGTCACGGATTCGTGGAGTACGAGCGCGAACACGGCGGTTCCGGCATCCCGGACTCGATCTGGGTGCGGCTGCAACTGCGCGACCCCAAGATGCGCAACCCCAAGGAGAACGACCGATGACCCCACGTCCTGACGCCGCCCAACTCGAGGCCGCGCGCAAGCTCGAGGTGCACAAGCGGATCCGGGAGATCGAAGCCGAGATCCTCGCGCGTACCCCGGAGAACAATCCGGAGCCCTCGCTCGACCGGGTCGCCGAGTGCATGACGTTGATGGGGGACCCGCAGCACAACTTCCCGATGATCCATCTGACCGGCACCAATGGCAAGACCACGACGACGCGCATCATCGAGCGGATCCTGCGGGAGATGGGTCTGTCGACCGGACGGTTCACCTCACCGCACCTGCACGACATGCGTGAGCGGATCTCCTTGAACGGCATGCCGATCGAACCGCAGCGGTTGATCGACGTCTACGACGACGCATTGCCCTTCATCGAGATGGTCGACCAGAAGTCGCAGGCCGCGGGTGGCCCGCGGATGACCTACTTCGAGGTCATGGTCGTGCTCGCCTATGCAGCCTTCTCGGATGCGCCGGTCGACGTCGCGATCGTCGAGGTCGGCCTGGGGGGAGTGTGGGACGCCACCAACGTCGCCGACGGGAAGGTGTCGGTGATCACCCCGATCTCCATCGATCACCAGCGCCTGCTCGGCAACACGGTCGAGGACATCGCCACCGAGAAGCGCGGCATCATCAAGCCCGACTCCATCGCGATCGTCGGACGCCAACTGCCCGAGGCCGACGAACTCATCCGGGAACGAGCCCAGGAGGTCGACGCCGAGCTCGAACGCGACGGCATCTCCTTCGGCATCACCGAACGCGAGACCGCGGTCGGCGGTCAGCAGATCACCGTCCAGGGCCTGGCCGGTCAGTACGCCGACCTGTTCCTGCCGCTGTTCGGGGAGCATCAGGCTCACAACGCAGCCATGGCGATCGCCGCCGTCGAGGCGTTCATCGGCGGCGGGGAACAGCCGCTGGACCGCGACGTGCTGCAGACCGCGCTGGCCGAAGTGAGCTCTCCGGGACGGCTCGAGATCGTCCGCCGCTCACCCACGATCGTGGTCGACGCCGCGCACAACGGCGGCGGCGTGCTCGCGCTGCGCGAGGCGATGAACGACTCGTTCACCTTCACCCGGCTCATCGGACTTGTGGCGATCATGGGCGACAAGGACGCCGAATCGATGCTCGAGCAGTTGGAGCCGGTGCTGGACGAGATCGTGGTGACCCGCAACTCCTCGGCGCGCTCGATGAGCCCGCGCGATCTCGGTGAGCTCGCCACCGAGGTGTTCGGAGCGGACCGGGTGCACGTCGAGCCGCATCTGGTGGCGGCGATCGACAAGGCCGCGAATCTCGCCGACGAACAGGGCGGTGTCGGCGGTGGCGTACTGGCCACCGGCTCCGTCGTGACGGCCGCCGACGTCCGCGCTGCACTCGGGGTGACCGACACGTGAGGGACGTCTTCTTCCACGGCGTCGGGGAGAAGATGACGCGGCGCTTCGCCGCCATCGTGATCGGCTCGCAATCGCTGGTGGTCTTCTTCGGGGCACTCGTGGCCTACGGCATGGCGAAGGCGCAGGACGATTCCTCGCACACCACCTACCTCGTCGTCGGGTGCGTGCTCGCCGTGCTGTGCATCGTCGCCGCCGGCGCGATGCGTCGTCCGTGGGGTGTGACGCTCGGATGGGTCATCGAAGTGGCTACCCTGGCAGCGGCATTCATCGTTCCGATGATGTTCTTCGTCGGTCTGGTCTTCGGTGCTCTGTGGATCACCGCGCTCGTCCAGGGTCGGAAGATGGACCGACTGACCCGTGAATTCTCCGGAGCTTCGTAGTGGACTTCTTCCAAGCCATGGTGCTCGGCATCGTGCAGGGACTCACCGAGTTCCTGCCGATCTCGTCGTCGGCGCACCAGTTGATCGTCAGCCGGTTGTTCTTCGACAACGACGGCGGCGGGGCGGCCTTCACCGCCGTCACACAGCTGGGCACCGAGACGGCCGTGCTCGTCTACTTCTGGCGCGACATCGTCCGCATCATCAAGCAGTGGGCCTTGTCGTTGGTCGGCAAGGTGCCAAGGAGCGACCCTGACGCGCGCATGGGTTGGTGGGTCATCATCGGCACCATCCCGATCAGCGTGCTCGGAGTCCTGCTGAAGGACGTCATCCACGGGCCGGTGCGCAACCTGTGGGTCACCGCGACGATGTTGCTGGTCTTCGCCCTGGTCATCGCGGTCGCCGACTCGACCGCGTCGCAGCGCAAGACGCTGGAGAACCTCAACGCGCGTGACGGTGTCATGTTCGGACTGGCCCAAGCGTGCGCGCTGATCCCGGGTGTCTCCCGCTCGGGCGGAACGATCGCCGGTGGGCTGTTCATGGGGTACCGCCGCGAGGACGCCGCGCGCTACTCGTTCCTGCTCGCCATCCCGGCCGTGCTCGCGTCCGGCTTCTTCGAACTCGCCGACATCGCCGGTAAGCCGAACCCGGACGGATGGTGGCCGATCGTCATCGCGACCGTCATCTCCGGACTCATCGGGTACGCGGTCATCGCCTGGCTGCTGCGCTACATCTCGACCCACGACTTCAAGGCGTTCGTCTTCTACCGGATCATCCTGGCGATCATCCTGTTCGTGCTGCTCGGCTTCGGTGTGATCGACAGCGCCCCGCCGGTGGCGTGACGACGCGGTGTCCTAGGCTCTGCACCGTGAGCGAGCAGATCGAACGCACCCTGGTCATCGTCAAGCCCGACGGCTACCGCCGTGGACTCACCGGGGAGGTGCTGCGGCGCATCGAGGCCAAGGGCTACACCCTCGCCTCCCTGCAGGTGATGACGCCCGATCGCGAGCGACTGGCTCAGCACTACGCCGAGCACGAAGGCAAGCCGTTCTACGAACCGCTGGTCGACTTCATGAGCAGCGGTCCGGCCACCTTCGTGGTCGTCGAGGGTCAGCGCTGTATCGAGGGCTTCCGTATCCTTGCCGGAGCGACCGATCCGACGGCCGCGCTTCCCGGCACCATTCGCGGCGACCTCGGTCGCGATTGGGGCAAGAAGGTGCAGGAGAACATCGTGCACGGTTCGGACTCGCCGGAATCCGCAGAGCGGGAGATCGGCATCTGGTTCGCCTGATCACTCTCGGAGCAACGCACGGGGCCCGTCACCGATCGGTGACGGGCCCCGTGCGTTGCCCGGACGTGGGTGGGTTCAGCCAGCTGCTTGATCGCGGGTGGAGGACAGGTCGTCCAGCCCGGCGATCGCCTTCTCCAACAGGGTGGCCAACTGCTCGCGCTGCGGCCCGGTGAGGCGGGCCAGCACGTCGGACTCCAGCAGGTCGCTTTCGCGGATGACCTGTCGGAAGGTCTCCCACCCGGTCGTGGTCAGCGTGACCAGCACCCGCGTGCGGTTGGTGGGGTCGGGGCTGCGCTCGATGAGCCCGCGCTCGGCCATCTTGTCCAGGCGGTGCGTCATCGACGACGGGGCCACTGCCACCGCCTCGGCGAGATGGGACGGCGTGACGGCGGTGTCGCGCGGCTGCAGGGCGAGGTTGGACAACACCGACCACTCGCCGCTGGTCAGACCGACCTCGGACAGGCTCACCGCGTACCACTGAGACAGCTTGCGGGTGAGGCCCTGAACGGCCGTGATCACCCGCTGGACCTGCTCGTTGCCGCCCGCTTCGACGTACGCCGCGACCTCGGCCTCGTACTCCTGACGGACCGACTTACGTCTCGATTTGGAAGGACTCATCCCCTCAAGTGTGCCACCGCTGCGGCTCTGCTGCGCACGACGTCCGGCCCACCGGGCGCGATTGTCGGAACCGGGCCAAAAACGGGGCCCAGCGCGGGTGCTGAAGTACCCCGGTGTTCAGCAGGTGACGCCGGTCGACCTCGACCCGGCCGTCGTCCCCCTGGCCAGCGGGCCTACTGGACCATCCAGGCCACCTTGCGCAGTGTAGGCCTGAAGACCGCCGCCTATCACGTCGATGTGCCGAGCTTCGGCGACTGGGGATTCCACCTCGCCGCGCGCAGCACGCCGCGGGTAGCGGTGCCCGGCGATGCATCTGCGATGAGGTTCGTCGACTCGCGGGTGCTCCTCGCGGCGCAGACCTTCCCGCCCGATCGGGCACAGCTCATGATGCCGCCGTCGACCCTGTTGCACCCGGCCATCCTCGACGCGATCAAGGGGTCGTACCGCGGGTACTGAACGGGCAACCGGCGCAGCCAATTACGATCAGTTGGTGACCCGCCGACTGCTGCCCACCGGGCGTGACCTAGCAGTCGATCTCGGCACCGCCAACACCGTCGTCTACGCGCGCGGGAGCGGCGTCGTGCTCGACGAGCCGTCGGTCGTCGCGCTCGAAGTAGGCACCGGACGGCTCATCGCGGCCGGATCCAAGGCCCGCGAGATGCTCGGCCGGACGCCCGGCCACGTCGACGTGATGAGGCCGCTGCGCGACGGGGTGATCAACGACGCCGACGTCGCCGAACGGATGCTGCGCTACTTCATCGCCCAGGTGCACCCGTCCCGACTGCTGCGTCCGCGCATGGTGGTGTGCGTGCCGAGCGAGGTCACGGGGGTCGAACGCCGGGCGCTGGAGGATGCGGCCACCCGTGCCGGCGCCCGCCGGGTCTACGTGATCGAGGAAGCGATGGCGGCTGCGCTCGGCGCCGAACTCCCGGTCGAAGCGGCCAAGGCGAGCATGGTGCTCGACATCGGCGGCGGCACGACGGACGTCGCCGTGATCAGCCTCGGCGGCATCGTCCAGGCCCGCTCGATCCGGGTGGGCGGCGATGAGATCGACGAGGCGATCGTCGCGTTCGTGAAGAACGAGTACTCGTTGCTGCTGGGGGAGCGCAGCAGCGAGGACATCAAGGTCGAGATCGGATCGGCGTTCCCGCTGCGTGAAGAACGCACCATGCGGGTGCGCGGGCGCGACCTGGTGAGCGGCCTGCCCAAGACGGTCACGGTCACCTCCCAGGAGGTGCGGCGGGCGATCGACGTGCCGCTGCTGCAGATCTGCGAACTGGTGCGCGCGACGTTGGACGTCTGCCCGCCCGAACTGGCCGGCGACGTCCTCGATCACGGCATCGTGCTCACCGGCGGCGGGTCACTCCTGCGCGGCATCGACGCGCGATTGCGCCATGAACTCGGCGTACCGGTGCGCGTGGCCGATGAGCCGCTGCGCTCGGTCGCTCGCGGTGCGGGACGATGTGTCGAGGAGTTCGGCACCCTGCAGCGAGTGCTGGTAGACAGCAAGCGGTACTGACTTCTCCGCCCTCGAATCCACTCGTGTCCTGCAACCCGGAAGGAACCCGATGAGCCCCTCCCGCGCCTTCGAACTCGACCGCGCCCACGTCTTCCACTCCTGGTCGGCTCAGCGCAAGATCAACCCGATGGTGGTCGACCGCGCCGAGGGCTCCTACCTGTGGGACGACGAGGGCAAGCGTTACCTGGACTTCACCTCGCAACTGGTGTTCACCAACATCGGTCACCAGCACCCGAAGGTCGTCAAGGCGATCCAGGACCAGGCGGCCAAGCTGTGCACCATCGCGCCGGCGCACGCGAACGCCGAGCGTTCCGAGGCTGCTCGCCTGATCGCCGAGATCGCACCCGGTGACATGAACCACACCTTCTTCACCAATGCCGGCGCGGAGGCGATAGAGCACGCGATCCGGATGGCGCGGCTGCACACCGGACGCATCAAGGTGTTGACCCGCTACCGCAGCTACCACGGGGGCACCCAGACCGCCCTCAATGCCACCGGCGACCCGCGCCGGTTCGCCAGCGACTACGGGAACGCCGGCATCGTCCACTTCCGCGGTCCGTTCCTGTACCGCTCGCAGTTCCACGCCACCACCGAGCAGGAGGAGTGCGAGCGCGCGCTGGCCCACCTGCGCAGCACCGTCGAGTTGGAGGGTCCGTCCACGATCGCGGCGATCCTGCTGGAGACCATCCCCGGCACCGCCGGCATCATGCCGCCGCCGCCGGGATATCTGCAGGGTGTGCGCGACCTGTGCGACGAGTTCGGCATCGTCTACATCGCCGACGAGGTGATGGCCGGTTTCGGCCGCACCGGCAACTGGCTGGCGCTGGACGACCACGGCGTGGAACCCGACCTCATCACGTTCGCCAAGGGCATCACGTCCGGATACATCCCGCTCGGCGGTGTGATCGTCGGGCCGAAGGTGTTCGAGTCGTTCGCCGAGAAGCCCTATCCGGGTGGCCTGACCTACTCCGGACACCCGTTGGCGTGTGCCACCGCTGTCGCCACGATCAACGCGATGCGCGAGGAGGGGATGGTGCAGAACGCCCGCCGCCTGGGCGACGACATCATCAGGCCGGCCCTGCAGAAGATGGCGGGCGACCATGCCTGCCTCGGCGATGTACGCGGTGTCGGCGCCTTCTGGGCGCTGGAACTGGTGCGGGACAAGGAAACTCGCGAACCCCTCGCACCGTACGGCGGATCGAGCCCGGCGATGGACGCGGTCGTCGCCGAGTGCAAGAAGAACGGTCTGCTGCCCTTCGTCAACTACAACCGGATCCACGTCGTGCCCGCCCTGAACATCCCCGACGACCAACTGCGGGAGGGGCTAACCATTCTCGACGCCGCTCTCGAGGTCGGGGACGCGCAGGCTCAAGGCTGAGATGGCGTTCCGGCCACAGACCCGACGGCGGGTCCTCGCCGTCGGCCTGGCCGGGTGCCTGGCGATCGCCGTCGTCGACCAGGCGGCGCCCTCGGCGACCGCCCCGCTGCGCCGAGCGGCCGCCGAGATCGTCTCTCCGGTACAGGACGTGTTCACCGGGCACGACGACGAGATCGCGCGGCTCACGCGCGAACGGGACGAGGCCCGGCGGTCGTCCGCAGACACGAGATCGAACGCTGCCGACCTGGCCGCGTTACGGACGTTGCGCGGATCGGCGGCGGCCGACGGTCGCACCTTCGTCGCGGCGCAGGTCATCGGGTTCACCCCCGGAGTCACTGTCGGCAGGTTGAAACAGGTCACCATCGATGCCGGGTCGAGCGACGGTGTCCGGACCAACCTCACGGTGATAGCGGCCGGAGGTCTTGTCGGCCGGGTCGTCTTGGTGAGCACCCGTTCGGCGACCGTTCAACTGCTGACCGACCCGTCCAGCGTGGTCGGCGTACGGGTGGGGGACGACCGGCTGCTCGCCTCGCTCGCTTCCACCGCCCCCGCAGGACTGCCCGGCCGTGAAGCAGGACTGCTCACGGTACGGATCGCCGGTCTGACGCCGGCGAAGGTCGGAGACCGGGTCACCACCCTCGGCAGCATCGAGGAGACCCCGTTCGTGCGCGAGGTTCCGGTGGGCACGGTGGTCGCCGTGGATCCCGACCGTGGACAGGGCGGCCCGACCGCGGTCGTCCGACCGGCGGTCGACCCGACGCGCCTCGACCTCGTCGGCGTCGTGTTCCCTGCGGGCAGTGTTCCCGCGCGTCCGGCGATCCGGGGCGGCTCGTGATCCCCAGCCGACTCACCGTCCTGCGGGCGCTGCTGTTGTCGCTCGCCGCGCTGCTCACCGTCACCGTGCTTCCGTCCGGGGGTGTACCGGCGGATCTGGTGCTCGTCCTCGTCGTCGCAGTGGGCCTGAGTTCCGGCACTCAGGCCGGTGCGCTGTTCGGCCTCGCGGCCGGGCTGACGGTCGACCTGGTGCCACCGGGTTCGGCACCGCTGGGTCTCACCGCCCTGACCCACGCTGCTGTCGGTGCCGGCTGTGGGGTGCTTCAGCGCTCGGTGCGTGCCTCGATCCTGGTGCCGATCGTCACCGTGGCGCTCGCGGCCACCGGGATCCAGTTGCTGCGTCTGCTGACCTCGCTCGCTGCCGGGCAGACGCCGAACCTGACCCATGCATCCGCATTGATCGTCTGTACCGCACTGGCCGGCGCGGTGATCGTGCCACTCGTGATCCGAGCGGAGTCCTACTTGGTCGCAAGAGGTCTGGCGTGAGGTGGCGTCGCGACTCGATCGAGTATCCGCGTGGCTACCGGGCGAACGTCGCAGCGCCGTACACAGCCCGCATCTGGGCGATCCTGGTCATCACCGTGCTCGTGCTCGGCGTGCTTGCAGGACGATTGTTCCAGTTGCAGGTGGTCGACGGTCCCGCGATGAAGCAGGCCGCACAACGGATCAACACGCGCACCGTCGACGCCCCCGCGACCCGCGGCCGCATCCTGGCCGCGGACGGGACACCGCTGGTCACCAATGGTTCCACCTGGGTGCTCACCATGGACCCGACGACCCTCGCCGAGAGCCGGGACGGTGGGCGCGCGGTCCTCACTCGCGTCCAGCGCCTGATCGGCGGTGACGTCGAGGAGATGCTCGGGCGCACCAAGGCGTGCGGCACCAAGGACGCCCCGCCGGCACCGGTGTGCTTCTCCGGCAGCCCCGTCGAGCCGATACCCGTGCTGAGCAACGTCGACCCCGGGCTGTCGATGACACTGCTCGAGCGTCCGGAGGACTTCCCGGGACTGGCTGTGCGTCAGCAGCAGGTACGCCGGTTCCCGGCACCGTCGGCAGTGAATGCCGCTCAGGTGGTCGGCTACCTCGGACGCACCAATGCCGCTGACCTGCAACGTGATTCGTCGCTCAACGCCGCCGACCTGCTCGGCCGCAGCGGACTGGAGTCCAGCTACGACAAGGTGCTGCGCGGCACCTCCGGACGCACCGTGCTGGCTGTCGACGCGCGCGGACTGCCGGTCAGGACGGTCAGCACCACCCCGGCCGTCGGTGGCCAGGACGTCCTGACGCACCTTGACGTGCCGGTGCAACGGGCCGCCGAGTCCGCACTCGCCGAGACGATCGGTCGGTTGCGCACGGCGAAACGACCGGTGACCGGGGGAGCGGCTGTCGTCCTGGACGCGTCCTCCGGGGCTGTGGTCGCGATGGCCAGCAACCCGACGTACGACCCACTCGTGTGGACCGGGGGCATCACCGCGGCGGAGTACCGCAAGCTCAGCGATCCGAAGGCACACAATCCGCTGACCAACCGGGTGATCGGAACTCTGCAACCACCGGCGTCCACGTTCAAGGCGGTCACCATGCCGGCGGCCATCGCGTCCGGCGTCGACCCGAAGGGGCGGTACGAGTGCTCCTCGCAGGTGACGGTCGGCAGCCGGGTCTTCAAGAACTACGAGTCGGCCGCCTTCGGCGCCATCGACATGCCGGCGGCCCTGCAGGTGTCGTGCGACACGGTGTTCTATCGCTGGGCGTTCGCCCGTTGGATCTCCGAGGGAGGCCTGAAGGGCGACGTGAGCAAGACCGATCCGTACTCGCAGATGGCGAAGCAGTTCGGCTTCGGCCGACGCACGGGCATCGACCTGCCCGGTGAAGTGGCGGGCAATGTCCCCAGCCGCGCGTGGAAGCTCGAGCGTTGGAACACCACGAAGGCATCGATGTGTCGCCGGGCCAAGAGCGGCTACCCCGAGGTCTCTGACACGAAGCAGGCGGAGTACTTCAAGAAGTTGGCACAGGAGAACTGCTCCTACGGTTATCAATGGCAGGCCGGCGACGCGGTGAACCTCTCGATCGGACAGGGAGACATGCTCGTCTCGCCGCTGCAGCTGGCGGTCGGGTATGCAGCCGTTGCGAACGGCGGCACCATCTGGCAACCGCAAGTCGCCGCGGCCACACGCACCTCGGACGGTTCTGCCGCCTCACGGATCTCGCCGGTCGCCAACGGGCGGCTCGTGTTGTCGGCCGCCGCTCAGACGGTTCTCACCGACGGGTTGCGCCGCGTCGTCACCGAACCGACCGGCACCGCGCACCCGGCGTTCGTCGATTTCCCCGACGACTACCCCATCTCGGGCAAGACCGGCACCGGTGAGGTGTACGGAAAGGACGCCACCGCGTGGTTCGCCTCGTACGGCCCGAAGACCAGGAGCGGCAAGCAGTACGTCGTGGTGGTCATGATCGAACAAGGCGGTCTCGCAGCGCGAGCTGCGGTGCCGGCTGCCCGCCAGATCTGGGACGTGTTGCGCACCCGCCCCTGAGTTCGCGATGTGCAGGGTGGTTCATGGGCTCGGCACGGGCGAGTAGAGTGATGCTGCGCATCAGTGGGGGGAAAGCCGGTCCAAGTCCGGCGCTGACCCGCAACCGTAGGTTCCTCGGCAACGAGGAACGAGCCGGAGCTCCTTAGCCGATGTCAGCTCACATCCCCGTCGAGGTCTACGGGCGAGCGCCGAACCTCTTTCGGCGGCCCGCGCCCAGGGCCGTCTGGAAGAAGGAACCATGACTCTCCTCACCACCGCCCGTGCGGGTTTCGCGGGCACCGCGACCCTTGCCGCATTTGCGCTCGCCATCGCGCCGGCCCACGCCGCCACCACCCCTGATGACGCCGCGTCCGCCTTCATGGCGGGCCAGCTCGCCGCGAAGGGCAACTACCTGAACGCCGAGTTCGGTGGCGAGAGCTACCCGGACTACGGCCTCACGATCGACGCTCTGCTCGGTGTTGCCGGTACCGGCACCGGCACGGCGCAG
This sequence comes from Yimella lutea, assembly GCF_006715095.1. NCBI lineage: Bacteria > Bacillati > Actinomycetota > Actinomycetes > Micrococcales > Dermacoccaceae > Yimella > Yimella lutea. The sequence continues at coordinate 1,528,663 of NZ_VFMO01000001.1, forward strand.
ATCTCCAAGACCGCCGACTGGTTGGTCGCCAACGGCACCTCGTACTACGGAGCCGGTTCCGAGGCGTATGCCGGGTCGCTTGCCAAGCAGGTCGTGATGCTGCAGGCCACCGGCCGTCCCTCCGGCGCCCTGCTGACCAAGCTCAAGAGCATGCAGACCGCCGCGGGTCGTTTCAGCGACAAGTCCGAGTACGGCGATTACTCCAACACGATCGGCCAGTCGTGGGCCTTGATCGCGCTCAAGCGTTCCGGTGAGGCGGTCCCGACCAAGGCGATCGACTTCCTGGTCGCGCAGCAGTGCGCCGACGGTGGCTTCCGTCTCGAACTCGGCGCAGCGAAGTGCACCAGTGACTCCGATGTGACCTCGTTCGCCGTGCAGGCTCTCGCGGCCAACGGCCGCACAACCGCGGTGTCGAAGGCCGCCGGCTACCTGGCCACGCAGCAGGTCGCATCGGGTGGAGTGCGCGGTGGCACCTCGACCGAGAGCCCCAACTCCAACAGCGCCGGACTTGCCGCCGTGGCCTTCACCCTGGCCGGCCGCACCGACAACGCGGCGAAGGCGAAGGCCTTCGTGAAGACGCTCCAGTTCGGCTGCTCGGCGCCCGCTGCGCTGCGCGGTGCGATCGCCTACGACAAGCCGGCGTTCGATGCGAAGATCGCCGCCGGCTCCCGCGCGGTGGTCACCGACCAGGAGACGCGCGCGACCCCGCAGGCGATGCTGGCGCTCACCCTCACGCCCTACGTCCGGACCATTGCGGGCGGCTCCGCCGGTGTCGCGGCACTGGACTGCGGAACGAACCCGACCTCGTCTCCCACGGCTACGGCTTCGCCGAGTTCGACCTCGAGCCCGTCGAGCTCGACATCCACCACGACGTCCAGCACGACATCCAGCACGACATCCAGCACGACGACGACCTCGGCCGGTACTGCGACCACGTCCTCGACCATGTCCTCGACCACGTCGATCGTCACCGGTCCGCCGGTTGTCACCGACGGTCCGACCTCCTCCGACGGTGGAGCGGACCTCGGCGTGCTGGCCGGCGTCGGCGCGTTCTTCGCAAGCATCGGTGCGGGGGCAGTGGCTCATGGCCGTCGTCGTCGCTGATTCCCGTACGCGGGTCTGGGTGCGACTGTTGGCTGCGTTCACGCTCGCATTCGCTCTCATCGGCGTCGCTCCTGCACATGGGCAGGCAAGCAGCTCGGTGCGGACCGCCGCTGCGAGTTGCTCGGGTGTGACCGTGGTCGTGCAGTACACCGGGGGAGCCAGCACCCGCTGCGCCCCGGGCTCCTACGGTTCCGCGCTCGATGCATTGCGCGCGGCGGGACACACCCCGCAGCGGGCGCAACTGCAGCCCGGCTACTTCCTGTGCCGGATCGACGGCAACCCGACCTCCGACCCGTGTATGCGCACTGCTCCGGCCAGCGCCTACTGGGCCTTCTTCCACGGTCGCGCGGGCTCGGGGTGGACCTACTCCAACACCGGCGTCGCCACGTTCTCGGCTCCGGCCGGCACCTGGATCGGCTTCCGGTTCGGGTCCGGGGGAGCGCCCTCGGTGGTGCCCTCGGCGCCGAAACCGACCGCCACCCCGACGCAGACTCCGCGACCGAGCACCACGGCGCCGCGGCCGTCGAGCACGTCGACCAGCAGTTCGACGAGCAGGCCGACGAGCAGGCCGACAAGCACTGCGCCCCGTCCGTCGTCGAACGCGGCACGTCCGACGTCGGGTTCGAAATCGTCGTCGACCTCGGGCCGGCCGGCGGGAACGCAGCCGAGCTCGACAGCGTCCGGGGCCTCGCCGAAGCAGAGTGCTTCGGCGTCCTCGAGCGCTTCGAAGAGTGCTGCGGCACAGTCGAATTCACCCAAAGGATCCACGTCGGCGACGGCGAGTTCGAGTGCCGCTGACAAGACGTCCGCGGCCAGTGCGCAGCCGTCATCGGCTGCCTCGACGCAGGCCCCGGCCACCTCCAGCGTCGATGGCCCGGCGGCGACTGGGCAGCGCACCGAGGTCGCGGCCTCGCAGCGCACGAACTCCGGTGGCGGCGGCACGAACCTCGGCCTGTTGATCGGCGGTGGTGCCACGGTCGCGCTCGCCGGCCTGGCGGGCGTGCTGGCGCTGCGCCGTCGACCGCAGGAGTGAGCACACCGGGTCGGTCGTCGGCCCAGGCTGCCCGGTTCGTACACCCGGGCGCCTGGTGGCTGTGGGCATGCTGCCTCGCGGCAGCGGTCACCCGCACGACCAACCCGGTGCTCCTGCTCCTGGCCCTCACCGTCGTCGTCCTCGTCGTGATCGCGCGCCGTCCGGACGCACCGTGGGCGAGATCGTTCACGATGTACGCCTGGCTGGGACTGTTCGTCATCGTCACCCGCATGGTGCTGTTCGTGCTGATCGGATCCAAGGCCGGCCCGACGATCCTGGTGACCCTGCCGACGGTCGACCTTCCGTCCTGGGCTGCGGGTATCCAGTTGCTCGGCCCGATCCCGCTGGAAGACCTCATCGCGGCATTGTGTGAAGGCCTGCGCCTGGCGACCATGTTGCTCTGCTTCGGCGCCGCCAACGCGCTCGCCAACCCGCGGCGTCTGCTGCGCGCGCTGCCCGCTGCCGTCCGGGACATCGGCACCGCGGTCGTCATCGCGCTCACCGTCGTCCCGCAACTGGCCGAGAGCGCCAAGCGTGTGGCCCGGGCGCGAGAACTTCGCGGGACCTCGGTCAAGGGGGTGCGTGCCCTGCGCGTGATCGCGCTCCCGGTCCTGCAGGACACCCTCGACCGTTCGTTGTTGCTGGCTGCCTCGATGGACTCACGCGGGTTCGGCACCCGCCTCTCGGTGAGCCATCGTGACCGCCGCCTCATCGGAGTGCTGTCGCTCGGCGGGCTGATGGCGGTGTGTGTCGGGCTCTACGGACTGCTCGACGATCGCGGTGACCAGGCCATCCCGCTGTGGGCGACGGTCGCGACAGTGGCCGGCCTCGTGCTCGGCGCGCTCGCGGTCTGGTGGGGCGGACGTCGAGTGCCGCGTTCGGTGTACCGGTCGGATCCGTGGAAGTCCGCCGAGACGATCGTGTCGCTGTGCGGGGTCACCGCTCTGGTCGCGATGATCGTTGCGCTGGAACGAAACCCGCTCGCGACGATCATGCCGCTCGAGCCGACCCTCGGCACCCCGCTCGTGCCGCTCACTGCGGTGCTCGGGCTGCTCGTGGCGGCGTTGCCGGCCTTCGTCACCCCGCCGCTGCCGCCCAAACCCAAGCGGGGACCCCGACAGAACCAGCAGATGCAGGAGATCTCATGAGCTTCCCGGCGATCGAGTTCGACCGCGTCACCATCACCTACGCCGACGAACCCACACCCGCAGTACGCGATGTGAGCATCGAACTGGAGCAAGGTGAACTCGCGGTGCTCGTCGGACGCACCGGGTCGGGCAAGTCGACGCTGCTCGGCGCGATCAACGGACTCGTGCCGCACTTCACCGGCGGACTGCTCACCGGGCACGTGCGGGTACACGGACGTGATACCCGCGACCATCTGCCGCGGGAGATGGCCGACCTCATCGGGTATGTCGGGCAGGACCCGCTCGCGGGGTTCGTCACCGACACCGTCGAGGAGGAACTCGCCTACGCGATGGAGCAATTCGGCATCCCGCAGCAGGTGATGCGCAAGCGCGTCGAGGAGACGCTCGACCTGCTCGGCATCGCCGACCTGCGGCATCTGGCGCTGCGTGACCTGTCCGGGGGACAGCAACAACGTGTCGCCATCGGCAGCGTGCTGACCCTGCAGCCCCAGGTGCTCGTGCTCGACGAACCGACCTCCGCGCTCGACCCCACCGGAGCCGAGGACGTGCTGGCGACGATCACCCGGCTGGTGCACGACCTGTCGGTCACGGTTGTCATGGCCGAGCACCGCATCGAGCGCGTGCTGCAGTACGCCGACACGCTCATCCACGTCACGCGGGACGGGCTGGTCGAGGTGGGGGAGCCCGCCGAGATCATGCGCACCGCCACGGTCGCGCCGCCCGTCGTCGAACTCGGACGTGACCAGGGCTGGTCACCCTTGCCGCTGTCGGTGCGGGACGCGCGGCGCAAAGCACGCGGACTGCACACCGAACTCGAACAACACGACGACCTGGAGCCACCCGCGAACCTCACCAGCGGTCCGGTCGCCCTGCGTGCCAAGGGAATTCGCGTCACCTACGGCGACTTCACCGCGGTGAACGATGTTGACCTGGAACTGCGTCGAGGCGGCATCACCGCACTCATGGGGCGTAACGGGTGCGGCAAGTCCACGCTGATGTGGGCGCTGCAGGGAGCCACCCGTCCGGCGTCCGGCACGGTGACTGTCGACGCCGACGGAACGTGGGTCGAACCGTCCAAGATCGCTGTGCCGCAACGCCGCTCGCGTGTCGGGTTGGTGCCGCAGAGTGCGAGTGACCTGCTCTATCTCGACACGGTCTGCGCTGAGTGCACTCAGGCGGACGCCGAGAGCGACGCACCGTCGGGCACCTGCGAGCGCCTGCTGCGCGAGATGGTGCCCGACATCGTCCTCGACCGGCACCCGCGCGACCTTTCCGAAGGTCAGCGCCTGGCTCTCGTGCTCGCCGTCCAATTGACCGCCCGACCCTCGGTCGTGCTGCTGGACGAACCCACGCGCGGCCTCGACTACGCCGCCAAGGCGGCCCTGCGCGCGACGCTGCGGACGTGCGCCGATCGTGGCCAGGCCGTACTCGTGTCCAGCCACGATGTCGAGTTCATCGCCGAAACGGCCGACGACGTGATCTTCATGGCCGATGGCGACGTGGTCGCGTCCGGAACGACCTCGGACGTACTGCTCGGCTCGCCTGCGTTCGCGCCTCAGATGGCCAAGATCCTGGCGCCGTTGCCGTTGCTGACCGTCGACCAGGTCAGGCGCGCGCGCTCATGACGGCCACCACCACGCATGTACCCAGCGGTCGGGCGAAGGCGATCCCGTTGCGTCCGCGCTCCGCGCTCGCGATCGCGCTGGTCAGCATCGTGGGCGTGATCGGGTTCGCGTGGCCGTTGTTCATCACGGCCGACTCGACGCTCGCCTCGCACACCAATGATGCTCCGTTGCTGTTCGCACTGATGCTCCCGCTCCTGCTGGCGGTCGTGTTGTCGGAGGTGAGCGAGGGCGGCATCGACTCCAAAGCGATCGCGATGCTCGGTGTGCTGTCGGCCGTCGACGCGATGATGCGGCCGCTCGGCGCCGGCACCGGGGGCATCGAGGTGATGTTCTTCCTGCTGGTGCTGTCCGGACGGGTCTTCGGCGCCGGCTTCGGCTTCGTCCTCGGATGTACGAGCATGTTCGCCTCGGCGATCCTCACCGCGGGCATCGGTCCCTGGCTGCCCTTCCAGATGCTAGGGGCGGGGTGGATCGCGCTCGGCGCCGGTCTGCTGCCACCGCTGCGCGGACGGGCGGAGATCTTCATGCTGATCGGCTACGGAATCATCTCCAGCCTGCTGTACGGCTGGATCCTGAACTTCTATTTCTGGCCCCTCGGCACGACCGGGGAGCCCGCGATCTCGGTCGTTCCCGGTGGTCCGCTGCTGACCAACCTCAAGCACTTCCTGGCGTTCAACCTGGCCACGTCCCTCGGCTGGGACCTCGGCCGCGCGATCACCACGTCCGTCCTGATCGCCATCACCGGACGTCCGATCCTGCTCACCCTGCGTCGCGCGTCCCGCAAGGCAGCATTCGGTCGACCGACGAGCCTCGCCGATTAGGGCGGGACGCCGGGCCGCTGGTACCTTTGGCAATGCCGTCCAACGGCCGCGGATCCAGAGCGCCCTGGTGAACAAGCCCAGGTGCACCGCGCAACAACATGACGAAAGGTAGTCGCCGCAACATGCCACTCACCACCGCCCGTAAGGCCGAGATCGTTGCCGAGTACGGCAGCGCCGCAGGCGACACCGGTTCGCCCGAGGTGCAGGTCGCACTGCTCACCGAGCGCATTCGTGAGCTCACCGAGCACTCGCGCCAGCACCCGCACGACCACCACAGCCGTCGTGGTCTGCTGCTCCTGGTCGGTCAGCGCAAGCGCATGCTGCGTTACCTCGAGGAGATCGACATCGAGCGTTACCGTTCGCTGATCAAGCGTCTGGGCCTGCGCCGATAATTGAAGACTTGCGTCACGAGGCGATCCACCTGCGGGTGGATCGCCTTGTCGCGTAGGAGGGGACCGTCCGCGAGGTAGGACGTACCGAATGCGTCGCCTCACCCGATCCCCTTGAGAAGAAAGCCCGTTCGCACACAACGACGATGTGCGACGAGATTGAGAAGAACAGGAGGGCCCACATGGAGGGTCCAGAAATCACGTTCGCCGAAGCCACCATCGACAACGGCAAGTTCGGCACTCGTACGGTCCGGTTCGAGACCGGACGCCTCGCCAAGCAGGCCGGTGGAGCTGTGCTCTGCTACCTGGACGAAGAGACCACCTTGCTTGCGACCACTGCGGCCGGCAAGCAACCGAAGGACCAGTTCGACTTCTTCCCGCTGACGGTCGACGTCGAAGAGCGCATGTACGCCGCCGGCAAGATCCCCGGCAGCTTCTTCCGTCGCGAGGGTCGTCCCTCGACCGACGCGATCCTCACCTGCCGTCTGATCGACCGCCCGCTGCGTCCGGCCTTCGTCAAGGGTCTGCGCAACGAGGTCCAGGTCGTCATCACGGTGCTGTCGTTGAACCCCGACCATCAGTACGACGTGCTGGCGATCAACGGCGCCTCGGCGTCGACCCAGATCTCCGGTCTGCCGTTCTCCGGCCCGATCGGTGCCACCCGCGTCTCGCTGATCGACGGTCAGTGGGTTGCGTTCCCCAACTTCTCCGACATCGAGCGTTCGACCTTCGACATGGTCGTCGCCGGTCGGGTCGTCGGCGACGACGTCGCGATCATGATGGTCGAGGCCGAGTCGACCGAGTCCACCTGGGACCTGGTGAAGAACCAGGGTGCTCAGGCGCCGACCGAAGAGGTCGTCGCCCAGGGTCTGGAGGCCGCCAAGGGCTTCATTCGCGTGCTCTGTGAGGCGCAGTCGGAGCTTGCTTCGAAGGCTGCCAAGGAGGTGCAGGAGTTCCCGCTGTTCCTGGACTACCAGGACGACGCCTACAAGGCTGTCGAGCAGGCCGGCCTCGCCGACACCGAAGCTGCGATGCAGATCGGTGACAAGCAGGAGCGCGAGCACCGACTCGACGAGATCAAGGACTCGCTGAAGGCCGACCTGGGCGGCGAAGGCCGTCCGTTCGAGGGCCGCGACAAGGAGATCTCCGCTGCGTTCCGTTCGCTGCAGAAGAAGCTCGTCCGCGAGCGCATCCTGCGCGACAAGGTGCGCATCGACGGCCGTGGCCTGAAGGACATCCGTGCGCTCTCGGCCGAGGTCGAGGTGCTCCCGCGCGTTCACGGCTCGGCGATATTCGAGCGCGGCGAGACCCAGATCATGGGTGTCACCACGCTGAACATGCTGCGCATGGAGCAGCAGCTCGACACCCTTTCGCCGGTGTCGCGCAAGCGCTACATGCACAACTACAACTTCCCGCCGTACTCGACCGGTGAGACCGGCCGCGTGGGTTCGCCCAAGCGCCGCGAGATCGGTCACGGCGCCCTGGCCGAGCGTGCGCTCATGCCGGTGCTGCCGACCCGCGAGGAGTTCCCGTACGCCATCCGTCAGGTCTCCGAGGCGCTCAGCTCCAACGGTTCGACCTCGATGGGCTCGGTCTGCGCGTCCACCCTGTCCCTGCTGAACGCCGGTGTGCCGCTGCGCGCCCCGGTCGCCGGCATCGCCATGGGTCTGGTTTCCGCGGAGGTCGACGGCGAGGTGCAGTACGCCGCGCTGACCGACATCCTCGGTGCCGAGGACGCCTTCGGTGACATGGACTTCAAGGTCGCCGGTACCAAGGAGTTCGTCACCGCGATCCAGCTCGACACCAAGCTCGACGGCATCCCCGCCGACGTGCTCGCCGGTGCGCTGACCCAGGCCCGCGACGCGCGCCTGCACATCCTCGACGTGATGAACGAGGCGATCGACGCTCCCGACGAGATGTCGCCGTTCGCTCCGCGCGTCATCGCGGTGAAGGTGCCGGTCGACAAGATCGGTGAGGTCATCGGCCCGAAGGGCAAGATGATCAACCAGATCCAGGAGGACACCGGCGCCGACATCTCCATCGAGGACGACGGCACCGTCTACATCGGTGCGACCGATGGTCCGTCGGCCGAGGCTGCGCGCGCGGCGATCAACGCGATCGCCAACCCGCAGATGCCCGAGGTCGGCGAGCGCTTCCTGGGCACCGTCGTCAAGACGACCACCTTCGGTGCGTTCGTCTCCCTGACGCCGGGCAAGGATGGTCTGCTGCACATTTCCGAGGTGCGCAAGCTCGTCGGTGGCAAGCGCATCGACTCGGTGGACGACGTCCTGAAGATCGGCCAGAAGGTCCAGGTCGAGCTCAAGGAGATCGACCCGCGCGGCAAGCTCTCGCTTGCCGTGGTCGAGGCTGCAGGTTCCTCCGACGACTCGGCCCCGGCCGCTTCGTCCGATGTGCCGGACGCCGCCACCGGCCCGGTTGCCGACGCCCCGGCGTCCGATGACCGGTCCGAAGCTCAGGTCGACACCCAGGCCGACGAGGTCAAGGGCGACAACCACGCCGACGCCGAGGGTTCCTCGGACGAGTCGGGCGATGGTGAGGGCGAGCGTCGCCGTCGCCGTCGTGGTGGTCGCGGACGTGGCCGCAAGAACGACGAGGGTGACAACAACGAGGGGTCGGACTCCGACTCCGAGTGATCCTCACTCCAGGCGAAGGCCGTCGATCCGAAAGGGTCGGCGGCCTTCGTCGTGCGTGGGCGGTTGCGGTCAGCGGCGGTCGAACACCAGGCGCCAGCCGTCGTCCGTCGTCGCAACCAGGCGTCCGTCCTTGGAGGTCAGGGAGAAGTTTTCCGTGCCCAGCAACGCGTTCATTGCCTCGATCGAGGCGCCCTTGCCGGCCTGTGGGTTGAGGCAGGCGACCGTCGCCACCGCGACGGCGTCCGTCGAATAGCGAGCGTCCGCCGTTTCCACAAGTTTGCCCCTGAACGGTGCACAGCCGTCGCTGCCCTCGATGTTGTTGCCGCTCAGTTGGATTCGCGCGCCGGAGCCGGACGCGTCCTGACTGGGAGAGCCGGGTTCGGCGACCGAGGCGAGCGTCCAGGAGCGACCGGTGAGTCCGGCATTCGACTCCGCAGAGGAGGACCACGCGATGGCGGCAGCAAGGCCGGCTGCGGCGACACCGCCGGCCGCGATGCGCTTGTTCCTCGCTCCCATCACGAAACCATTGTCCCCTACGAGTCGGCCGACAGCCTTTACGAAGTGCTTACCTGTGTAAATCGGTGGTCAGAAAAATATTCCGGTCACCGATCGGGTGCGGATCAGCTACGACTGTGCAGGCTGGGGCGACCGGGCTCGATCGGATGCGCGCAAGGCCACGCTGGTCGGCACCCAGGCGGTTCGGATGCAACGGACCGGAGCCATGACGCTCGCCATGGTCACCCTCGACTGCGACTGGACGGCTGCGTCCGACAAGTACGAGCTCTGGTTCAGCCCTGAGGTCGCCAAGGTGATGAAGGGGTCGACGCAACCCACCCACAGCCTGCGCCGCCCTGCTGTGTTGATGCTGCTGCTCGCAGTTCCCGACAGTGGAAAGCCATCGGTGCTCGGTAGTGGGACGAGGTTCCTGCTGCCCCGCGCGTAGTCGGGCAGGACCCTGGAACAGCAACGACCGGCCCGTGGTTGTCGTATCCATGAAGGCTTTCGGTTTCTTGAGTTTCGGCCACTACGGCTTCTCCGGCTACGAAGCCCGCGAGATGTTGCAGCAGGCCGTGCAGTTGTCGGTCGGTGCCGACGCGATCGGCGTCAACGGCGCGTACTTTCGCGTGCACCACTTCGCCAAGCAGGCGGCGTCCCCGATGCCCCTGCTGAGCGCCATTGCTGCGCGCACCGACAACATCGAGGTGGGCACCGGCGTCGTCGACATGCGCTACGAGAACCCGCTCTACCTCGCGGAGGAAGCGGCGGCCCTGGACCTGCTGTCGGACGGCCGGGTGGCGCTGGGCGTGAGTCGTGGGTCACCCGAACCGGCGCTGCGCGGCTGGGAGGCGTTCGGGTACACCGGTTCCGCCGACCCCCGCGGCGCCGACATCGCGCGTCCGAAGTTCGAACGTTTCATGGACGCCGTACGTGGCGTGCCGGTGGCCGACGCCGACCCGGCCCAGTTCGGTCCCGGCCAGAAGTTGCGCATCGAACCGCACGCACCGGGGCTGGACCGTCGGATCTGGTGGGGAGCGGGTAGCCGTGACACCGCCGAGTGGGCTGCGGCACAGGGCGTGAACCTGATGAGTTCCACCCTGCTCACCGAGGCCACCGGCCAGGCGTTCGGTGACCTGCAGGCGGAGCAGATCGATCGCTACCGCACTGCGTGGAAGGCCGCCGGGCACGACTGGACGCCGAGAGTCTCGGTGAGCCGCAGCGTCTTTCCGTTGATGAACGCGCAGGACCAGATGTACTTCGGTCTGCGATCGGGCGACAGCGCCGACCAGGTCGGTGTGATCGACGGCTTCCGCTCGACGTTCGGCAAGACCTACGCCGCCGAGCCGGACGTGCTCATCGAACAATTGCGCGACGACGCGGCGGTGATGTCGGCCGACACCCTGATGTTGACCATCCCGGCTCAGCTGGGCGTCGAGTACAACCTGCACGTGCTGCGTTCGTTCGCCGAACATGTCGCGCCGGCGCTCGGGTGGAAGCCGAACACCGACGGTCCGGTGCAGGGCGATCCGATCGGCTGAACGACGCCGGTTCCGGTCGTGATGGCGACCGGAACGCTGAACTTCGGGTGTAGAGGCGTGATGGACTCGTCGGTCTCGGACAGCCGTTCCAGGCCCCTTCGAGTGGTGGGATGAGGGCATGGCTTCATTGGTTCTTGGTCCCGTCCTGCGCTATGTGGGCGAGACGAACGCGACGATCTTCGTCGAGACCGACGAGCATTGCCGGGTGACCGTTCGCAGCGAGGGGCGCGAGTGGTCGTGTCAGACCTTCTCCGCGCACGGACACCACTACGCGATCGTGCTCGTCGACGGCCTCGAGCCGGCCAGCATCCAGGACTATTCGGTCGATCTCGGCGACCGGCAGGTCTGGCCCGAAGCCGACAGCGAGTTCCCGCCGAGCCGGATCGCAACGCTCGACCCCGCCAAGGACGCGTCCTTCCTGTTCGGTTCGTGCCGCACCTCGGTGTCGCACGACAAGGAGGGCACCGACCTGCACGGCGTCGACGCGATGCGTTCGTATGCGTACGAGATGCGGCGCAACCCCGACCACTGGCCCGACTTCGTTCTCTTCCTCGGTGACCAGTTGTACGCCGACGACACCTCGCCGCAGATGCGCGACTTCATCGAGAAGCGGCGAGGCCTCGACGACCCGCCCGGCGAGGAGGTCAAGGACTTCATCGAGTACGCCGAGCTCTACCGCCTCGCCTGGACCGAACCGGCCAACCGGTGGCTGCTGTCCACGCTGTCGAGCGCGATGATCTTCGACGACCACGACGTCCGTGACGACTGGAACACCTCGGCCGCCTGGCACGAGGAGATGAACAAGAAGCCGTGGTGGCACGAGCGCATCGTCGGCGCCCTCGGTTCGTACTGGATCTATCAGCACGCCGGCAACCTCGACCACGAGGCGCTGCAGGACGACAAGATCTGGAAGATCATTGCTGCACACCGCGATTCGAGCGAGCTCGACCTCACGGAGGTCGTCGACGCGTTCGGTGAGGAGGTCGACAAGGACCCCACCACGTACCGCTTCTCGTTCACCCGTGACCTGGGGGAGTCCCGCGTCATCGTGATCGATTCACGGGCGGCGCGCGACCTGCGTCCGGACCACCGGGCGATGCTCGACGCCGACGAACTCGCCTGGCTCGACGAGCAGATGCGCGGCGACTGCCAGCACCTGTTCATCGGATCGTCCTTGCCTTTCCTGCTCCCGACCGGAATCCACGACCTGGAGTCGATGAACGAGACCTGGGCGCAGGGTGACCGTCCTCGCCTGGCGAAGCTCGGTGAGAAGGTGCGGCAGGCCGTCGACCTCGAGCACTGGGCCGCGTTCGAGAAGTCCTTTCGCGACGTCTCGCAGATGGTGATGCAGGTGGCGCGCGGCGAGCGCGGCAAGGCGCCCGCCACGATCACCTTCCTGTCCGGCGACGTCCACAACTCCTACGTCAACGAGGTCACCAGGACCCGCGAGCCGATCGAGTCCAAGATCGTCCAGGCCGTCTGCTCGCCGATCCGCAACCCGCTGCCGCGCCACGTCCGCATGCTGCAGGGCACGCTCGCGGGCTGGATGGGCGGCCCGATGCGCTCGCTGGTCAGCAAGTTCCCCAAGGTCAAGAAGCCCGATTTCGACTGGGAGACCACCCACGGTCCGTGGTTCGACAACAACCTGGCCCGCGTCGAGGTACTCGGTCCGCGGTTGCTGCTCACCTGGGCCCGCGGTGACGTCGAGGGTGACGATTATGACAACCCGGGGCTCGTCCGCGTCGCAACGGTTCTCATCGATTGACACCGTCTTGTCGAGTGGCCGGGGTATGACCTGGTGGCCGGGATATAGCCCGGCCGGTGGTTCATGGCCCGGCCACTCGGCGAAGATGGGGGGATGCATCTGATCGTCACCTGTGCCGTCGGCCTCGAAGACCTCCTGCGCGGCGACCTGCAGCAGGCGGGCGCCCGAGCGGTCGTCAGCGGCGAGGGTGAATTGACAGTCACCGTGGACGAGATCGATGTGGTCCGCTCGAACCCCATGGTCGACAGGGTGGCCATGTCCTGGTCGCCCGGAGCGCCGCTGGAGGATGCTGAAAAGCTGTGCCGCGCGGCCGGATTCGACGGCGACGTCGCGTTCCGGGTCCATGAGAAGGACCCCACCGTACGGGATGGGATCGTCCGGGCGGTCGGATATCAGACCGGATGGCGCAATGAACCGGGGGACTGGCAGGTCAACCTTGTTCCGGGGACGAATCGAGCCGAGATCGGCCCGCTCGCCTGGGCAGCCCGGTTCGGTGCGATGGAGCGTCTTCCCGCGACCACTCCGCCGTCGGTCGCGGCCGGCGTGCTGCGTTTGGCGAAACTGCAGCCCGCAATGGCGCTGCTCGACCCGTGCGGCGGTGTCGGCACGATCCCCATCGTGGACGCGATCGGACGAGACGGGCGCGGATTGATCGTCGACCTCAGCCCCGAGTCGATCGCCTTGGCGCGCAAAAATATTCGCACGTTCGGTCTGAAGGACCGGGTGTTCACCGAAGAGGGGGACGCCACCTACCTCGACCTGGCGGACGCGTCCGTCGATCGGGTCGTCTCCGATGTCCCGTTCGGCAAGCGGATCGGTTCGAACCAGGAGAACGACACGTTGTACCCCGGCCTGGTGCGGGAACTGGGTCGAGTACTGACTCAGGACGGGCGGGCGGTGATCATCACCGACGACAAGCGCCGGTTCGCCGATGCCGTTGCTCGTGACCGGTCATTGAAGGTCGTCAAGGAGACGGCGCTCCGATACAACGGAGTGACCCCGACAGCGTTCTCGCTCACCAGAGTTCGCGCCCGAGGGCGCTGAGATCCGGTCAGTCGGATGCAGGGGGAAGCGTGCCGACGATCTTGTCGGCGATTGCCTTCTGATCCACCGGCCCCCCGGAGGCAGCCGCCAACCCGACGGCGATCCCGAGTGCGTACGAGCTCACCGGCGCCATTGGCCGCACGAAGCGGTGCGCCACCTCCTTGGTGACGTCAAGCACGAGTCCGGCATCCAGCAGATCCGGGTCGACACCGATCTCGACGCACACCGCGCGCAGCCATGCCTGCTGCTCCTTGCGGGTGGGTTCTGCGGGCTTGTCGTCAGTCATCGGGATCTCCTTCGATGAAGTAGTCGTTCCAGGAGGCGACCTGGTCCCAGGTGTCGACGTCCTCGCAGACGCGATTGGGCGCTTCGATCGCGGTGACGTCGATGCCGCCGAAGAGGGCGCGCATCGATTTGTCGGTGGGATCGTGCAGGGCTGACGCGGCCTGCACGAGCGGCTCGGTGCGGTACACACCTGCGACCCATTGGGTATGCCCGCGGCCGTCGGCCAGCACGCAGCCATCGCGATCGCGGCCGGCGAGCAACAGCGGCACGGCCTCCCGCGCCAACGGCAGGTCACAGGCGAGCACCAGCGTCCACGGTGCGCGTTCGCCCTCGAGTTTGCGCAGACCGGTGACCGTTGCGGCAGCCGGTCCGCCGAAGACGGGGTCCTCCCGAATCTGGTGCACGCTCGGCGGCAGGTCGCGAGGCGGGCCGACGACGACGACATTGCGTGCGCTGTCGACCGCCTTCAGCACTCCGTCCAGGAGTGGACCGTCACCGACGTCGAGTGTCGCCTTGTCGACCAGGCCGAGCCGTGACCCACGGCCGCCGGCCAGCACGATCGCGTCGTACGCGTCCGAGTCGAGCATCCTCGCGTTCCCCTTCGTGTGCGAAGTGGACAGTCTTGCAGAGTCCGGGGTGTCACCGCCTAGGGTTGCCGGGTGACTGAGCGCATCAAGGTGGCAGTGATCGGTGCTTCGGGCCGCATGGGTTCCCAGGCGGTGCGGGCGGTGCAGGACGCCGTCGACCTCGAACTCGTGGGCACCTTCGACCAGGGCGACGACCTCGGTGACCTCGGCGGAGCCCAGGTTGCTGTGGAGTTGACCGTTCCGTCGGCGTCAGCTGCGAACATCGCCCATTGCGTCCGTCAGGGAGTCCATGCCGTGGTCGGCACGACCGGCTGGGAGGAGGAGAAGCTCGCCGCGTTGGAGAAGGAATTGGTTCAGCAACCGGAGGTCGGCGTCCTCATCGCGCCGAACTTCGCCATTGGCGCGCTGCTGATGATGTCGTTCGCCGAGCAGGCGGCCCGTTTCTATGAGTCCGTCGAGGTCGTCGAGACCCATCACCCCGACAAGGTGGACGCGCCGTCCGGCACCGCCGCGCGGACGGCCCGGATCATCGCTGAGGCACGGCGCGAGGCCGGTCTGGGCGACGTCCCGGACGCCACCGAGCACGACCCGGACGGTGCCCGCGGAGCCGTCGTCGACGGCGTCCCTGTGCACGCGCTGCGTCTGCGCGGACGCGTGGCGCATCAGGAGGTCGTGTTCGGCGGAGTCGGTGAGGCGCTGACGATCCGGCACGACTCGTTCGACCGGATCAGCTTCATGCCAGGCGTCCTCACCGGTGTCCGGGAGGTCGGCAAGCACCCGGGTCTGACCGTCGGTCTGGAGAACTTCCTGGGTCTGTGATCCGTCCCGGCCACATGTCGTTCAACTGGATGTTGCTCGACGTGGTTAGCGTCCACCCATGGGGACACGATGTTCGACGGTCTGCTGAATGCCCTCGGCGATCTCATGGGGTCGCTGTGGATCTACCCGCTGATCGCCGTCATCTCCCTGGTCGATGCGATCGTGCCCATCTTCCCCAGCGAAGCGCCCTTGATCATGGCCGGTGTGTACGCGGGATCGACGGGCTCACCGAACCTGATTCTGATCATGCTCTGCGCGGGCGCCGGGGCGATGGCAGGCGACCACATCGCGTATTCGATCGGTCGGGCCGCAGCCGGCAAGATCGATCGAATCCCGCAGCACACCCGCCGCGGTAGGGCGATCGCCGGCGCGAAGCGGTTGCTGGAGTCCCGTGGTGGCATGGCCCTGGTCATCGGCCGGTTCATTCCCTGGGGACGCATCGCCACCACGGTCGTCTTCGGTGCGATGCGTTATCCACAAGTGCGGTTCACCATGTTCGACGCGATCGGGGTGACGGCGTGGGCACTGCACGGCACGCTGATGGGCTACATCGGCGGCCACGCCTTCGAGCAGGAACCGCTCAAAGGACTCGCGCTCGGCCTCGGTATGGCGATCGCGGTCTCGGCCCTCATCGAACTGGTCCGCTGGCTCCTCGCTCGGCGACAACGCAGCGGGTCCCCGGTCGAAGCCGAGGACCCGCAACCGACGGGCAACACCGATCGGATCAGCGCACGAGGATGACCTCGAGGTTGCGAGGCCCGTGCACTCCCTCGACCCGGTTCAACTCGATGTCGGAGGTGGCGCTCGGACCGCTGATCCAGGTGAGCGGACGCCCTGCTTCCACGGACGCTCGCAGCCGGGTGATCGCCTCCGGCACTGAGGTCACCACCTGATCGGCATGCACGACGCAGATGTGCACGTCCGGCACCAGCGACAGTGCTCGCCGGGCCTGACCGGCGCAGTGGTCCAGCACGATGGTTCCGGTGACCGCGATGCCGACGCTCGACGTGGTCACCACTGCGGCGATGTCGTCGAGTGCCGTCGCCGACAGATCATCGTCGACGGTCGTCTCGATGGACGTGGGTGCTACTTCGGGCGGTAGATCCGGCGGGACGACGACCGTGTGGCAACCGTGTTCGGCCAGCACCGCGTCCACGGCCGCAGCGATGTCGTCGACCGACACCTCACGCACGATCGCCCGGTAGTCGCGCATGTTCTCCACGAACAGATCAAGCATGGCCTCGGTCTCCATCGGCTCCGTGACAGGAGCGGGAGCCACCGAAACCGTTGCAGCCGAACCCGTTTGCGTCGACCTGATGCGGCCGAGGATCTCTTCGCGTGCGCTGCTCATGCCTGACCTCCACCGGTACGGTCCCACCACTGCCGGAACGTCTCCTTGGGTGGCACGGGCACGTCGCGAGCGCTGCTCCACGAGGACGCGGGCCAGGGGAGTGCCCCCAGGGCTGTCCGGCGACCCAACAACTTCCCGCCCAACGTGGATGCCTTCTGTGCCTTCGCCAAGCGGCGGCTGTCGGCGAACATCCATGCCGCCGCCTGCATCGTCCTGGACTCCACGGAATTGTGCCCACGGTGCTCGTCGACGACCTGCGTGCGCAGTTTCACCAACAGGCGCGGGATGTCGATGCGCACCGGGCACACCTCGAAACACGCACCGCAGAGGCTGGACGCGTACGGCAACGACTGGTCGATCGCACTCGATGTACCGCGCAGCTGCGGCGTGAGCACCGCGCCGATGGGTCCGGGGTAGACCGAGCCGTAGGCGTGGCCACCGACGCGTTCGTACACCGGGCAGACGTTGAGGCAGGCCGAGCAGCGGATGCAGCGCAGCGTCTGCCGTCCGACCTCGTCAGCCAGTACGCGCGTGCGTCCGTTGTCGATCAATACGACGTGCACGTTCTGGGGCCCGTCACCTTCGGCCGGGCCGGTCCACATCGTCGTGTACGGGTTCATCCGTTCACCGGTCGAGGAGCGCGGGAGCAACTGCATGAACGTGCCGAGGTCCTCCCAGGTCGGCAGCACCTTCTCGATGCCGACGACGCTGATCAGGGTCTCGGGCAGGGTCAGGCACATGCGTCCGTTGCCCTCGGACTCCAGTACCACGAGTGTGCCGGTGTCGGCGATCGCGAAGTTCGCTCCGGAGATCGCGACTTTGGCCCGCAGGAACTTCTCCCGCAGGTGCAACCGTGCTGCCTCGGCGAGTTCGCGTGGAGCGTCGGTCATGTCTTCAGGGGCAGGGCGGCCGACCTTGCCCATCTCCTGGCGGAAGATCTGCCGGATCTCGGCGCGGCCTCGGTGGATTGCCGGCACCAGGATGTGCGAAGGACGGTCGTGGCCCAACTGGATGATGAGTTCGGCCAGGTCGGTCTCCCACGCATGGATCCCCGCAGCCTCGAGCGCCTCGTTGAGCTCGATCTCCTGGGTGGCCATCGACTTCACCTTGACGACCTCGTCGACACCCTCGGCGCGAACCAGGTCGAGCACGATGCGGTTGGCCTCTTCGGCATCACGTGCCCAGTGCACGGTCGCACCGCGCTCGGTGAGCTTCTCCTCGAACTGCAGCAAGTAGCTGTCGAGGTTGGCGAGCACCTCGTCCTTCACGTCGGCACCGTTGAGTCGCAACGCCTCCCACTGAGGCACCTCCTCGACCACGGACGCTCTCTTGGCACGGATCGTGTGCGTGGCGTGTAGCAGGTTGCGCCGCTGCTGGGTGTTGGCCAGAGCATCCTTGGCCATGGCCGGGAACTTCGGCATCCCGACGAAGGTCGGCGTGGTCTTCGCAAGGGGGGCGCTCATAAGACATCTCCGTCCGTCGAGGCGAGGATCTCGGCCAGGTGCAGGGTGCGGACGCCGGAACGCAGGCGACCGAGCAACCCACCGATATGGGCGAGGCAGGAATTGTCTCCGGCGACGACCACTTCGGCCTCGGTGTCGCGGATGCGGCGCACCTTGTCGCTGCCCATCGCCACCGACACGTCGGCGTTCTTCATCGCGAACGTGCCGCCGAAGCCACAGCACTCGTCGGCAGCGGGTAGTTCGACCAGGTCGATGCCACGAACCTGCCGAAGGAGTTGCAGCGGCTTGTCGCCCACCTTCAGCATGCGCAATGAGTGGCAGGTCGGGTGGTAGGTGACCCGGTGTGGGAAGTACGCACCGACGTCCGTCACGCCGAGCACGTCGACGAGGAACTCCGAGAGTTCGTAGGTCTTGGGCGCGACCTTCGCGACACCGTCGGCGAGCGCGGCGTCGCCCGACCGGGCGGCCAGGTCCGCGTACTGCTCACGCACCGAACCGGTGCACGAACCGCTGACCGACACGACAGCGTCGTAGCCCTCGAACACGTCGACGAACTTGCGCGCCAACGGAATTGCCTCGTCGGCGTAGCCGGTGTTGGTGAACATCTGGCCGCAGCAGGTCTGCTTCGAGGGGAACTCGACGTCCACCCCGAGGCGACGGAGCAGGCGCACCGTCGCCTTCGGGGTTTCGGGCCACATGGTGTCGTTGAAACACGTTGCGAAAAGTGCGACTCGCATCAGGGCAGCATCCACGACAGGACGGTGGCCTGCAGGCCGACGAGCACGCACATGAGCGCGAGCAGACCGAGCGACCAGAGCACGACCTTGCGGAAGATGTCCGACTCGCGACCGAGCAGACCCACCGAGGTGGCGGCGATCGTGAGGTTCTGCGGGCTGATCATCTTGCCGACGACACCGCCGGAGGAGTTGGCTGCGACCAGCAAGGTCGGGTCGATGCCTGCCTTCTGCCCGGCCGTCTGCTGCAGCGTGGCGAAGAGCGCGTTCGCGCTGGTGTCGGACCCGGTGACTGCGGTGCCCAACCAGCCCAGGATCGGGGACAGGAAGGCGAAGGCGGTACCGGTGCCGGCGATCCAGGTGCCGATGGTGATCGTCTGGCCCGACAGGTTCATCACGTACGCCAGCGCCAGCACGGATGCGACGGTGAGGAAGGCGAAGCGCAGCTTGATCGCGCTCTCACCGAACTCCTTGGCCCACTTGCCGAGCGACACCTTGTACACCAGCGCCGTGATCAGCGAGCAGATCAGCAGCAGGGTGCCAGGGGAGGAGAGCCACTGGAAGTTGTAGGTCGTGGTGGACGACACCTTGCCGGCGGCGTTGACGATCTCGCCGTGCAGACCGGGCCACTCGATCTTCTGGTCCGTGCCGACCAGGAACTCCTTGATGGGTTCGATCAGCTTGGCTGCGGCGAACACCGCGATGACCAGCAGGTAGGGGAACAGAGCCATTCCGATGCGTCCGGGAGTCAGGTCGCGAGCGCGGACGTCCATGTCGTCCTTGCTCTCCACTGCGTCGTCCGCGTCGGCGTCATCGGCGAGCGAACCCGATCCGGCCGAACCGGAGCCGACCGAGGCCAGCTCCCGCTTGCGGGCGGCGGCGAGGTCGGCGAGCGCCTCGTCGCGTCCCTTCGGCTGCCAGAAGCGCAGCATGATGACGGCGGCCGCGAGTGCGACGAGTGCGGCGATGACGTCCGTCAGTTCCACCGAGATCCAGGTGGCCGAAACCCATTGGGCGACGGCGAACGCGAAGCCGACGACGAGGGCGATCGGCCAGGTCTGCTTCATGCCGCGCTTGCCGTCGACCAGGGCGACCAGCATGAGCGGGACGAACAGGGCCAGGACCGGCGTCTGGTGGCCGACGTACGCGCCGATCTCGTTGTAGTCGATCTTGGTGAGCGTGCCAGCGGTTATGATCGGGGTGCCGACGGCGCCGAAGGCGACCGGCGCGGTGTTGGCCAGCAGAGCAACAGCGGCGGCACGCAGCGGCGAGAAGCCGACGGCCATCAGCATGACTCCGGTGATCGCGACGGGCGCTCCGAAGCCGGCGAGGGCTTCGAGCATCGCACCGAAACAGAAGGCGATGATGATCGCCTGGATACGCGGGTCGTCCGAGACGAGGTGGAAGGATGCGCGCAGGTCGTCGAAGCGGCCGCTCACGACGGTGATCTGGTAGAGCACGATCGCGCAGAAGACGATCCACATGATCGGGAAGAGACCGAAGACCGCACCCTCGGACGCGGACAGCAGTGCGAGGTTCACGGGCATCTCGAACGCCAGGACGGCGACGAGGATCGCGACGGCCAGCGCCGACAGGCCGGCCCAGTGGGCCTTCCATCGCAGTGCGCCGAGCGTGATGAAAACGGTGAGGAGGGGCAGCAGACCCACCAGTGCGGACAGCCAGAGGCTGTCGGCCACCGGCGCCAGCGGTGGGGTGAAGGTGCTCGTCATCGGGGAGCCTTCCGTACGCGACCGTATGGTCAGACCAAAGATGTGATGCACACCATAGCGGCATCACTTCGGTTACCGGCAAGTCATTTCGCCGCTCTCGCGTGTCGTCGGCGCCTGCCGGCTTGGTCCGGGGCACGGCCTACGCTGCTCGGATGCCGGAAGATGACGCACGGCCTTCGGGGGCCAAGACATGGGAAGTGGTCGTCGGCTGGGTGGAGGAACGGATCCTCGACGGTCGGCTGGTTCGTGGATCGATACTGCCCGCCGAACGCGAGCTAGCCACGCAACTGGGGGTCAGTCGAGCAGCCGTGCGTGAGGGCGTCCGTACCCTGCAGGCCAGCGGGGTGCTGTGTCCCAACGTCGGCGCGGGCGCGACCGGGGGGACGATGGTTGCCGGCGAACCACACGTGGCGCTGACCCGGATGTTGCGCATGCACGTCGCGCTCGCGAACTTTCCTGCCCGCGACGTCACGCAGGTGCGCGTCGTGCTCGAGCGTTTGTCGACCTCACTGGCCTGCGCCCACGCGGACGACGGCGCGCGTGCCCGGATGCGCGAGGCGTTGAATGCGATGGACGACGATGAACTGACCCGCAAGGAGTTCAACCGGTTCGACACCGGGTTCCACGTCGCGATCGCGCGTGCCGCGGGCAACCGGCTGGCCACCGACCTGACCGTGGCGATCCGTGAATCGATGCGGCAGCCGATCATGCGCGGCTTCGACGAAGTGGCCGACTGGCACCTGCTGCGTAGTCAGTTGCGCAGTCAGCACCACGCGCTCATGTCCGCCATCGACGCGCGGTCCGCCGCCGAGGCAGCCGATCTGGTCGAGCACCACATCTGGTCCGCCTACGAGGCGATGCCCCGGCTGCACTGAACCAGACCGGGCCTAGCCCCAGCCGATCGCCCGCAGGATCGCCGCGGTCGCTCCAGCAAGCACGATCACCAGCAGGAAGGGCGCTCGCAGACACAGTGCGAGGATCGCGACGAGGAGTCCGGCGGCGCGGGCGTCCACGACGGTCGAACCCTGCGGTCCGCCGAATGCCTGCACCGCGACGAGTGCTGCCAGCAGGGCGATCGGCAGGTACTTCATGATCCGGCTGATCAACGGTCCACCGAGCCAGTCGTGCGGGACGAGATAGCCCAGCAGCTTGGTGACCAGCGACAGCGCTCCGGCGACCAGCACGATCGCCCACAGACTCATCGGCGGTCGTCCTGTGGGTCGATCGTCTTGTCGAGGTGATGCCCGAGCCTGGCCTGCAGGTCCTCGTCCACGATCGCCTCGCCGTCGGACCCCTCGGACGCATCCGGCAAGGCACCGGCGACAACTGCAGCGAGTGCAGCGATGAGGATCGGCGTCCCCGCCGGTGCGTGTGGCGCCACGATCAGCGCGATCGCTGCCGCGGCCGCGGCGGTGAGCCGCGTCCGCAGCGTCGTCAGTCGCGGCCAGAGCAGCGCGATGAAGGCGCCTGCCGCTGCGGCGTCCAGACCCCATTTCTTCGGATCGCCG
The DNA here is from genome assembly GCF_006715095.1 of Yimella lutea. Classification (NCBI taxonomy): domain Bacteria; kingdom Bacillati; phylum Actinomycetota; class Actinomycetes; order Micrococcales; family Dermacoccaceae; genus Yimella; species Yimella lutea. The sequence goes on from NZ_VFMO01000001.1 coordinate 1,550,759, forward strand.
AGTGCGTTGCCGAGCAGAGCGCCGGCGAAGGTCATCAGATTCCAGAAGACGAAGACCGCAATACCGGTCCACCAGAAGCCGACCCGGGTGCGCTCGCGATCGGGCTGTGCGATCGCGACGGCAGTCGACTCGTCGATCGTCAGGTGGGCAGCGACCACCGTGCGCCAGCCGCTCACCTGAAGCAGTCGCGAGACCTGCAAGCCGTAGAACGCGTTGCGCAGCCCGAGCAGCGTGCTGGTGGTGACGGCGGCAACCCCGGTGCCTCCGGACGCGATCACGCCCACGAGCGCGAACTGGGACCCGCCGCTGAACAGCAACAGCGACAGCACCATCGCCTGCCACACATCGAGCCCGGCGGCGACGGCCAGTGCGCCAAAGCTCGTGCCGTACAGGCCGGTGGCAACGCCGATCCAAAGGCCTTGGCGGGCAACGGGTTTCGTATCTGCGGTGAGGTGGGGTCGAAGCGGCCTAATGCTCATGGTCGTGCGCTTGCTCCTCGAGCGGCGCCGAGGAATCGGTGTGCAGTTCGATCTCCCGGACGGTGTCGCCCGCGGACGTCACGATGCGGTCGGCGTATCCACCGGACACCACGAAACCCGCGGTCGCGAGGAAACGGACAAGAGGCGTGTCGCGCTCCATGATCCGGACGCGGACGTAGCTGCGGTCGTTGGCGGCGAGAGTGTCCATCGCGGCGTTGAGCAGCCGGGACCCGTGACCCTTTCCGCGGTGATCGGGGTGCACGCCTCCGGCCAGGATCTCCGCTTCACCCTCGTGCGCGCCGTCCCGCATGACGGGCCCGACCGCCACGAACCCGACGATCGTGTCGAGTTCGGTGGCGACCAACAGTCGGTGGACCGGCGATGGGGGAGCAGCGAGCGAGGAGCGCCACGCCTGCTCGAACTCGGCCGCCTCGAAGGCTTGGAGGGTCTCCGGTTCGACGACGTCGGCGAGTGCCCGTCGCCAGACCTGCGCCTGCACCTCCCCGACCGCGGGGAGATCGTCGGTCCGTGCCGTTCGCACACTCGCATCGCTCACCCGACCGATTCTCGCAGCCAGGATGGGATAGTCGCGCGCTGGTCCCACGACCTTGCACCGACGTGATTAAAGTGTCTGGCATGGCGTCGTGGAGTCCCCTGGAGTGGCCGGTCGTCCGGCAGGCGCGTTCGGGCGACCTGTTCGGTCGTGGCCCGGCCGCCACCTCGCCCACCACCCGATCATTGCAGCCCCGCACCGCGACCGCCGACCGCGTCGTCCAGAGCGTCTGCCCGTACTGCGCCGTCGGCTGTGGCCAGAAGGTCTACGTCAAGGACGAACGCGTCGTCCAGATCGAGGGCGATCCCGACTCGCCGATCTCGCGGGGACGCTTGTGTCCCAAGGGATCTGCCAGCGAGCAACTGGTCAACTCACCCGACCGACAGACCAAGGTTCTGTACCGTGCGCCGCGGGCGAAGGACTGGTCCGAACTGGACCGCGACACCGCGATCGACATGATCGCCGAACGCTTCATCAATGCCCGCCGACGCGGCTGGCAGGACCACGACGACCAAGGTCGCCCACTGCGGCGAACGATGGGCATCGCCTCGCTCGGCGGAGCCACGTTGGACAACGAGGAGAACTACCTCATCAAGAAGTTGTTCACCGCGGCCGGCGCGATCCAGATCGAGAACCAAGCTCGTATTTGACACTCCGCCACGGTTCCCGGTCTGGGAGCTTCGTTCGGGCGCGGCGGCGCCACCCAATCGCTGCAGGACATGGCCAACTCCGATTGCATCGTGCTGCAAGGCGGCAACATGGCCGAAGCACACCCGGTGGGGTTCCAGTGGGTTGCCGAGGCGAAGGCGCGAGGTGCGAGGGTCATCCATGTAGATCCGCGTTTCACGCGTACCGGTGCCGTCGCCGACAAGCACGTACCGATCCGTGCCGGCTCCGACGTCGCCCTGCTCGGTGGGCTGATCAACTATGTGCTCAGCAACGATCTGTGGTTCAAGGAGTACGTGGTCGCCTACACCAACGCCGCGACGCTGGTGAACGAGGAGTTCCGCGACACCGAGGACCTCGGCGGCCTGTTCTCCGGTTTTGACCCCGAAACCGGCAAGTACGACCCGAAGACCTGGGCCTACGAGCAGGGTGAGCCTGACTCCCAGGCAGCGGCGGGCAAGGAGCACGGCGCGCAGGCGTCCGCTCGCGCGGCTGGTGATCAGCTCGGTTCCGGTGGCGCGAACACGGGCACGAGCCAGCCGCGTCGTGACGAAACACTCCAGCACCCGCGCACGATCTTCCAGATCCTCAAGCGGCACTACGCCCGCTACACCCCCGAGACGGTGCAGGACGTCTGTGGCATCACGGCCGCCGACTTCGAGTACCTCGCGAAGGCGATCACCGAGAACTCCGGTCGCGAGCGCACGACCTGCTTCGCGTACGCGACCGGCTGGACCCAGCACACGCTCGGCGCCCAGTTCATCCGTTGCGCATCGGTGCTGCAGTTGCTGTTGGGCAACATGGGTCGTCCGGGTGGCGGCATCATGGCGTTGCGCGGTCACGCGAGCATCCAGGGCTCGACCGACATCCCGACGTTGTTCAACCTGTTGCCGGGTTACCTGCCGATGCCGTTCGCGGGCAAGCAGGACAAGCTGGACGACTACCTGACGAGCGTTCACAGCAAGTCGGAGAAGGGCTACTGGGCCAACGCCGACGATTACCTCATCAGCCTGCTCAAAGCGTGGTGGGGCGATGCGGCGACGGGGGACAACGACTTCGCCTACGACTATCTGCCCCGTCTCGACGGGCCGGCCGGCACCTACCAGACGGTGCAGAACATGCTCGCCGACCAGGTCGAGGGCTACTTCATCCTCGGTCAGAACCCTGCGGTCGGCTCGGCCAACGGACGCATGCAGCGGTTCGGGATGGCCCGCCTGAAGTGGCTGGTCGTGCGTGACCTGCAGATGATCGAGTCCGCAACTTGGTGGAAGGACGGCCCCGAGATCGCCTCGGGCGAAATGCGCACCGAGGACATCGAGACCGAGGTCTTCTTCATGCCTGCCGCGACCCACGTGGAGAAGGCGGGGTCGTTCACGCAGACCCAGCGCCTGCTGCAGTGGCGTCACCAGGCGGTGCAGCCACCGGGGGAGTCGCAGAGCGAGTTGGAGTTCTTCCACGAACTCGGAGTTCGTATCCGCGCCAGGCTCGCCGACTCGACCGACGAGCGCGACCGCCCGTTGCTCGATCTCACCTGGGACTACCCGAAGGACGCGCACGGCGAGACCGATTCCGAGGCTGTGCTGGCCGAGATCAACGGTCGCTACGTGACGGGCCCGAACGCCGGCAAGCCGATCAACGCCTACACCGAGCTGAAGAACGACGGCTCGACGATCTGCGGCTGCTGGATCTACGCCGGCGTGTACGCCGACGGCGTCAACCACGCGGCCGATCGGGTGCCGCACGGCGGTCCCAAGCCCGCGCAGTCCGAGTGGGGCTGGGCCTGGCCGGCGAACCGCCGCATCCTGTACAACCGCGCGTCCGCCGACCCCGACGGCAGGCCGTGGAGCGAACGCAAGAAGTACCTGTGGTGGGACGCCGAGCAGGGCAAGTGGGTCGGCGACGACATCCCGGACTTCCCGGACAACCTCGCGCCGGGTACGCATCCGCACGCGGGTATCGGTGGGCCACAAGGCCTTTCGGGCGATGACCCGTTCGTCATGCAGGCCGACGGCAAGGGATGGCTGTACGCACCCAACGGTCTGGTCGACGGCCCGATCCCGACGCACTACGAGCCGCCGGAGTCGCCTGTGACCAACGCGCTGTACCCGCAGCAGGACAGTCCGACGCGTCTGATCATCGCGCGGGACGACAACCTGCAGGCGCCGAGCGCCGGTGCGTCGCAGGTGTATCCGTACGTGTTCACGACCTACCGGTTGACCGAGCACCACACCGCGGGCGGCATGAGCCGGTTCCTGTCGTTCCTGTCCGAACTGCAGCCGGAGATGTTCTGCGAGGTGTCACCGCAACTTGCGCAGGAGGTCGGGCTGGAGGCCTACGGCTGGGCGACGATCATCTCCGCGCGCGCGGCGATCGAGGCGCGGGTACTGGTCACCGACCGGATGACACCGCTGCAGGTCGGTGGTCGTACGGTCCACCAGATCGGGCTGCCCTACCACTGGGGCGTCGGCAACGAGGCGCTGGTCAGCGGTGACGCCGCCAACGACCTCATCGGTCTTGCGCTCGATCCGAACACCCAGATCCAGGGGTCCAAGGCGGGACTGTGCGACATCCGTCCCGGACGTCGGCCGACCGGAGCCGCAGTGATGGACCTGGTGCGTTCCTACCAGGCTCGCTCGGGCACCGACCTGGAGACCGACAACCTGCGCATCACCGATCCGGCGCACGAGACCGTGAACCCGGATTCGCAGGAGAGCGACCAGGACGAAAGCGCTCCGGCACAACACGATTCGCAGGGTTCGCAGAAGAGTTCGAACGAGAAGGAGGGCTGAGCTGATGGGACAGTTCTCCGGGCCGACCGATCCCACCGCCGACGCCCACTGGCACACGCACGAGGAGCGCAAAGGCTTCTTCACCGACACCTCGATCTGCATCGGCTGCAAGGCGTGCGAGGTGGCGTGCAAGGAGTGGAATCACAACCCCGCCGACGGCGACTTCAAGCTGTTGGACTCCTCCTACGACAACACCGGCGAACTGAGTGCTGACACCTGGCGCCACGTCGCGTTCATCGAGCAGGGCAAGGCCGACATCGAGCAGGCTCGCGAGTCGGGTCGACAACTCGTGTCGTTGGGCATGCCGAAGGTCGGCGCACCCGTGGCACCCGAACCCGACCCCACACCTGCGGACACCCCTGAGTTCCGCTGGCTGATGGCGTCCGACGTCTGCAAGCACTGCACCCACGCCGGGTGCCTGGACGTCTGCCCGACAGGTGCCTTGTTCCGCACCGAGTTCGGCACGGTCGTCGTCCAGGACGATGTCTGCAACGGGTGCGGCACGTGTGTCGCCGGGTGTCCGTTCGGTGTCGTCGAACGGCGTAGTGACGGCACGGCCGCTCCGCGCACCGAGCGGGGCAAGCACGTCAAGAACAGCGGCGTCGCGCAGAAGTGCACGCTCTGTTACGACCGGTTGCTCGACGACCAGACGCCGGCGTGTGCGAAGACCTGCCCGACCACGTCCATCAAGTTCGGCGATCACGACGACATGGTCGAGACCGCCCAGGAGCGCGTCGCGCAGTTGCACGCCGAGGGGCGCACCGAGGCACGTCTGTACGGCGCGAACGAGAACGACGGCGTCGGCGGCATCGGATCGGTGTTCCTGCTGCTGGACGAACCCGAGGTCTACGGGTTGCCGCCCGACCCGCGGGTGCCCACCGCAGACCTCAACTCGATGTACCGCCGTGCGACCGTGGCGGCTGTCGGCATGATCGCGGCAACGGCGGTCGCGTTCGCGAGGGGCCTATGAGCGACTTCGACAGTTACCGGTCGCCGGAGCCGCCCCGCAAGCGGCGCCGCGACAAAATCGGTGGCGCGGTCCGCAAGCGTGCCCGTGGGTGGCGCGACGGCGGCGACGGTGCGCGCGAGATGCTGATGGTGCCCGATGTCGAGTTCACCTCGTACTACGGGCGACCCGTCGTGAAGCCGCCGCCCTGGGGCCACGAGGTGCCGGCCTACCTGTTCCTCGGTGGAGTCGCCGGTGGATCCGGCCTGATCGCCTTCGCCGCTCAGTTGACCGGTCGCGAACTGCTGCGCCGCAACGCACGTCTGGGTGGCCTGGCCGCGATCAGCCTCGGCGGCGCAGCGCTGGTGAAGGACCTCGGTCGTCCCGACCGGTTCTACAACATGCTGCGCACCTTCAAGGTGACCTCGCCGATGAGCATGGGCTCGTGGATCCTCACCGGTTACAGCGTCGGTGCCGGCGTGGCGGCGGTCGCCGAGATCGACCGGCTGACCGCTGACCGATTGCCGTTCGGGCCGCTGCGCCCGGTGCTGCGCTGGGTCGAACCCTTCTCCGGTTTCGAAGCGGCGTTGTTCTCACCGCCGCTTGCCTCGTACACCGCAGTTCTGTTGTCGGACACCGCGAATCCCACCTGGAACGACGCTCGCAAGTATCTGCCGTTCGTGTTCGTCAGTTCGGCGACTCTTGCTGCGTCGGGCTTGGCGATGATCACGACCCCGGCGTCCGAGACCGGTCCGGTGCGCTTGTTGGCAGCGCTCGGCGTCGTCGGCGACGTGGTGAACATGAAGGTGCTGGAGCGCTCGATGGACCCGACCGTCGTGGAGACGCTGCATCACGGCAATCCGGGCAAGATGCTGCGGTGGGCCGAACGCCTCGCCGTCGCCGGCGGTGTCGGTGCCCTGATCGGCGGACGACTTCGTCCGATCGCGGTCGTCTCCGGAGCGGCGTTGTTGACCGCGTCGGCGCTGACCCGCTTCGGCGTGTTCGAGGCCGGCATCGAGTCGGCCAAGGACCCGAAGTACACCATCGAGCCGCAGAAGCGCCGCCTCGCCGCCCGTCGGGCCCAGGGCATCACCGACGACTCGATCACGACCGCCCGCTGACCTGACCGGTGCGTCGCTGGTACTCGCCACTGTTGCGTGCGGAACGCGAAACTTCGCGAAGTTTCGCACCTTGACTGCAACTGTTGCGCTGCCGGGACTCGCAACAGTCGCCTCACCTCGGGCGACGGTCAGGTGGGGGTCAAGCGATGATCTCGATGCCCGCGCCGTCCACGGTGTGCCCGATCACCGGGTGGCCGGGCAACTCGCCGACGACCAACAACCCGCCGGACGTCTGCGCGTCCGCCAGGAACAGCAGGTCGTCCTCACTCACGCCCGAACCGACCGACAGATGCGGACGGACCCAGTCCAGGTTCCGTCGCGTCCCACCCGACACGAACCCGTCGCGCAACGCGTCCAGTGCACCATCGACTGCCGGCACTGCCGCGCGTTCGATCACGGCACCGACACCGGACCCGCGCATCATCTTGTGCAGATGTCCGAGCAACCCGAACCCCGTGACATCGGTGGCGGCTTCGAGACCGGCGTCCACCGCGGCAACCGACGCATCCCGGTTCAGCGTGGTCATCAACTCGATGGCCTGCGCGAAGACCTCGCCGGTGGCCTTGTGCCGGTTGTTCAACAGTCCGACGCCGATCGGCTTGGTCAAGGTGATCGGTAGGCCGGCGCGGGCAGCGTCGTTGCGTAGCAACCGTTTCGGGTCGGCGACGCCGGTGACCGCCATACCGTACTTCGGTTCCGGATCGTCGACGCTGTGTCCGCCGAGCACCGGGCAGCCGGCTTCGTCCGCGACTGCAAGACCGCCGCGGAGCACCTCGGTCAGCAATTCCATCGGCAGCACGTCGCGTGGCCAACCGACCAGGTTGATGGCAACGACCGGTCGCCCACCCATGGCGTACACGTCCGACAGTGCGTTGGCGGCGGCGATGCGGCCCCAGTCGTACGCGTCGTTGACGACGGGGGTGAAGAAGTCGGCGGTCGAGAGCACCGCGAGGTCGTCGCGCACGCGGACAGCAGCTGCGTCGTCGCCGGCATCGATGCCGACCAGGATGTCATCGCCCCGCTGGCCGACCAGGTCGCGGACGGCGTCCTCGAGCTCGCCGGGCGGGATCTTGCAGGCACACCCGCCGCCATGGGTGTAGTCGGTGAGCCGGTAGTCGTTGCGGTCGATCGCCATGCCGTCACTGTACGGACACCAGGTGTCCGCAGAAGGAGTGACCTGACCCGCGAGTCATGCGGACTTTCGGTTAGGTTGTCCGCGGAGGCGTCAGGGTTCCTGGTGGGCCCCCCGGTCTTCAAAACCGGTGAGTCCGAGTATCTCGGGCTGGCGGGTTCGATTCCCGTCCGCCTCCGCCACACATTTCAGGGTTCGGGGAGGGCGAGTGAGCACGGACGATCCGCGCAGCCGTATCCCGCGCACCGACGCACTCCTCACCTCTCCTGCGGCGCAGGACGCACGGACGTGCCTGGCGGAGGGACGCATCCAGCAAGTCGTCCAGGACGTCCTCGCGCGGGCTCGCCGAGGTGATATCGCACCGGAATCGGTCGAGCCCGAGTTGTCGGATCGCCTTTCCGCAGAACGACCTTCGCGACTGACCCCGGTCATCAACGCGACCGGGGTCGTCGTCCACACCAATCTCGGCCGAGCCCCGTTGTCCCCGGCAGCCGCCGCTGCGGTGCAGCAGGCGAGCGGTTACGTCGATGTGGAGATGGATCTGGCTGCCGGCGTCCGGTCCAAGCGGGGCACCGCAGCCCGCGACGCACTGCTCGACGCGTGCCCGGTGGCTGAGGCCGCGCTCGTGGTGAACAACGCAGCAGCGGCGCTCGTCCTTGCCACCACGGCCCTCGCTGCCGGCAAGAAGGTCATCCTCGGTCGGGGTGAGTTCATCGAGATCGGAGCCGGGTTCCGGCTACCCGACCTCATCGAGTCCACCGGTGCGCGTCTTTGTGAGGTCGGCACGACCAACCGCACCTCGGTGGCCGATTACGTCGATGCGATCAGCGAAGAGACCGGGTGCATCCTCAAGGTGCACCCGAGCAACTTCCGGGTTCACGGCTTCACCCGGTCGGCGGACGTGGCCGAACTGCGCTCTGCGGTGGGCGAACTCCCAATCGTCCACGACCTGGGCAGCGGTCTACTGGCGCCGGACCCGACCTTGCCCCACGAACCTGACGCGTCGACTGCTCTGACCGACGGGGCCGACCTCGTCATCGCCAGCGGCGACAAACTGCTCGGGGGGCCGCAGGCAGGCATCCTGCTGGGCAAAGCCGAGCTCGTCGAGCGGCTGGCGAAGCACCCGCTGGCCCGGGCCGTCCGGGTCGACAAACTCACCCTGGCCGCGCTGGAGGCGACCCTCGCCGGGCCGACGCCTCCGGTCAGCCAGTACTTGCACGCGGACGCCGCCCAGCTCAGGAAGCGTGCCGAGGCGATCGCTGGGCCGCTCGGCGTGCAGGTCGTGCCGCACGACGGACGCGTGGGTGGCGGGGGAGCACCCGGAGTTGCGTTGTCGGGGTGGGCGATTCATCTACCGGAGAAGGTCGCTGCACTGCTGCGCACCGGTGACCCGGCGATCCTGACGCGGGTACACGACGGAGCCTGCCTGCTCGATCTGCGATGCGTTCCCGAGCAGGACGACGCCCGTGTGCTCGACGCACTTCGGGCCGCGCTCGGTTCCTGATGTACGTCGTCGCCACCGCTGGTCATGTCGACCACGGCAAGAGCGCGCTGGTGCGTGCACTGACCGGCAGCGATCCCGACCGCTGGGCGGAGGAGAAGCGCCGCGGTCTCACCATCGACCTCGGATTCGCCTTCACCACAACGGCATCCGGCGCCAAGCTTGCGTTCGTCGATGTGCCCGGTCATCAACGATTCATCGCCAACATGCTCGCCGGCCTCGGTCCGGCGCCGGTGGTGATGTTCGTGGTGGCCGCCGACTCCGGTTGGCAGGCACAGTCCAGTGATCATCGGGACGTGATCGCGGCGCTCGGTATCGATCGCGGCCTGGTCGTCGTGACCAAATCCGACCTGGCCCCGGACTCGGTGCAGGACGTGATCGCCCAGGTCAGAACGGAGTTGGCGAGTACCGGGCTGGCGAACTCCGCCGCAGTGGCCGTCAGCGCGCGCACCGGCGACGGCCTCGACGAATTGCGATCAGCCCTCGCAACACTGATCCACGAACTTCCAGAACCGGATCCGACGTCGCGAGTCAGGTTCTGGGTCGATCGCTCGTTCACCGTGAAGGGCGCCGGCACCGTCGTCACCGGAACATTGCCCGCCGGCGCTGTCGCGCATGGCGACCACCTGGAGCTGCTAGGCAAGAAAACAGGGTCGATGTCGGTCCGCGGCATCGAGAGTTCGGGGGAGTCGCTGGAGCGCGTCGGGCCGGTCAGCCGTGTTGCGCTGAACCTGCGAGGGGTGTCCCACGACGACGTCGGTCGCGGCGACGCGCTCGTCACTCCGGGCGCGTGGCGCGCGATCGACACCATCGACGTTCGACGGGTCAGTGGTGACAGCCTGCGGGAAGCGCCGGAGCATTTGGTCGCGCACGTCGGGACCGCTGCGGTACCCGTCCACGTCCGGCCGCTGGGCGACGATCATGCTCGGCTCGTACTGGAGCGTCCGCTTCCGCTCAGCCTCGGCGACCGGATGGTGCTGCGCGATCCGGGGCGCCGCATCGTGGCGGGAGTACAGATCATCGATCCGGAACCGATGCCGTTGCGGCGCAGAGGTGCTGCCACGCAGCTCGCCGAAGCGCTCGCCGAACGTCCGACCGATGGCGACTGCGCCACGGAGGTGAAGCGGCGCGCGACGGTGCGTCCGGAACACCTTGGACAGCTCGGCTTCGACGTGTCTGAACCACCGCCGGGCGTGCTGTCCGTCGACGTCTGGTGGGTGGACGCAGCGGCATGGGATCGATGGGCCGAGCGTTTGCGGGGGGCCGTCGAGACCGACCGGCGCAGCGACCCACTCAGTGCCGGCCTCACCGTGGCGGCCGCGAAGGATCGTCTCGGTCTTCCCGACGTCGCCCTGCTCGGCCCGCTGGCGCGGAAGTCCGGTCTGAGGATGAGCGCCGGACGCATTTGCGCAGGCGACGCCGGTCTCGGAGCGCTCGAGCCGGCCGTCGCTGCCCTGGAAGCTCACCTGAAGGGCACGCCGTTCGAGGCGCCGACCGCGCAACAGCTCAGCGACTGGGGGCTCGGCGTCCGACAGCTCGCCGCAGCCGAACGGGCAGGCCGAATCATCCGGATCGCAGAGGGTGTCGTGCTGCTGCCCACCGCACCGGCACTTGCCATGGGGACCCTCGCGACGCTCGATCAACCCTTCACCGCCAGTCAGGCCCGACAGGCGCTCGGGTCCTCACGGCGCGTCGTGATTCCGCTGCTGGAACTCCTCGACGCCAAGGGGTGGACCTGCCGGGACGCCGACGGCGCACGGCACGTGGTCCGCTGACCGATGTGACACCTTCGTGCACAATTGCAATTCGGTGTAATACGGGTCACACTGGACGGTATGTACGGCAACGACTTCGGTGATCCCGACGAGGCCTTGAACGCAGCCGAGGGCGGCGGTCTGGACGACGTGCTCGGCACCGCCACCCAGCGTGGTGACGGCGGCGATTTCGAGGACCTCATCGACGCGGACCTTCGCATCGAGCCGCGTGACGCGATGCCGGAGGAGTACCGCCAGACGCTCATCCGCCAGATCGCCCAGCACGCCCACTCGGAGATCATCGGCATGCAGCCCGAGGGCAACTGGATCACCCGCGCTCCGTCGTTGCGGCGCAAGGCGATTCTCATTGCGAAGGTGCAGGACGAGGCCGGTCACGGTTTGTACCTGTACTCCGCAGCCGAGACGCTCAGTGTCGATCGCAGCGAGCTGCTCGACAAGCTGCACTCGGGTCGGCAGAAGTACTCCTCGATCTTCAACTACCCGACGGTGTCCTGGGCCGACGTGGGTGCGATCGGCTGGCTGGTCGACGGCGCCGCGATCATGAACCAGGTGCCGCTGTGCCGCTGCTCCTACGGTCCGTACGCCCGCGCGATGATCCGCGTCTGCAAGGAGGAGTCCTTCCACCAGCGCCAGGGCTTCGAGTCGCTGTACACGATGTCGCAGGGCACCGAGGCTCAGAAGGCGATGGTGCAGGATGCTGCGAACCGCTGGTGGTGGCCGGCGCTGATGATGTTCGGGCCGCCTGACACCGGTGAGCATGCCAACGAGGGCCGCACCGCGCAGTCGATGGCCTGGGGCATCAAGCGCTTCGCCAACGACGAACTGCGTCAGAAGTTCGTCGACATGACCGTGCCGCAGGCGCACAAGCTCGGCATCGAACTGCCCGACCCCGACCTGAAGTGGAACGAGGAGCGCGGCCATTACGACTTCGGTCCGATCGACTGGGACGAGTTCTGGCGCGTGCTCAAGGGCGACGGCCCATGCAACGAGCAGCGGATGAACCACCGGGTCACCGCGCACGAAGAGGGTGCGTGGGTGCGCGAAGCCGCCACCGCGTACGCCGACAAGCAGCAGGCACGAACGCAGGGGGCAGTGGCATGACCGATGTCGACAAGCGCGAATGGCCGCTGTACGAGGTGTTCGTCCGCAGCAAGCGTGGCCTGTCACATGTGCACGCCGGTTCGTTGCACGCACCGGACGAGGAGATGGCGCTGCGCAACGCCCGTGACCTCTACACCCGTCGCCAGGAGGGCGTTTCCGTCTGGGTGGTGAAGGCCTGCGACATCAGCGCGTCCAGCCCGGACGAGCGCGACAGCTTCTTCGACCCGGCGGTCGACAAGGTCTACCGGCACCCGACGTTCTACGACGTTCCCAAGGATGTCGAATACCTGTGATGGAAAGGGCCGCCGTGCAAACGGATTCGACGACCGCTGACTACCTGCTCGGCCTGGCGGATGATGCCTTGATCTACACCCAGCGTCTGGGGGAGTGGGTCTCGCGTGCTCCGCAGATCGAGGAGGACATGGCGCTCGGCAACATCGCGCTCGACCAGCTCGGCCAGGCGCGCGCGCTGCTCACCCGCGCCGGCCAGGTCGACGGCACCGGCCGCGACGAGGACGCTCTGGCCTACCTGCGGGACGAGCGCGAGTTCCGCAACGTCCACCTCGTCGAGCGCCCTCGCGGCGATTTCGGTTTCGAGATGGCACGGCTGCTCTGGTTCTCCGCCTACCAGTTCGAGTTGTACTCCGCACTCGTGAACAGTACGGACGAAGTCGTTGCCGGCGTGGCTCGCAAGGCGATCAAGGAGGTCACCTACCACCGCGACCACGCCGCCCAGTGGGTGCTGCGTCTCGGCGACGGCACGCAAGAGTCGCACGAGCGGATGCGGGCCGGTCTCGAAGCGGTAGCTCCGTATGTGGCCGAACTCTTCGACGACTCCGAGTCCGCCTCTGCCGCAGCAGAATCCGGCGTCGGCGTCCTGCCGTCGTCGCTGCGTGAAAAGACAACCGCGTACGTTCGCTCAGTGACCGAGGAAGCTACCCTGGAGTACGTCGACTCGGCCCGTTTCGCCGCACGTGGCGGACGCACCGGTGTGCACTCCGAGGCGATGGGCTACCTGCTGGCCGAGATGCAGCACATCCACCGCTCGCACCCGGACGCCACCACATGGTGATGACGATGTCTCGGATCGAGAAGGTCGAAGCGGCGGTTCGCGCCGTACCCGACCCCGAGATCCCGGTGATCAGCCTGGACGACCTCGGAGTCATCCGCTCGTTCGAGGCCGACATCGATGCCGGCGTCGTGCACGTCGTGATGACCCCGACCTACTCCGGTTGCCCGGCCATGGAGGAGATGTCGTCGTCCGTCGCATCGGTGATCGCCCGATGCGGCTTCGAGCCGCAGGTCAAGATCGTGCTGGACCCGCCGTGGACCACTGACTGGATGTCGGAGTCCGGACGAAAGGCATTGCAACAGTTCGGTATCGCACCGCCTGGTCCGGCGGGCCGCCCGGCAGGGCCGGTCGGTCTGACGATCGCGCAGCGCACCGTCTCATGTCCCGTGTGTGGCAGCGCGCACTCGCAGGTCGTATCCGAATTCGGTTCGACCGCGTGCAAGGCGTTGCGACGTTGTCTGGACTGCAAGGAACCGTTCGAGGAGTTCAAGCCGCTGTGACCGCACTCATCTCCACACCTACCCGGCGTCGTGCCCAGTTCCACGAACTCGAGGTCGTCGACGTCCAACGCCTGACCCCCAACGCCGTCGCGGTGACCTTCGCGGTGCCCGACGAGTTGGCGGACGACTTCACGTTCGCGCCCGGTCAGCACCTGACTCTGCGCCGCACCATCAACGGCGAGGACGCACGTCGCTCCTACTCGATCTGCATGTCACGCCCGGAAGCGTTGCGCCGCAAGGTGATTCGAGTGGGATCGGCCGAGGTCGACGGGGGGCTGATGTCCACCTGGTTGAACCGCGAGGTCAAGGTCGGCGATCGCATCGACGTCATGACCCCGCTGGGTTCGTTCACCTCTGCGCCGTCGGACACCGAGGCGCGGCACCACGTCGCGCTCGCGGCCGGCTCGGGGATCACCCCGATACTGTCACTGCTGACCTCGACGCTCGAGGAGGACGACGACTCCCGCGTGACGCTGGTCTACGGCAACCGCCGCACCGAGTCGATCATGTTCTTGGAGGAACTCGAGGACCTCAAGAACCAGTACCCCGGACGCGTCCACCTGATGCATGTCCTGTCGCGCGAGCCGCAGGATGTCGAGTGGCTCAACGGCCGCATCGATGCCGAGAAGCTCGAGTTGCTGTTCGGTACGGTGCTCCCGGTCGAGACCGTCGATGACTGGTACCTGTGCGGCCCGTTCCAGATGGTCGAGACCGCACGGAAGCTGTTGTCCGACAAGGGTGTCAGTGACGACCACGTGCATCACGAGGTCTTCCACGTGGACGACGGCACCACCCCGCAGCAGCGGGTCGAGGTCGACACACCCGCACCGGCCGAAGCAGTCGTCACCGTCAACCTGGACGGTCGCACGACGAAGGTCGAGATGTCGTCCAAGGCCGAGACCATCCTGGACGCCACCCTTCGCGCCCGACCCGACGCGCCGTTCTCCTGCACCGGTGGAGTGTGTGGCACCTGCCGCGCGCGCGTGGTCTCGGGCGAGGTCACGATGGACCGCAACTACGCCCTCGAGCCCGACGAAGTGGCTGCCGGCATCATCCTCGCCTGCCAGTCCCACCCCGTCACCGACGAAGTGACCCTCGACTACGACGCCTGACCTAGACACGCTGGTCGCGTAGTGAGGGAGCGCTAGCGACCGAGCGCGATCGAGACCTGGCGACGGTCAACGAGGACTCAGCCGGATGTGGTTGAGCCTCAGCGGTGTCGCGCGGCCCTAACCTCGCTCGTCCTGCTTCAACGCTGTGTCAATGGTCAGCGCCGCAGCAATGCACAGCGATTTCAACGGCTCGGGCAGGTCGTAGTGGATGTTCACGGCGTAGTTGTCGGCCGTGGTGAACATCGTGGTCAACAGCCCCTCCCAGGTCTTGGTGACCCGGGCGACCTCGGTGCCGTGAGCATCCAGCATCGCGAAGTCCCAGGCCCGCCAGTTCTCGGCGTTCAACGAACCGATCTCCTGGCCGTTCGCCTCGATTCC
Source organism: Yimella lutea (assembly GCF_006715095.1). Classification (NCBI taxonomy): domain Bacteria; kingdom Bacillati; phylum Actinomycetota; class Actinomycetes; order Micrococcales; family Dermacoccaceae; genus Yimella; species Yimella lutea. The sequence continues at coordinate 1,565,884 of NZ_VFMO01000001.1, forward strand.
GAACTTGATCTTGCCGAACATGTTGCGCTGCACCAGGCGTCCGATCTCACGACCCTGCGGGTCCTGCACGATCACCGACGACTTCATGACCTTCGCCGGGCGGGTCAGCTGCAGCAGCACCTGTCCCTGGTTGTCGCGAACCTCGAGCTTGTGGGTGAGGAACTGGTCGTAGTTGGTCATCAGCCGGATCGCCTTGCGCATGCCGCTCTGGCCGACCTGCACGACGGCCCCGAGCGTCGAACCGTCGGCCGCGTAGATCGTGTACTCGTTGGTGATCTCGATGACCTTGCGCTTCTGGCTGACAACGAGAGTCTTCTCGGTGAACACGTTACGACCCGCTTCGGCCGGACGATGACCGGCAGGACCGCTCATCTGCCCGCCGAACGACTGGTCGCCGTACCCCTGGGCGATACTGTCGTTGAACCGGTTGACCGCACCGACGACCCCCTGTTGGCCGGGCTGCTGGACGTAACCCGGCTGCTGGCTTGCACCCGCGGCGTACGGGTCGTGGGGTGCGTTGCCCGGCGCTTGCGTCGGCGGCGGAGCGCCCCAATTCTGGCCAGGCGCAGCCTGATCCGGGGTCTGGGCATACGGGTCCTGCGCGTTGGGGGCAGCCTGCGCGTACGGGTCGCGGGGTTGTGCCTGGGCGTAAGGGTCGTGAGCCTGCTGGCCGCCCCTCGATGCCGCGTAGGGGTCTGCCGCCGGCGACGCGCTCGAGTCGTTGCGGTGGCCCGGTAGACGGACCGGACCGGGTGCGGGCGACTCCCCGAAAGCGGGTTGCGACGACTGAGCCGCGGACGACGCATCCGGGTTCGGTTTGGTGAAGTCGGTCCACTCGTTGCCGTCCCAGAAACGCAGTTTGCGCGGGTCCTTGGGGTCCGGCCGCCAGCCCTTGTCAGTCATTGCGTCATCGTCGCACGAGCACCTACGTGCACGGGTGGGTCACACGAAGATCGGGGACGCATCCGGTGAACCGAACGCCGCCTTCACCAGCCGCCGGTGCAACGGGATGAACGGCAGCCGGGACGCCTCGTCGGCATCGACCCACGCGACCTCGGTCACCTCGTCGGACAGCCCCGGCGTACCCGACACCAGCCGAGCCAGGAAGCACACTCCATAGATCTGCGTATGGGCTGACCCGCCACGGGAACGGATCACGATGTCGGGATCGGTGTACACGCCGATCAGCGACTCGACCTCGACCTGGATTCCGGTTTCCTCGTAGGCCTCGCGGATCGCGGCCTCGGCGAACGTCTCGCCCGGATCGATGCCTCCACCGGGAAGACACCACAACGAGTTGTCCTCGCGGCGGGTGACCAGCAGTCGACCGCCCTGCATGACGGCGACCGAGGCACCGATTTTCGTGCGCGCACCGCGGCCGACGCGGTCACCGAGCACCAGTGTCGCCCGGGGGACCGCGCGTTCGTAGGTCACCCAGGTGAACCCGTCCTGCGGATCGCGCGATGTTTCGCGCCACTGGTCGGGTGTGAGCGTGGGGAAGTAGGTGTCGCCCTCGACCTCGACGTCGATCTCGGTCAGCAGGATGCGATCGGCGAACGGCAGGGCCTGCTCGTAGATCTGAGCTCCGCCGACGATGAACACGTCGTCGTCGCCGACCATCGCGAGCGCGTGGTCGAGGCTGGACGCGGTCTCCACGCCCTCGGCCGACCAGCCGGCCTGTCGGGTGACCACGATCGAACGGCGGCCGGGCAGCACGCCCATCGCGTCGAAGGTCTTGCGCCCCATGATCATCGGGTGACCCATGGTGGTGCGTTTGAAGTACTTCAGGTCATCGGGAAGGTGCCATGGCATGTCGCCGTCGCGGCCGATCACTCCATTGCGCGACCTCGCCGCGATCATGCTGATCGTCATACCGCGATCGGCGCCTTGATGCTTGGGTCGGCGACGTAACCCTCGAGCGAGATGTCGTCCAACTCGAACGCGTCGATCTCTCGGATCTGCGAATTCAACCGCAGGATGGGCAGTTGCTTCGGCCTCCGGGTCAGCTGCTCGCGGGCCTGATCGAGATGGTTCACATATAGGTGGGCATCGCCCAACGTGTGCACGAAGTCGCCGACCCCGAGCCCGGTCACCTGGGCGACCATGTGGGTCAGCAAGGCGTACGAGGCGATGTTGAACGGGACGCCGAGGAAGACGTCCGCCGACCGCTGATACAGCTGACACGACAGCTTGCGTTCGCCGGACCCCTCGGCGGGGGAGACGTAGAACTGGAACATCGTGTGACACGGCGGTAGGGCCATGTCGTCGACCTCGGCGACATTCCACGCGGAGACGATGTGGCGACGAGAGTCGGGGTTGGTGCGGATCGACTCGATCACCTTCGCCAATTGATCGACGTGCTGCCCGGACGGCGTCGGCCAGGACCGCCACTGGTGCCCGTAGACCGGTCCGAGGTCGCCGTTCTCGTCGGCCCACTCGTCCCAGATCGTGATGCGACGCTCCTGCAGCCACTTCACATTGGTGTCACCGCGCAGGAACCACAACAACTCACCGAAGATCGAGCGCAGGTGCAGCTTCTTGGTGGTGAGCACCGGAAAACCCTCGTTGAGGTCGAACCGCATCTGGTGACCGAAGACCGAAAGGGTGCCGGTGCCGGTGCGGTCGTCCTTGCGGGCGCCCTCGCGCATTATTCGGTCGAGCAGATCGAGGTATTGCTGCATGACTCGGACGCTATCAGCGGGCTCGGACAGCACCCGACCGCGAGTTGCGTCGGTGTGACCCAGATCACAATAGGCGTCTGTAACGGATTGCGGCGCGTGTCGATGTACCCGGTGATCGCGTTGCCACCCGGACCCCCGAGCGGGTGGCAACGCGATCGCCATTTCCGCCACCGATAGCCTGGGATCCATGACGAGCAACCCCTTCGGACGCATGATCACCGCGATGGTGACCCCGATGAACGACGACGGCTCCATCGACTACGACGGAGTGCAGGCGCTCGCGAAACACCTGGTCGACAACGGCCACGACGGACTGGTCGTCAACGGCACCACCGGTGAGTCGGCGACGACCACGGACGAGGAGAACGTCGCCACCGTCAACGCCGTCGTCGAAGCGGTCGGTGACCGCGCTCGTATCACCGCCGGCGTCGGCACCAACGACACCGCACACTCCGTCGCAGCAGCAGAGGCCATCGCCGCCGTGGGCGCGCACGCCGTGCTGATCGTCACCCCGTACTACAACAAGCCGACGCAACCCGGCATCATCGAGCACTTCCGAACCGTCTGTGCCGCAACGGGATTGCCTGCCATGGCCTACGACATCCCTGGCCGCACCAGCATGGCGCTCGCGAGCGACACCATCCGTCGTCTGGCGGAGATTCCGGAAATGCGGGCCGTCAAGGACGCGAAGGGCGACCTGTTCGAGGCGTCCAAGCTGATGGCCGAGACCGATCTGCTCTGGTTCTCCGGCGACGACGTGCTCAACCTGGCCTGGTTGGCGATGGGTGCGTCCGGAGTGGTGAGCGTGGTCGGCCACGTGGCGGGCAAGCAGTTCGCCCGAATGATCGCCGCCGTTGGCGCGGGCGACCTGGAGACCGCGCGCAGCATCCATACCCAGCTGATCCCGGCCATCGAGGCCCTGATGAACACCAGTCAGGGCGCTATCATGGCCAAGGGGGCGATGAAGGAACTCGGCATCATCGGCAGCGACCACGTGCGCCTGCCGTTGCTGCCCATCACCGACGAACACCGCGACGTGCTGCGTAACGGTCTGACCCAGGCAGGACTTTTGTGAGCCACCCGCACCCCGAACTCGGCGCGCCGCCGCCGCTGCCCAAGAACGGCGTCCGCGTCGTCGCCCTCGGCGGTCTCGGCGAGGTCGGCCGCAACATGACCGTGCTGGAATTCGACGGACGCCTGCTCGTCGTCGACTGCGGCGTGCTGTTCCCGGACGACCACCCGGGCGTCGACCTGATCCTTCCGGACTTCGACTACCTGCGGGACCGGCTGGACGACATCGAGGCCATCGTGCTCACCCACGGGCACGAGGACCACATCGGAGCCGTCCCGTACCTGCTGCGTCTGAAGCCGGACATCCCGCTGATCGGTTCGACGCTGACGCTTGCGCTCATCGAGGCGAAGCTCAAGGAACACCGCATCACGCCGTACACGATGGGGGTCAAGGAAGGCGGACGGGAGAAGCTCGGTCCGTTCGACTGCGAGTTCGTGGCCGTGAACCACTCGATCCCGGACGCCCTCGCTGTGTTCGTCCGGACGCCCGGCGGCACCCTGCTGATCACCGGCGACTTCAAGATGGACCAGTTGCCGCTCGACGGCCGCATCACCGACCTGCGCGCTTTCGCGCGGCTCGGTGAGGAGGGCGTCGACCTGTTCCTCACCGACTCGACCAACGCCGAGGTGCCGGGCTTCACCACGCCCGAGAAGGACATCACCCCGGCGATCGAGCGGGTCTTCGCAAAGGCCGAGCGGCGCATCATCGTCGCGTGCTTCGCCTCTCACGTGCACCGCGTGCAGCAGATTCTGAACGCCGCCGAGGCGCACGGCCGCAAGGTCGCGATGGTCGGCCGGTCGATGGTGCGCAACATGGGCATCGCCGCCGACCTGGGATACTTGAAGATCCCGGACGGCATCCTGGTCGACGCGAAGAAGCTCGGTGACCTGCGCGACGACCAGGTGGTGCTCATCTGCACCGGATCGCAGGGCGAGCCGATGGCGGCGTTGTCGCGGATGGCGAACCGCGACCACCAGATCGACGTCGGTCACGGCGACACCGTCCTGATGGCGAGCTCGCTGATCCCCGGCAACGAGAACGCGATCTACCGGGTGATCAACGGACTGATGCGACTCGGTGCGAACGTGGTGCACAAGGGCAACGCGCTCGTGCACGTCTCCGGTCACGCGAGTGCCGGTGAACTCCTCTACTGCTACAACATCGTCAAGCCCAGGAACGTCATGCCGATCCACGGCGAATGGCGCCACCTGGTGGCCAACCGTGACCTCGCGGTCGCGACCGGCGTGCCCGAGCGCAACGTGCTGCTGGCCGAGGACGGCGTAGTCGTCGACCTCGTCGACGGTCAGGCCTCGATCACCGGTGTCGTGCCGTGTGGATACGTGTACGTCGACGGTTCACTCGTCGGCGCCACCGATGAGACCATGCTGAAGGACCGTCGCATCCTGCGCGACGAGGGCTTCGTCACGATCATCGTCGTGCGCGACTCCTCGACCGGCAAGATCGTCGCCGGCCCCGACATCCGGACGCGTGGCTTCGCCGAGGACACCGACGTCTTCGACAAGGTGGTACCCAAGATCGAGGACGCGCTCGAAGAGGCCCGCCGCAAGGGCGTCAACGACTCCCACCAGCTGCAGCAGGTCATCCGTCGTGCGGTCGGGGGCTTCGTCGGTGGCAAACTGCGCCGCCGGCCGATGATCATCCCGATCGTCATCGACGCCTGACCTGTCCCGCTGGTTGAGCCGTCGTGAGCCTGCGAGCGACGCGCCGGAACCACCGGGACGAACGGGGCTAGCGAGTCGGTGTCACCAGGGCAGCGGCTCGCTCAGATCACGCGGGTCCTGTGGCGCGCTCCATCCCACACCTTCGGTGTGCACGTAATCCATCGCAGGACCGTGTGCGAGGAGCTTGCGAACACCGTTGATCAGGCGGTCGACGTGGTGCGGCTGCGTGGCAAGACCGATGGATGCACGGACGGCGCAGCCGCCGATGACCTGGTCGCAGAGGCGATGAGCGCAGAACTTGCCGTCCCGCACGGCGATGCCGTATTCGTCCGAGAGCACTTGTGAGACCAGCGAGCAGTCGTAGCCGTCGACGGTGAACGTCACCACCCCGACGTTAGGACGATCGGAACCCAGTACCGAAACCAGGCGGACGCCATCGATGGACTCCAGGCCGTCACGCAACCGCGTATAGAGGACCTGCTCGTGGGCGGTGATGGCTTCGTGATGCTTGGCCAAGGTCGCGCAGGCGGCGGCCAGCGCGATCGCGCCGACTGCGTTCGGGGTGCCGCCCTCGTGGCGGGCGGGGCCGACATTCCATTCGACGGTCCGAGCGGTGACGGTGCGGGTCGCTCCGCCGGCGGGTAGGTACGGCTGGGCGTCGTCCAACCAGTTCGAGCGACCCACCAGTGCGCCGGCGCCGTACGGCGCGTATGCCTTGTGGCCGGAGAGCGCGACCCAGTCGACGCCGAGTTCATCGATGTCGATGCGGTGGTGCGGCGCGAGCTGGGCAGCATCCAGAACGGTGCGCGCACCGAATTCTGCTGCGATGGAGGCTAGCTCGGCGATCGGCCAGATCTCACCGGTGACATTGCAGGCACCGGTGATGACGACGAGCTTGTGGTCGGCCGTGCTGGTCGCGAGTGCACCGGTGAGCAGGTCGAGGGCGTCCTGGGCGCTTGCCGGGATCGGCAGCCGGTGGACGTTGCGTCCCGTCCACGCGAACTGGGCGGCATGGTGGGCCGAGTCCCAGGTGAAGACCTGTGTGCGGCGGGGGAGTGCGTGGGCCAGCAGGCGTAGTGCATCGGTGGTGTTGCGGGTGAAAACGACATGGTCGTGCTCGCGGGCACCGACGAACCTGCCCACCTCGATTCGGGCCTGCTCGAACCACTGAGTTGTCTGTCGGCTGGTGTGGCCGGCACCGCGGTGCACCGAGCCGGACACGCGCTGTACGGCGGCGACGGCCGTCTCCACCGAGCGCAGGGCCGGTGCGGTCGCGCCGTGGTCGAAGTTCGCGAAGTCGACGACGGTTCGGTGCACGGTCGGAACCCCGAGTTCGTAATGAGCGGTGAGCGGGATTCCCTGTAGCTGTTCTACCGGCAGCGGCCGGACATTCGCGGGTACGAGGTGAAGCCGGCGGGACTCAACCGCTGGCGATGCGCAGGTGAGGGTCTCGGTTGCGACGGACATCGGTGCTCCTTCGGTCGTTGGACCGACGAGCAGCGGCACCGACCCGAACGGGCGGCGCGGCGAGTGCATCGATCCGCGCTTGCCGTAACCCGGTCGGGCTACGGCCCGGTCGTCACCTGGAGCACCCCACCGCGGTGGAGGGTTGCCGCTCAGCAAGCCAGGGCTTGTCGCTGAGTCTCATGACCTGTTCTGGACTATGCCACACGGGGCGGCGTCTGGGCAACCCTCGTCCGAACGTCGCACCGTGTACTGGAACATGCGTACTTCATGGATCCACCGTCGCAACGGTTGACATATTTCGTCCCAGTACGGGCTCAGGTAGGAAGAGCCGACGTGGGCCGCTCCTGAGGAGATCGAACTCGTTGTCTGCCGAGGGTGAGGGGTTTTGAGGAAGGTCGGGAAGACAACAATATCGACGTTACGCGTGTGCTGCGTGAGATTGATGTGACGGTCGCGTAGCCTCCCGGGGTGGCCACCCGTCAGACCGCATCAAAGTCCACCGCCTCGCGCGGACGTTCGTCGTCCGCGCGTCCGGCGTCCAAGAGCGCTTCGTCCCGGCCCGCTGCCCGTAAATCCACGGGTTCGACAGTCAAAGGCAAGCCGCAGCCGCGCAGCGGCGGACCCTCGCTGCCGATGCGCGCCGTCCGCGGCACCTGGATGGGTGTGGCTCACGTCGCCGGCGGCACCGCACGTCGGGTCGGTTCAAGTGCTCGCGACCTCGAACCCGAACTGCGCAGAGACGGAGTTGGATTCGCGCTCATCGCCGCAGCGATCATCGTCGCTGCCGTCGAATGGTGGGGCATCGCCGGACTCTTCGGCGACATCGTCCACACCATCACCGCAGGCACGTTCGGTCTGATCTCCCTGGCGCTGCCGGTCGTCCTGCTCGGCCTCGGGGCGCACATCCTGCGCACGCCGAAGGGCCACCACGCCACCAACCGCATCAGCATCGGCCTCGCACTGCTGGCGTTCGCGGTCTGCGGACTCACGAGCATCGCGAAGGGCCTGCCGGACGCGGACCCCCGCGAGGGGCTCGAAACAGCCGGCGGGATGATCGGTTTCCTGGCATCCAGCCCGACGGTTGCCGCTGTCACCACCTGGGGCGCCGTCCCGCTGCTCCTACTGCTTGCGTTCTTCAGCCTGCTGGTGATCACGGCCACCCCGGTGCACCAGATCGGCGACCGTGCGCGACACCTGCTCGACCGCCTGTTCTACGGGCGCATGCTGGAAGAGAACGACGAAGACGGCCCGGTCGACGCCGTCGCGCTCGATCTGCACGGCGAGAACATCGACGGCAGTCGCCGCAAGCCGCGCGGTCGCAAGCCGCGTCGCGACGAGAACGGCGACCTGCTCGACGGTGACGAGCCCTACGAGCAAGCAGCGGTCGTCGTCCCCGAGAAGCCCGGGCGCGGCCGTGCGAAGAAGGCCGAACCCGAGGTCTACGACCACGACGAACACGAGTCCGCGGCAAGGCCGCAGGATCCTCCGCAGGACACACCGACGCTCGCGGGGGAGCAGAAGAACAAGCCGGTCCAGTTGCCGGGTGCACCGCCTGCCAAGCTCGAGGCCCCGCCTACCCAGCCGCTGCCGCAGCGCACCGAGCAACTGCTGCTCGCCGGCGACGTCACCTACACGCTTCCCTCCAGCGACCTGCTCGCTGCCGGTCCGCCGCACAAGACTCGTTCGGCTGCCAACGACCGTGTGGTCGACGCCCTCGCCGGGGTGTTCGACCAGTTCGACATCGACGCCCAGGTCACCGGGTTCACCCGTGGCCCGACGGTCACCCGCTACGAGATCGAACTCGGCACCGGCACAAAGGTCGAGAAGGTCACCGCCCTCTCGAAGAACATCGCGTACGCGGTCGCGTCCGCCGACGTCCGGATCCTCAGCCCGATCCCGGGCAAGTCGGCCATCGGTATCGAGATCCCGAACACCGACCGCGAGACGGTCAGCCTCGGTGACGTGCTGCGCAGCAACGCCGCGCGCAGCAACGACCACCCGATGGTCATGGGCGTCGGCAAGGACGTCGAGGGCGGATACGTCATCGCCAACCTCGCCAAGATGCCGCACATGCTCGTCGCCGGTGCGACCGGTGCCGGTAAGTCCAGCTTCGTGAACTCGATGATCACATCGATCATGATGCGCGCGACGCCGGACGAGGTGCGCATGGTGCTGGTCGACCCCAAGCGTGTGGAATTGACTGCGTACGAAGGTATTCCGCACCTGATCACACCCATCATCACGAACCCGAAGAAGGCCGCGGAAGCGCTGCAGTGGGTCGTGCGCGAGATGGACACTCGCTACGACGACCTCGCCGCGTTCGGTTACAAGCACGTGGACGACTTCAACAAGGCCGTCCGCGCGGGCAAGGTGCAGCCGCCGCCCGGTTCGGAACGCGTCGTCCAGCCGTACCCGTACCTCCTCGTCGTTGTCGACGAGCTCGCCGACCTGATGATGGTCGCCCCCCGCGATGTCGAGGAATCGATCGTCCGCATCACCCAGCTGGCCCGTGCGGCCGGTATCCACCTGGTGCTGGCGACACAGCGTCCGTCCGTCGACGTGGTTACCGGTCTGATCAAGGCCAACGTGCCCTCGCGTCTGGCGTTCGCGACTTCGTCGCTCGCCGACTCCCGCGTCGTGCTCGATCAGCCCGGTGCCGAGAAGCTGATCGGCCAGGGTGATGCGCTCTTCCTGCCGATGGGCAGCAACAAGTCGATCCGTGTGCAGGGCGCCTGGGTGCCCGAATCCGAGGTCAAGGAGATCGTCAGCCACATCAAGGGACAGCTGCAGCCGGCCTACCGTGACGACGTCGCCGTGACGGCTCCCAAGAAGGAGATCGACGAGGACATCGGTGACGACCTCGACCTGCTGCTGCAGGCCGCCGAACTGGTCATCAACAGCCAGTTCGGCTCGACCTCGATGCTCCAGCGCAAGCTGCGCGTCGGGTTCGCGAAGGCCGGCCGCCTGATGGACCTGATGGAGAGCCGCGGCATCGTCGGGCCCTCCGAGGGTTCGAAGGCGCGCGACGTGCTGGTCAAGCCCGACGACCTGCCCGCCACCATGGCACGCCTGCGCGGCGACGAGGTGCCCGGCGACTCGGCCTACGACCAGGACATGCCGGTCGAGGAGGGCTCGGACGAGGACGCCTGGGCGCTGACGGAGAACGGACGCCAGTGACCCTGGCGGCACAGAACCAGGGGACGGGCTTTTGGCGCATGCTGCGGGTGCACCCGTGTGGGGTGCTGCTCGGAGTCCAGCTGTTCGGGATCCTGCTCTACCCGTTCCTGACCGGTTCGGTACTGGGTCGCACGGTCTTCTCGGTGTTCCAGTTGCTGGTGCTCACCATCGCGGTCGGGGCCGTCCGGATGACGCCGGCCCTCACCCGGTGGGCGTTGATCGTCGGCGTACCGGCTGTGGTGTTCACCGTGCTGACGTTGTTCTGGCCGGACAACGAAGCGTTCGTGGTGGGCTCGGACATTACCCACTTCACCTTCTTCTTCTACACGGCCTACGCGCTCATCCGTTACATGTTCGCCGACGACATCGTCGGGAACGACGAACTGTTCGCCACCGGCGCCTGCTTCACCGTCGTCGCGTGGGGATTCGCCCATCTGTACTCGACGGTCCAGTACATCTGGGGTGCAAGCCAATTCGCGTCGCCTCACAACGGCACGCTGTCGTGGATGGAGTTGCTCTTCCTGTCGTTCACCACGATGACCGGCACCGGATTGTCCGACATCACGCCCATCGGGCCGTACGCTCGATCGGCAGTGATGTTGGAGCAGTTGGCGGGCGTGAACTACGTCGCCCTGGTGGTCGCTCGACTGATCGGCATCACGCTCACCCGTTTCCGTCGCTGACCGACGACAGCATCCATCGACACCCATCGACACCCATCGACACCCCGGAGGACACGATGACCGACCAGCGCCCCGACCGTCCGTCCGGTGTTCCCGCTTGGGGCGACGACCGGGACTCCACCAGCGAACTGCCCACCGGGCGCGCGCCACAGGTCAACGGCGCCGACAATACTCACGAGTTCGGACGATCGGCAGGGGTGGGACACACGACCGACCCGTACGGGCATCGACCCGCAGCTGCTGATCCGTACTCCGGGCCAGCACAGCCGCGGCCGACCTACGGCGCGGGTGGACCGGTCGGTCGCGAACCCGTCCCGGCGGCCTACGGGCACGCCACGGGGGAGAAGCGCTTCGGCGCCTTCCTGCCGGCTCTGGCCGCCGCGGTCACGACCGTCGCAGTTGCGGCTATCGCCGGGCTGATGATCCGCAACGACGTGCGTCCCGGCGGCTCCGTCGTGGTCCGCGATCTGTGGTCGCACGCAACGTTCTTCGACCAGATGTCATGGGCGTACGACGGCAAGCCCGCGTCGGCTCTGATCTTCGGACTCGTGCTGGCAGTGCTCGGTCTCGTGGTGTTCATCGGGACGCTGCTCGCGCTGGCCGGGTCGCGCCGCTCGCCTTCACGCGGCGCCTTGTTCTTCGCCGTGTGGGGGCTTGTTGCCATCGCAGGTTCGATCGCCGGCGTGCTCACCACGTTCGCGGTCAACCGCGACCTCAGCGCTCGAATCACCCAACTGATCGACCTCGGTGCGGGGTTCGGAATCCGCTACGGCTGGATCCCGGCTCTCGTCGCGGTGCTGCTGCGGATCGGTCGCACCAAGAGGTACTGATCAGACGGATTGTTCCTGCAGTTGCTGTTCCTGGGCGGCCTCGAACTGCGCCTGCGCTTCGGACAGTTCGGCGTCGATGTCGGCCAGGAACGACTCGATCTCGTCGTACCCGGCGACCGGGCCACCCGCCAGTTGGCCGTCCATGCCCAGCAGGACCGCGGACGGGTACGCCATGCCGAGCGTCCGTGTGGTGATGCCGTTCGGGTCGGTCATCCACTCGACATGCTCGCCGAGGTCGGGCGCGTCCTCGGCCTGCGTGCCCGCAGCGATCATCACTACGCGCAGCATCGGCTGCTCGGCTGCCCATGGCGGCACGTGCTCCATCGTCCGGATGCACGAACCGCAGCCCAGGCTCACCGACACCAGCAGGACGGGCTTGCTCATCGCGATCGAGTGCAGCGCGACCGTTTCGCCGTCGCGGGCGATCAGCGCCCCGTACGGGATCGGCTGACGGACGTAGTCGAACTCTTCGCCGTCCTCGAGCGACTCAGCGACCGGGGTCGTCTCTGCGCTGCCCCCGTGCACGACCAGCCCGGTGAGGGCGACGGCGGCGAGCACGCCGAGCACCCAACCCCATTCGGTTCCACCGAAATCGGTGATGCGTTCGATCATCGAACCGCCGCGCACGGCGTCCACCAGAGCGAGCGCGGCCGCACCCACCAGCAGGACGTTGCGGACCACGGTGCGTTTGTCGATCTCGCCGAGGCCGAGCTTGCCGAAGCAGCCGCAGGTGACCGGCTCGTCGAACCCGAGGGCGCGGACGACGACCACGAGGTATGCGACGAACAACGCCAGAGCGAGCGCGGCCACGACGACGTACAACGGTGAAGGCACGAGCAGTAGCGCTGCGGCGAGCGCGAACTCGGCGTACGGCAGCAGCTGCGGCGCCTTCATGGAGCGCAGTGCGTCCGGCAGCCGCAGGCTGAGGAAGGCGTCCTCGGTCGTGCGCGGGTCACGAACCTTGAACGCGGCACTCACCACCAACGCAAGCACGAGCAGCAGTGCGGCGACGATCCAGGGGGCCGAAGGCATGAGGACGATTCTAGAGCGGGATCAGTGGCCGAGTTCCCCGATCGTCTTCAAGGACGGTGGGCGGGTCTGCTGTTCGTCCCTGGCCACAGCCTCGACGTCCCGCATCACCCGCAGGACATTCCGGCCGGCAACCTTTGCGAGGTCGTCGTCCGACCAACCAAGCTCGGCCAGCGCCACGAACAACGCGGGGTAGGTGGAGACGTCCTCCAGCCCGTCGGGCAGTCGGTCGACACCGTCATAGTCACCACCGACGCCGATGTGATCGACGCCGACCGCCTCGCGCAGGTAGGTGTAGTGGGCGACGACGTCGTCCAGCGTGGCCACCGGCTTCGGGTGCTGCTGCGCCCGCTGCTTGTTGAACTCGGTGAACTTGATGTGGTCCTTGGGGTCCACACCCTCGGCAAGTGCGGCCTCGCGGGACTCGGCCCGCCAGTCGGCGCACGCCTGGGAGACGAAGTCGGGCACGAACGTCGCCATGAGCACGCCGTTCTTCTGCTTCAACGTGGTCAGGACGTCGTCCGGTGCGTTGCGTGGACTCGAGCAGACGGCGTAGGCGCAGGAGTGCGAGAAGATCACCGGCGCGGTAGACGCGGCGAGCGCATCGCGCATGGTCTCGGCCGACACGTGCGACAGGTCCACCATCATGCCGATTCGGTTCATCTCGCGAACCACCTCGACGCCGAACGCGGTGAGCCCGCCGTGCACGGGCTCGTCGGTCGCGGAGTCGGCCCACGGGTTGTTGTCGTTGTGCGTGAGCGTCATGTAGCGCACGCCCAGGACGTACAACATCCGCAGCGTCGCCAGCGAACTGTCGATCGACTGACCGCCCTCGGCGCCGAGCAAGGAGGCGATGCGCCCCGAGGCGAAGACGCGCTCGATCTCGTCGGCGGTGCGGGCGAGCCCGAAATCGTCGGAATAGCGCGCGACCATCTGATGGACCGCGTCGATCTGCTCGAGGGTCGCGGTAACTGCTGTGCCGCCGGGCAGGTTTGACGGCACGAACACCGACCAGAACTGTGCTCCGACGCCGCCCTTGCGCAGCCGGGGGATGTCGGTGTGCCCGCGTCCGCTCAGATCGCCGGCGATGTCGTGCTTGTCGAAGTCGTAGCCGGCTTCCGTACGCGCGTGCCACGGCAGGTCGTTGTGGCCGTCGATCAGCGGGTGTTCGCGCAGCAGTGCGGCGATACGTTCAGCGGTGTTGGACATGGGCCCATGCAATCACGGCACCACCCGCCGAGGGTCGCTGGTCGACGCGTCCGGGACAACTACAGTGAGCGTCATGACTTCCCGAAGTGTGGCCGTGGTGACCCTCGGGTGCGCCCGCAACGAGGTCGACTCCGAGGAACTGGCCGGACGCCTGTCCGCGCAGGGCTGGACGCTGGTCGACGACGCATCCGCCGCCGACGTCGCCGTCATCAACACCTGTGGATTCGTCGAGCAGGCCAAGAAGGACTCGATCGACGCGTTGCTCGAGGCCAACGACCTCAAGCAGACCGGTCGCACCCAGGCCGTGGTGGCGGTCGGTTGCCTGGCCGAGCGGTACGGCAACCAGCTTGCCGAGCAGTTGCCCGAGGCGGACGCGGTCCTCGGGTTCGACAGCTACCAGGACATGTCCTCCCACCTGACCTCGATTCTGGCGGGGGAGCGTCCGGCGTCGCACACGCCGGGCGACCGGCGCAAGCTGCTGCCGCTGTCACCGTTGGCGCGTCAGGGTTCGGACGTCGCCACTCCCGGCCACGGTGACATGCGGCGTCCCTCCGACGTCAGCATCGAGTCGCCGGTCGCGGCACCGCGGGTGATCCGAGCCCGTCTGGACGGACGTCCGTGGGCTCCGCTGAAGATCGCCAGCGGGTGCGATCGCCGGTGCGCGTTCTGTGCGATCCCGATGTTCCGTGGCGCGTTCGTGTCGCGTCGCCCGGCGGACGTACTGGCCGAAGCGCGCTGGCTCGGGCAGCACGACGTCCGCGAGATCTTCCTGGTCAGCGAGAACTCCACGTCCTATGGCAAGGACCTCGGCGACCTGCGTCTGCTTGACACGATGCTGCCCGAACTCGTTGCCGTGGATGGCATTTCGCGAGTTCGCGTCTCCTACCTGCAGCCGGCCGAAATCAGGCCCGACCTGCTCGATGTGATGACCTCGACGCCCGGCGTCGTCCCGTACTTCGACATCTCCTTCCAGCACGCGAGTGGTCCGTTGCTGCGCAAGATGCGCCGGTTCGGTGACGCCGAGTCGTTCCTGGGCCTGCTGGAGCAAGTGCGGCACCGTTCGCCGGAGGCAGGCGTCCGATCCAATGTGATCGTCGGTTTCCCCGGTGAGACCGAGGACGACGTCAATGTGCTGGCCGACTTCCTGTTGGCGGCCCGCCTCGATGTCACCGGTGTGTTCGGCTACTCCGACGAGGACGGCACCGAGGCCGAGACGTACGACGCGAAGCTGCCGCAGGACGAGATCGACGATCGCGTGGAGCACATCCGCTCGCTGGTCGAAGAACTCAACCACCAGCGTGCCGCCGAGCGCATCGGTCAGAACCTCGAGGTGCTCGTCGAGCAGATCGAGGACGAGGACACCGGCGAGATCGAGATTCGTGGACGGGCCGGACAGCAGGGCCCGGACGTCGACGGCGAGACCGTGCTGACCTGGCCGGACGCCCGCGAACTGCCCTCGATCGGCGACATCGTGACGGTACAGGTGGTCGACACGATCGGCATCGACCTCGTCGCGGAGCCGACCGGATGACCGAACCCACCCCGCACCGCGGCAAGGACGCCCGGCCGCGCGACTGGCGTGAGTGGCAACCGCTGCGAAGTCCGGACGGCACGCCGATCCGGCTGCACGCGCCCGAGCTTCGACCCGACCCGGCCGACATTCCCAGCCAGGACGTCAGCAACTGGAACATCGCGAACGTCCTGACGATGCTGCGGATCGCGCTCGTGCCGTTGTTCGGATGGTTGCTTCTGACGCAGGACGGCGACAACAACGCCTACCGCTGGGGCGCGTTCGCGGTCTTCATCGCCGCGTCGATCACCGACCGCATCGACGGTGAGATCGCCCGTGCTCGTGGGTTGGTCACCGACTTCGGCAAGATGATGGACCCGATCGCCGACAAGGCCCTCATGGGCATGGCGCTGGTCGGACTCTCGATGATCGATCGGGTGCCGTGGTGGGTGACGATCGTGATCCTGGTGCGCGAGATCGGCGTGACCCTGTTGCGCCTGTGGGTGATCCGGCACGGGGTGCTCCCGGCCAGCCGCGGCGGCAAGCTGAAGACCTTCCTGCAAGCAGTCGCGATCGGATTCTTCGTGCTCCCGTACGCCGGCGCGTTCGTCGTCATCGCCTGGATCGTCATGGCCGCCGCTCTCGTGGTCACCGTCGTGACCGGCGTCGACTACGTCTTCCGCGCGCTGTCACTGCGGCGGACGGCGAAGGCGGCCTGATGTTCCCCAGCGAGACGCAACTGGTTGCCCACCTGACCGGGCTGGGACAGACGATCGCGGTCGCCGAATCGCTCACTGCCGGAATGGTCGCCGCGACCATCGCCTCCGTCCCGGGCGCCAGCGTGGTGCTGCGCGGGGGCGCGGTCACCTATGCGACCGACACCAAGACGTCGCTGCTCGGCGTCGACGAAGAACTGCTCGCGCGCGGGGGAGCGGTGCAGGCGCAGGTCGCCGAACAAATGGCTTCCGGGGTGCGCACGGTGTTCGGTGCCGATTACGGGCTCGCGACCACCGGGGTCGCCGGGCCCGATCCACAGGACGGCGTCGAGGTCGGTGTCGTGTTCATCGCGATCGCGACGGCGGACGGTGTGATGAGCGACCGCCTCGACCTGGACGGCGATCGCGAACGGATCCGTCGCTCGGCCACCACCGCAGCACTTCGGCTCGCCCTTGCGCATCTGGGGCACGGGGATGTGGAATGACCGGCCCGGGATGAGAGTTGTCAGTCCCACGGGTCCACCTTGTACACAAGCGTTCGGAATGGCCGCGCACGGTGATGGTGCCTGCGGTTATCGTGGACTCGTTCATCCGTTCGGTTCGTTGAATCAGGAGTCGTCATGATCTTGCTGCGTCAAGAACTCGGCGACGTTCTGCGTGAGCTGCGCCAGGAGCAGGGACGTACCCTGCGCGAGGTGTCCGCCGACGCCAAGGTCTCGCTCGGCTACCTCAGCGAGATCGAACGCGGCGAGAAGGAAGCCTCCTCGGAGTTGCTCGCCCACATCTGTGACGCGCTCGGTATGCCGTTGTCGCAGACTCTTTCGTTGGTCTCGCAGCGTGTTGCCGGTGTCGAGGCGCTGACCGCTCCGGTGCCGCTGCCGGTCAAGACCGACCGCGCCGTCGTCTCCGCTGCCTGAGCTTTTCGTATCGCGTCGCCTTGGTTTCGGCACGCGAGGATTCGCAAGCTCATCTTTGCGGCCCAACCAGCGGGCGTGGTTGGGGCTCAGGCTTATTCGCCGACGCCGACGCCGGAAGCCGGGAACGCGTGCTGGGAACTGGATTTACTCGCTGGTTGAGCCATGCGGATGAGGAACGAATCCGCATGCGCCGAAACCTGGTGAGGTGCGCTGGGACTCAGCCGTGGGTCGGATTCCGTTGACACGACGGGCAATAGGTCAACTGTCTTGCCTGCGGAGCGTCGCCGATCATCCCGATCCGCAGCTTGGCTCCACAACGCGGACACGGCCAGCCCTTGCGCTCGTACGCCTGCGGCACGTGACGGCCTTCGCCGATCGCGTCGTGCAACATGCGGTAGGCGATCTGCAGAACATCGCGGATGTCGCCTTCGTCCAATCGATCGACCGGCAGCCACGGGTCGACGCCTCGCTCGAACAGCGGCTCCGTCGTCCAGATGGTGCCGAGTCCGGCGAGGTTGCGTTGATCGAGCAGCGCTGCGCCGATCGGCCGTCCGCCGTTAGCCCGCAACCGACGTAGTGCCTCATCCTCGTCCCAGTCGGCGCCAAGGATGTCGGGACCCAGGTGCCCGACGAGCCGGTGCTCGTCGCGCGTGCGGACCAGGTTTAGCATCCCCAGTTTGCGTCCGGCACAGGCCTTCTCGGCTGTCGCGACGAGCGCTCGAATGTCGGCATGTGCCGCGAACCGAGGACTGACCCGCGGCGTGGGAACCACCCGCCACGAACCGTCCATCCGCAGGTGCGAGTGAAGCGTCCACCCGGAGTCGATGCGGTGCAGGATGTGCTTGCCACGCGGCACGACCTCGATCGTTCGACGACCGCGCAGCTCGACCTCGGGCAGCCGACCCATGCGTAGATCGACGCCGACGAGTTCATCACCGCGCAGCGCCCGGTCGAGTCGGCGCGCGGTGCGCCAGACGGCGTCTCCTTCAGGCATCGGCACTCATCGGCGCAGCCGCAGGCCCTTGGGTGTGGTGTGGAATCCGTTGTCGGTCAACGCCGTTGCCAACGGATGACTCGAACTCAACGCCGCAGTGCCGTCGATCGAGTGGACGCTGAGGTCGGCCAGGCGTCCGCTGCGGACGATCTCGGCCAGTGCCTTGGCGACTGCGTCGGCGTGGGTCGGTGTGTCGTCCCAGGTGAGCACTGACCGTCCGCCGCGCTCGATGTAGGCGATCAGTTGCCCGTCGACGAGAGCGACCAGCGAACCCGACTTACGCCCGGGTTTGTGGCCGGTGTCGCCCTCGCGCGGCGGCCAGGCGAGCGCGGCCCCGTAGGCGTTCGCCGGGTCCGTGGCCGCGAGCACCAACGCAGGAATGGTCTTGACCGGCGCGACGTCCCAAGGGTTACGAGGGGTGACCTCGTTCGCCGGCCGCGCACGCAGTCGATCGATGGCGCCCGTGCCCGCGAACTGGGCGGCCCCAAGACCTTCGATGAAGTACCCGCGTCGCACCTTTCCGCGCTCCTCCGCGGCAGCGAGCACCCGGTAGATCTCGGCGAAACCGCCGGAGATCCCTTCTGCGACAACGCTTCCGCGCGTCACGATGCCGTAGCGGTCGAGCAGGACATCGGTGGTCGCCAACGACCGCTGGGTTGGGTTGAACTCGAACTGCGGCAGCACCCACCACCTTCCGACCATGGTCGGCGTGGTGATAGGTCGGATGGCGGACGAGGGTCGGGCCAGGCCCGTGCGCAGGCCGGCGCTTCGTCCGTACCGTGACCGGCGCGGACCTGCCGTGCGGCTGCGGTGCGTCGTTCGACCTCCACCCAGCAGGGCTCGCACCGGTGCGAGCGTGTCTCCGGTGATCCGCCCGGCCCAGGCGAGTTGCCACATCGCCTCGGCGATCTGAGTCTCGCCGCCCTCGACGGCAGCGCTGACCGCGGAGAAGAAGTGGGCGCCACCACCGGCCATGGCGTCCAGGACGGCGCGCTGCAGGTCGTCGAGTTCGCCCTCGTCGGGTGCCCTGAGAGTTGCGTCGAGCTGGTCGCCGAGGTGCAGACTGATCCACCCGTCGTCACCTGGCAGGGAGCCGTGCCCCTGCCAGATCACTTCGCCGGCCGTCATCAGCTCGTCCAGCATTCCGGCCGTGTAGCGCTCAACCCGTGCAGGCAGGACAAGCGATTCGAGTGCGGAGGCCGGCACCTTCGCGCCGGCCAACTGCTCGACCGCTCGGAGCACGCCGTCGAGCCCGCGTTGGCCGGTGCCGACACCCTGCCAGGGCGGGAGGAAGCGAGCGAAGTCGGTGGCCGCGACGGGCTCGACCTCGGAGCGCAGGGCTGCGAGCGAGCGGCGCTTGATGATGCGCAGCACCTCGGCGTCGCAGAAGTCGGACAGGCCGTCGCCGGTGCCGAGCGGTCGCAGTTCTCCTTCGACGATGCGTCCGCGGTGCACCAATCGCTTGAGCGTGTCGTGCACGACGGCGCGGCCCAGACCGAACGCCTGGGCGGCGTCGGACGCCGTGAAGGGGCCGTGGGTGCGGGCATACCGGGTGATCAGGTCGGTCAGCGGGTCGTCGGCGGGTTCGAGGAAGGCAGCCGGGACACCGGTCGGCAGGGCAGCGCCGAGGGCGTCCCGCAGCAGCGCAGCGTCCTCGACCGCTGCGAAGCGTTCGGTGTCGCCCCAGCGCACGACGATCAGCCTGCGGTCGGCGACCAGAACGTCCAGGATCTCGTCGAGGTCGGTCACGTCGGGACGAGTACGCGCGCGAATCTCGTTGCGGGTCAAAGGTCCCAGTGCGCGGGCGAGATCGGCGACATCGTCGGCGTGCCGCGCCTGTCGGCTCTCGGTGAGTCGTTGCAGGTCGGCCTCGGTGGTGGCGACGACGTCGCTGTCGAGCAGGTCGCGCAGCGCAGCGCCCTCACCGTGACCGAGCAGGTCGGCCAGCAGTGACGGGTCGAGCGCCAACGCGGCCGCACGCCGTTCGGCCAGCGGGGAGTCGCCCTCGTACAGGAACTGCGCGATGTATCCGAACAGCAGGCTCTTGGCGAACGGGGACGCGGTCGGCGTCTCGACCGTGACCGTGCGCACCGTGCGCGACTGGATATCGCGCATCAGCGCGGTGAGCCCGGGTACGTCGAACACGTCCTGGACGCACTCGCGCACGGCTTCGAGCACGATTGGGAACGACGGGTACTGGCTGGCCACCTCCAGCAACTGAGCCGATCGTTGGCGCTGCTGCCACAACGCCTGTCGGCGTCCCGGGCGCTGCCGGGGAAGCAGCAACGCGCGTGCGGCGCACTCACGGAACCGGGAGGCGAACAACGCCGAGCCGCCGATCTGGTCGGTGACCATGCGCGAGACGTCGTCGGGGTCGAGCACCAGCACGTCGGTCAGATCGTCGGCGGGGTTTTCTCCGTCACCCATCTCCATGTCGAGCAGGCGAAGCACGATGCCGTCGTCGGCATGCATCGCCTGCACCTCGACGCCGTACCGCTCGCGCATGCGTGCCGCGATGCACAGTGCCCAGGGGGCGTGGACGGGTGCGCCGAAGGGGGAGTGGATGACGACCCGCCAGTCGCCGAGTTCGTCCCGGAAGCGTTCCACCACAACCGTTTTGTCCGTCGGCAGGTGGCCGGTGGCCTCCTGCTGTTCGCGGACGTAGGTGATCAGGTTGTCGGTGGCCCAGGTGTCGAGTCCGGCTTGTGTGACCCGCTCGCGGGCGCCTTCGTCGGGCAGCGAACCGACCTCGCGGACGAACTTGCCGACGGCCTGGCCGAGTTCGGCAGGACGTCCGAGCGCGTCTCCGCGCCAGAACGGCAGGCGTCCCGGTTGGCCGGGTGCGGGCGTGACCAACACCTGGTCGTGGGTGATGTCCTCGATCCGCCAACTGCTGGTGCCCAGCGTGAACACATCTCCGACGCGCGACTCGTAGACCATCTCCTCGTCGAGTTCACCGACCCTGCGTCCGGGACCTTCACCGCCGGCGAGGAAGACCCCGTACAACCCACGGTCGGGAATCGTGCCTCCGCTGATCACGGCGAGCTGCTGCGCACCGCGGCGGGCACTGAGCGTGTCGGTGGTGCGATCCCACACGATGCGTGGCCGCAGTTCGCTGAAGTCGGTGCTCGGGTAGCGTCCGGCCAGCATGTCGAGCACGGCTTCGAGTGCGGTGCGTGGCAACGCCGCGAACGACGCTGAGCGGCGGACGAGTTGCTCGAGATCGTCGACCGGCCAGTCGTCCATCGCGCACATGGCCACGATGTGTTGAGCCAGTACGTCGAGCGGGTTGGCCGGGATCTTGAGTTGCTCGATGGTGCCGGCGCGCATGCCCTCGACGACGACGGCGGTCTGAACGAGGTCGCCGCGGTACTTGGGGAACAGCACCCCGTGGGAGACCGCGCCGACCTGGTGTCCGGCGCGTCCGACACGCTGCAGTCCGCTGGCCACGCTGGGAGGTGACTCGACCTGGATGACGAGGTCGACCGCGCCCATGTCGATGCCGAGTTCGAGGGACGACGTCGCGACCACGGCCGGCAGGCGTCCGGCCTTCAGGGCGTCCTCGATGTCGGCCCGTTGTTCCTTGCTCACCGAACCGTGGTGCGCGCGGGCGAGCACCGCCGCCGCGCCGTGACTGCTGCCCGCCTGACCCATCAATTGGGCCGGGGGAGAAGAGGATTCATCGTCCAGCGCGATGTCGTTGCGGTCGGCCCAGATCTCGTTGAGGCGGGCGGTCAAGCGTTCTGCCAGGCGCCGTGAGTTGGCGAACACCAGCGTCGAGCGGTGGCTGCTGATCAGGTCGACCATCCGCTCCTCGACGTGCGGCCATACGGACGCCGAGCGCGTGGGGTCGTCCGGACCGGTGAGGTCGGAGGGCTGGTTACCTAGGTCGGCGAGATCGGGCACGGGGACGACGACCTCGAGCTCCCACTCCTTGGTCGACGGCGGCTGCACGATGGTGACCGGACGCCCGCCCGTGAGGTAGCGACCCACTTCCTCGACCGGACGGACCGTCGCCGACAGTCCGATGCGCTGCGCCGGCTTCGGCAGGAGCGCATCCAGCCGGTCGAGCGAGACCGCCAGGTGCGCACCGCGTTTGGTGCCCGCCACCGCGTGCACCTCGTCGACGATCACCGTCTCGACGCCACGCAGGGCTTCACGTGCGGCCGAGGTCAGCAGCAGGAACAACGACTCCGGGGTCGTGATCAGGATGTCGGTCGGACGTCGAGCGAACGCACGGCGGTCGGCCGCTGCAGTGTCTCCGGATCGCACCGACACGCTCACCTCCGGTTCGGGGAGCCCGAGCCGGGTTGCGGCGTGCTTGATGCCGACCAAAGGCGCCCTCAGGTTGCGTTCGACGTCGACGGCCAGCGCCTTCATCGGGGAGATGTACAGCACCCGACAGCGTTCGAGCGGGTCCTTCGGCGGCGGCGTCGCGGCCATCCGATCGATCGCCCACAGGAACGCCGAGAGCGTCTTGCCCGAGCCGGTCGGTGCGACGACGACGGTGTGCTGGCCCGAACTGATCGCATCCCACGCGCCCTCCTGGGCGGCGGTCGGCGCGCTGAACGACCCCTCGAACCACGCACGGGTGGCAGGGGAGAAGCGTTCGGTGATTGGGGAGTTCATCGCCGCTCAGCTTCCCACGCAGCACCGACAGACCGACACTTCCCACCGAGTGGCCGGGCTATGAACTGGTGGTCGGGCAATATCCCGGCCGCTGATTCATAGCCCGGCCACTCGGTGAGTCAGGCCTTCGGGTCGGGGCTGACCCGAAGGGTGTGCAGCGTGGTCGCGAGCATGTCGTAGTGCCCGACCAGCAGGAGGAACTCCACACATTCGCGTTCGGAGAGCTTGGCCTGCAGGCGTGACCACTGTGCGTCGTCGAGGTCACGGTCGGCGAGCAGTGCGTCCGCCGAGTCGATGAGCACGGCTTCGCGTTCGTTCCAGTGGGGCGATGAATCCTGTTGCAGCGCATCGGTATCCGCGGCCGTGACGCCGACTCGGACGTCGAGCCGCTGGTGGTGTGCCCACTCGTACGCACTCCCACGGCGGTTCGCGACGCGCAGGATGACCAGTTCGCTCTCGCGGCGCGGGAGCGAACCGAACGGCATCAGGCGGGCCGCGAAGTGCAGCCAGCCCCAGTACAGGCCCTTGGCTCGTGCGAGGGTGGTGAAGATCGCCGGCGGCTTCGTGCCGGTGACCTTGCCGGCGATCCGGCTCATCGCGAACGCCGGCGCACCGAGCTCCTTCAGGGTGCCGGGCGAGATGCGGGCGACCGCCGATTTCGCATCCGTGCTCACGAGGTCACCTTCTTTCGCTGGACGGTCGTGAGTTGCGCGTTCTCCTCGCGGGCGATCTGCAGGGCGAGGCCGAGTTCGGGAAAGCCGCGCAATTCCATGACCCGCTGGGCAAGCATCCGCGCGGGCAGGAGCGGAGCGATCCAGCGAGGTGCACAGATGCGTCGCGAACGGTTCTTGATGCCGCGGTCGAGGGCGTCGATCGCGCTCTTGAGCGGCGCGACACCGAGGATCGTCCCCCCGCCCGTCAGTGTGGTGGCGGCCTTGGTCCCGAACCCACGTGAGGTCATGTCGGTGTCGATCTCGGCGAAGTAGGCGACACCGACCTTCGCGCCGGTGGGCTTGAGCTCGATCCTCAGGGTGTTCCCGAGCGCTTCGACGGCGGCTTTGGACGCGTTGTACGCACCCATCATCGGTGCATGTGCGGCAGCGGCAAGCGACGCGGTTGCCACGGCGTACCCGCCGAGGTGGCTGATGTGCGGTGCGGCAGCGCGCAGCGTCCAGTAGCAGCCCATCACGTTGACCTCGATGTGCGCGCGCATGACCTCCGGGTCACCGCCGTCGAACGGCAACTGCGAGGCAATGCCGGCGTTCGCGACGACGACGTCGAGTCCACCCCACATTCGGGCGACCTCGTCGATCGTGTCGGTGACCTGGTCCTGGTCGGTGACGTCGACCTCGCGCCAGATCGAGCCGGGACAGCGGGCTGCGGTCCGCTCGAGGATCTCCGCTTCGATGCCGAGCAGCGCGACCTTCGCCCCCTGTGCGGCGAGTCGTTCGGCCAGGGCGGCACCGATGCCTCGTGCTGCTCCGGTGATCAGGACACGTCGACCTTCGTGAGCACTCATTCGGCCACGCTAGTTGATCAAGTGACCCAGTTCACGCGGCCGCGTCCGGGGTTATGAGATCAGCGCGGGACGGACGGCTGTTGCTGGGTGATGCAGTGGATCCCGCCGCCGCGGGCGAAGATCTCGCGTGCGTCGACCCCGGCGACCTCGCGGCCCGGGTACACCCGACGCAGCACGTCGAGCGCGCGGTCGTCGTGCTCGTCGTCGAAGGTGCAGGCGATGACACCCCCGTTGACGACGAGGTGGTTCACGTAGCTGTAGTCGACCGGTCCGTCGTCGTCGAAAAGCGTTGCGGGAGCGGGGATTCGCTCGACCGTCAGAGTTCGCCCGGCGGCGTCGGTGCTGTTCTCCAGGAGCGCGATGATCTCGCGGCTGACCTGGTGATCGGGATGGTCGGGATTCTCCTGGTGGTGCACCAACACCACGCCGGGGGAGGTGAAGGTCGCGACGATGTCGACGTGGCCGCGGGTGCCGAACTCGTCGTAATCGCGGGTGAGCCCACGAGGCAACCAGATGCATGTCGAGGCACCGAGGCAACGAGCCATCTCGGCCTCGATGTCGGCCTTGGACGCCTGCGGGTTGCGACTCGGATCCAGTTGCACCGTCTCGGTCAACAGCACCGTGCCTTCGCCGTCGACGTGGATGCCGCCGCCCTCGTTGACGATCGGCGAATCGACGACCGTGGCGCCGGCCTGCTCGCCGACACGACGACCGACACCGGCGTCCTTGTCCCAGCTGGCCCACGCCTGCGCGCCCCAACCGTTGAACACCCAGTCGACGGCACCGAGCTCTCCGTGTTCGCCGAGTACGAAGGAGGGGCCGATGTCACGCATCCACGCGTCGTCCAGCTCGGCTTCGTGCACAACAACGTTGTCGTGCAACAGGTCTCGTGCACTGCCGAGGTCGTCGGTCGTGACGAGCATGTGGACGGGTTCGAACCGGGCGACGGCGTTGGCGACGTTCGCCCAGGTGCGCCGGGCAGCCTCGGCCTCGGCGTCCGTCTCGCCGAGTGTGTATCCCTGGCTGGGGAACGCCATCCATACGCGATCGTGCGGCGCCCATTCGGCGGGCATTCGCCAGGTCATCGTCACGCGTTCGGGTCGGCGCGGACGTGTTCGGGTTTGATCGGTTCGGCCAGCGCCGCGTACGTGTCCGGGCGACGGGTCGACAGGAACGGGAACAGGTCGATCCAGTCCTTGCCCTGGGCCAGGTCGAGATCGGCGACCAGGACGGCCTCGGTGTCGCGCGGTGCTTGGACCAGGACGCGTCCGTAGGGGTCGGCGATGAACGATGACCCGTAGAAGGTGATCAAACCCTCGCTGCCGGTGCGGTTGGGCACGACGACGAACACTCCGTTGGCGATCGCGTGGCCGACGATGGTGTGTTGCCACAGCGGCTGGGTGTCGAACTCGGGGTGATCCGGCTCTGATCCGATCGCGGTCGGGTACGCCAGCAACTGCGCTCCACCGAGGGCGTAGGAGCGTGCGACCTCGGGGAACCACTCGTCCCAGCAGGTCGGCATGCCGAGCTTCACCGACGGATCGTCAAGTGTGACCACGGGATAGGCATTGTCCGATGGTCCCGGACGGAAGTACTTGTCCTCGTAGTAGCCCGCGGTGACCGGGATGTGCGTCTTGCGGGTGCGGGCGACGAGTTCGCCGTCGGGGGAAACGAGGATCGCGGTGTTCAGGCCGCGGCCGTCCGCCTCGGGCGCCTTCTCGAACAGCGAGGCGTGCACATATACGCCGAAGTCCTTGGCCGCCTGCGCCGCGAAAGTGAAGGTCGGGCCGTCGCCGAGGCTTTCTGCGGTCTGGTCCGGCGCACCTTCGGGCAGGGTGTCGGCCGGGTAGCGGGAAAGAGTCAGTTCGGGAAGGAACACGACCTGGGCGCCCGCCTTCGCCGCCTGCTCGATGCCGCCCCGCAACGCCTGCTGCAGTTCGCCTGCGTCCTCGCGCCAGTGGTGCTGCACCAGAGCGACACGCACGGGTGCGGCGACGGGTTCGTCGACACGGGCGAGGGAGATCGGCACCTCGGATGCTGTGATCAACTGCATAGTCCGAGAGTATGGCCGACGCCTGCCGGAACTTTCACATCGAAGCTTTGCGAGACTTGTCGAATGCGGATGAGCGAGTTCTGGCAACTGGTCGAGGAGGAGTTCGGCGACGGTTACGGTCGCGTCCT
This sequence comes from Yimella lutea, assembly GCF_006715095.1. Taxonomy (NCBI): domain Bacteria; kingdom Bacillati; phylum Actinomycetota; class Actinomycetes; order Micrococcales; family Dermacoccaceae; genus Yimella; species Yimella lutea. The sequence continues at coordinate 1,592,180 of NZ_VFMO01000001.1, forward strand.
GGTCGACTCGCATGTGCTCGGCGAACTCGGCTACCGCACCGGCGCGGACGCGCTCGCCGACGGTACGCACCCCAAACATGTCTGGCGGGCGCTGTGCATCGAGATGGACGTGCCGAAGGAGCGCTGGCTCGGCCGCGACAAACCGATCCGTGAGGGTGGCCGCGCCGACTGAGTGGACTGCTTCGTCCGCAGCCGGCCGCGCGACACGCGGGAACCATCTTCGTACGCGTGTTCGACCTCGTGGCGTAGGGTTGTCCACAGGTGCCGAGCCAAGGTCACTTCGTCCACAGGCGTGCGGATGGGAGCGGTGGTTGTCGGTGGTGGCACCTAGCGTCTGACCTCATCCGAACACACACGCAGGTTCCGGACGGTCGCCGGTAGGCGCGTTCACCACGAGATTCAATGAGGAGCACCGCTCATGGCAGCAGCAACAGGCACCCGGCTCGACCCCACCGACAACTCGCACAAGATCAAGTCGCTCGACGCCGTCATGGCCCAGATCGAGAAGGCCCACGGCAAGGGCTCGGTCATGCGCCTCGGCGACGACATCCGTCCGCCGATCGAGGTCATCCCGACCGGTTCGATCGCACTCGATGTCGCGCTCGGCATCGGCGGTCTGCCCCGCGGTCGCGTGGTGGAGGTCTACGGCCCGGAGTCCTCCGGTAAGACGACGGTCGCGCTGCACGCGGTGGCGAACGCGCAGAAGAACGGCGGTATTGCCGCCTTCATCGACGCCGAGCACGCGCTCGACCCCGAGTACGCCAAGAAGCTCGGCGTCGACATCGACTCGCTCCTGGTCAGCCAGCCCGACACCGGTGAGCAGGCCCTTGAGATCGCCGACATGCTGATCCGCTCCGGTTCGCTCGACATGATCGTCATCGACTCCGTCGCGGCGCTCGTGCCGCGCGCCGAGATCGAGGGCGAGATGGGCGACAGCCACGTGGGTTTGCAGGCCCGCCTGATGAGCCAAGCGCTGCGCAAGATCACCGGTGCCCTCAACAACACCGGCACCACCGCGATCTTCATCAACCAGTTGCGCGAGAAGATCGGCGTCATGTTCGGCTCGCCCGAGACCACCACGGGTGGAAAGGCGCTGAAGTTCTACGCGTCCGTTCGCCTCGACGTGCGTCGCATCGAGACCCTGAAGGACGGCACGGACGCAGTCGGTAACCGCACGCGCGTCAAGGTCGTCAAGAACAAGGTGTCGCCGCCGTTCAAGCAGGCCGAGTTCGACATCCTCTACGGCCAGGGCATTTCCCGAGAGGGTGGGCTGATCGACATGGGTGTCGAGCAGGGCTTCGTCCGCAAGGCTGGCGCCTGGTACACCTACGACGGTGACCAGTTGGGGCAGGGCAAGGAGAACGCTCGCAACTTCCTCAAGGACAACCCCGACATGACTGACGAGTTGGAGCGCAAGATCAAGGAGAAGCTCGGCGTCGGTCCGAGGACCGAGGAAGAAGCCGAGTCGGTTGCCGAGCCGGTCGACCTGACCGCCGACACCGGTAAGCCCGGCAAGCCGGTGCTCAAGGACGTCTCGGTCGACTTCTGATCGGTTCGATGAATCCTTTCGACCGACAGTCGAGTCCGCCGGATTTCGTTGATCCGGCGGACTCGGCCGCATCGGTACCCGTCGAGGAAACTCCTTGGGGTGAAGCGTCGCCCGACGACACCGAATCGCCTGCACGCGGTCCGCGGCAACGACGAAGAGGCGGACATCGCCGGCGCGGTGCCGGCGGCGACCAGGAGCGCCGACGACCGGCGCCCGCTCCCGAACAAGACCCGGACGCCAACCCGTACGACGTCGCGAAGACGATCGTGCTGCGTCAGCTCACGATGGCCCCGCGCAGCCGGAAACAGTTGGCCGACAAGCTTGCTCAGCGCGGGTGCGACGAAGACATCGCGAATGCGGTCCTCGACCGGATGACCGAGGTAGGGCTGATCGACGACGAGGCCTATGCCCGGATGCTGGTGCGTTCGCAGCAGGCCGGCCGTGGCCTCGCCAAGCGTGCGCTCGCCCAGGAACTGCGCAAGAAGGGCGTGGATGACGAGATCACCCGAGCCACGTTGGACGAGGTCGATCCCGAGGAGGAGAAGGAGCGCGCCCGCGCGCTCGTCGCCAAGAAGATGCGTTCGATGCACGGGCTGGAAGCCACCGTGCAGACCAGACGGTTGGCCGGCATGCTCGCCCGCAAGGGCTACTCCTCGTCGATCTCCTGGGCAGTGATCCGTGAGGCGATCGCCACGACGCCCCGGAGCGGCAGCGGGACTGAGGGATACCCGAGCGGGCCCGCGGAGTGACGCGGAGTGCCGACCTCAGGCGCGGTAGTACGCGCCGGCGCGCAGCGCACGCTCGTCGACGATCTGCTTGCCGAGCGGGAACAGCGCAGCCGGGATCATCTTCAGGTTGGCCCAAGCGAATGGGATCCCGATGATCGTGATCGCCAGGGCGCAGGCGGTGGCGACGTGGGCGATGGCCAGCCAGATACCGGCCAGCAGGAACCACAGCACGTTGCCGATCGCGGAGCCGACACCGGACGTCGGCTTGTCGATCACCGCCCGGCCGAACGGCCAGACGGCGAAGTTGCCGAGCCGGAACGAGGCTATCCCGAACGGGATCGTGACGACCAGGAGGCACATGATCAGCCCGGCGACGGCGTAGCCCAGCCACAGCCAGAACCCCGCGAACACGAACCAGATGATGTTAAGCAGCGTCTTCACGGGCCCATTCTCACCCGGGCTCGGTGGTGATTCGGCCCCACCCCGCTGACGCCGTACCCTTGATCGGTCATGACGAACGCGGCGAAGACCTACGAAGTGCGCACCCACGGGTGCCAGATGAACGTCCACGATTCCGAACGGATCAGTGGCCTGCTGGAGTCCGCGGGCTACGTCGACGTCGCGTCGGTGTCGTCGGACACTCGTCCCGATGTCCCCGACGTCGTCGTCTTCAACACCTGCGCGGTCCGTGAGAACGCCGACAACAAGTTGTACGGATCGCTCGGCCACCTGCGTCCGTGGAAGAACATCAACCCCGACCTGCAGATCGCCGTCGGTGGTTGTCTGGCTCAGAAGGATCGTGCCTCCATCGTCGATCGCGCGCCCTGGGTGGACGTGGTCTTCGGCACCCACAACGTCGGCGCGCTGCCGGTGCTGTTGGAACGCGCCCGGCACAACGCCGAGGCCCAGGTCGAGATCCTCGAATCGCTCGAGACCTTCCCGTCGACGCTGCCGACACGCCGCGATTCCGCGTACAGCGGTTGGGTGTCGATCTCGGTCGGCTGCAACAACACCTGCACCTTCTGCATCGTCCCTGCCCTGCGCGGCAAGGAGAAGGACCGCCGTCCGGGCGAGATCCTCGCCGAGATCCAGGCGCTGGTCGATCAGGGGGTCGTCGAGATCACCCTGCTCGGGCAGAACGTCAACAGCTATGGCGTGGAATTCGGTGACCGTCAGGCGTTCAGCAAGTTGCTGCGTTCCTGCGGCGACATCGAAGGGCTTGAGCGAGTGCGGTTCACCTCACCGCACCCAGCGGCGTTCACCGACGACGTCATCGACGCAATGGCCGAGACCCCGAATGTCATGCCGTCGTTGCATATGCCGCTGCAGTCCGGTTCGGACAAGGTGCTGCGTGAGATGAAGCGCTCGTACCGATCGGCGAAGTTCCTCGGCATCCTCGACCGGGTGCGCGACCGCATCCCACACGCTGCCATCACCACCGACATCATCGTCGGGTTCCCGGGCGAGACCGAGGCCGACTTCGAGGAGACGATGCGCGTCGTCCGCGAGGCCCGCTTTTCCTCGGCGTTCACCTTCCAGTACTCCATCCGGCCCGGCACGCCGGCTGCGACGATGCCCGAACAACTTCCGAAAGCCGTTGTGCAGCAACGGTTCGACCGGTTGCTGCAGTTGCAGGAGGAGATCTCCTGGGCCGAGAACCGCGAGATCGAGGGCCGCACCATCGAGGTGCTCGTCGCGCCGACCGAGGGACGCCGCGACAGCCGGACCGGGCGCATGTCCGGTCGCGCGCAGGACAACCGCCTCGTCCACTTCGCAGTGCCGACCGGGGAGGGCGTCGAGCTGCCGCGTCCGGGCGACTTCGCCACCGTCGACGTGACCTACGGTGCCGGGCACCACCTGATCGCCGACGGTGTGCTGGGCGGCGGAACGTTCTCCGTCCGCCGCTCCCGTGGAGGTGACGCGTGGCAGGCGTTGCAGGAAGGCAAGGCCGACGGCGCGACCGTCAAGCCCAAGGTCGCACTCGGCATGCCCTCGATCGGACAACCCGCACCCGTGCAGGTTCCTGCCTGCGGTATCGACTGACCCTTCGGGCCACCGCACCGCGACTCGACCCGTCCGCCGATGTCGCACCCACGAGGTGGACACTGGCAGGCGTGAGTTTTCAGGGGTACCGGCGCGGCGACGTCGGCTACCGCAACATCACCCTGGCTCTGTTCGCGGCGGGCATGGCGACCTTCGTGGCGATGTACTCGGCTCAGGCCGTCCTGCCGGAACTGTCGGACGAATTCTCCGTCGGCCCGGCGACCTCCGCTCTTGCGATCTCGGCCACCACCGGGTTGTTGGCGCTCGCGATCATCCCGGCCAGTGCGCTGTCCGAACGATTCGGACGCGTCCGGGTGATGGCCTTCGCAGCGCTGGCCTCCGCGCTGCTCGGATGCCTCATGCCGCTGGCAGCGTCGATGGAAGTCCTGTTGCTGCTGCGCGGCTTGCAAGGCCTGTGCCTCGCCGGGGTGCCCGCCACCGCGATGGCCTACCTCACAGAGGAGGTCGACGCCGAACATCTCGGTAGCGCGATGGGGCGCTACATCGCCGGCACCACTGTCGGCGGTCTCAGCGGACGGGTGCTGGCCGCTCTCGTGCTGGACCACGCGAGTTGGCGATGGGCGCTCGAAGCAGCCGGTATCGCGGCCCTCGCGTTCACCGGGCTGTTCCTGTGGCGGGCGCCGGGGTCCCGGTTCTTTGTGCCACAACCTGTCGGTCTACGCGCGACCACTACGAATGTTGTCGGCCACCTGCACAACGCCCGCCTGGTCGCGTTGTACGTGACGGCGTTTCTGCTGATGGGTGGATTCGTCGCGGTCTACAACATGATCGGATTCCGTTTGAGCGCAGCGCCGTTCGGACTGCCGCAGTCCGCCGTCGGGCTGGTGTTCCTGCTTTATCTGGCGGGTACGGTCTCGTCGGCCGCCGCGGGTCGATTGGCCGACCGTTTCGGGCGCAAGACCGTCCTCGTCGTCGCTGAGCTGGTGGCGGTGATCGGCTTACTGATCACGCTGCCGGCGAACCTGCCCGCCGTACTCGGGGGAGTCCTGCTGTTCACGGCAGGCTTCTTCGCAGCGCACTCGGTGGCCAGCGGTTGGGTCGGCGCAACCGCCGACGCACACCGCGCCGAGGCGAGCGCGCTCTATCTGTTCGCCTACTATCTCGGGAGTTCGGTGCTCGGCGCTCTGGCCGGTCTGTGGTTCGCGGCCGACGGCTGGGCGGGCGTCGTCGTCTACGTCGGCGTGCTGTTCGCGCTGGCGCTTGCTCTGGCCGTGATCATTCCGTTGCTGCGAAGGCGATGCGCAGCCACTCGTGCGTCGGGCGTATCCTGATCCGCATGTCGAACACTCTCGCCCAGGGGTGGTGGCCGTCCTCCTAGGCGGCCGTGTCGACATACCCACTTCACTCGCGCCGCCTCGCACGAGGCGGCGTTTCGCATGCGCGAGCGTCTCGACGGGCGGGGCGGCTGCTTCGATCAGGAGCAGAACCATGTCAGACGAATCCTTCGAGGCCGCCCGGGTCCGCAGCAACACGGTGCAGGCGGTGATCGACGGTCCCGACTCACCGGCCCGCCGAAAGCTGCGGGTGCTCACCGGTGACCGACCGACGGGCCCGCTGCACGTCGGCCACTACCTCGCCAGCATTCGCAACCGGGTCGAGTTGCAGGACAAGGGAATCGACTCCTTCGTCATCATCGCCGATTACCAGGTGATCACCGACCGGGACGCCGTCGGTGAGTTGGGGACGAACGTCTTCGGCTGCGTCCTGGACTACCTCGCCGCCGGCATCGATCCGGCACGGACGACTATCTTCACCCACTCCGCAGTGCCTGCGCTCAACCAACTCATGCTGCCGTTTCTGTCGTTGGTAACCGACGGCGAACTTCGCCGGAACCCGACGGTGAAGGACGAACTCGCCGCCACCGACGGGCGTCCGATGTCCGGCCTGCTGTTGACCTATCCGGTGCACCAGGCGGCCGACATTCTCTTCTGCCATGGGAATGTGGTGCCGATCGGCAAGGACAACCTGCCGCACGTCGAGCAGACCCGGGTGATCGCACGTCGCTTCAACAACCGGTACGCCGGTGGCGAGACGGTGTTCGCCGAGCCGGACGCTCTGCTCACCGAATCGCCACTGTTGCTCGGGCTGGACGGCACCAAGATGAGCAAGTCGAAGGGCAACACGATCACCCTCGCGATGACGGCGGACCAAACCGCTGCCGCCGTCCGGAAGGCACGCACCGATTCCGAGCGGGTGATCACCTACGAACCTGATCGCCGTCCCCAGGTTGCTTCGTTGTTGGAGATCGCCGCAGGGTTCGAGGGTCGTGCGCCCGGTGAGCTCGCTGCGCAGATCGGGGACGCAGGTGCAGGCGGGCTGAAGAAGCTCGTCACCGATGCGGTCAACGAAGGACTTCGCGACCACCGTTCGCGCCGAGCCGAGTTGGCTGCCGATCCCGCGTACCTGCACATCGTGTTGCGTCAGGGGAACGAACGAGCGAACGCGGTGGCAGATGCCACGCTCGCGACGGTCCGTGCAGTGATGCGGATGAACTACTGACGGGTGCTCGGGTCCTCGCTCAGGAGTATGCGCGCAGTGCGTCCGCGATCATCCGATGACCCTGGGCTTCGAAGCCCTCGTCACGTACCTGGAAGGCCCAGGCGGCCGTGCCGATCGCCTCACGGATCAGCATGCGGTGCCACGCGTCCGGCTCGCGTGGATCGTCGCCGTACCCGTCGAGAAACGCGGTTTCGAGATCGCGACGCCCGACGAACTGCTGGGTCGCCAAGCGTGCGAAATCGCTTGCGGCAGGACGGTGCTCGGCGCGTCCGAAGTCGATGATCCGGATCGTGCTCTCGTCGTCCAGCCAGTTGCGCGGCTGCCAGTCACCGTGCGTCGGGACGAGGGTCACCGGGGGAGTCGGCCACGACGCAATGACTTCCCGCAGCCTTGTCTCGGCAGTGGGCTCGATGCGGTGCGGCTTGTCGAGCCAGGCGAGGGCCTTCTTGCGCAGTGCTTCTTCGTATCTGATGTCGACCTGTGAAGTGCTGGAATGGATGCGGGCAAGGAGCGCGCCGGCCTGCCGGTAGGTCTCGGGCTTCGATTCGCTCGCCGTGTTCTCGACGAGTTGTCCGGGAAGGTAGTGGGTCACGAGCAGGCGTGCGTCGGCGTCCTCGTGGAGCAGCACGGGCGCGTGACCTGTCGACGCGAGCACGGGCACCCACTCGCGATGCGCTGCGATCTCTCGCACCAGGTGATGGTTGTCCTGGCCGGACGCCTTGATGATCACCCGTCGCCCATCTGCTGTGACGCCCTCCTGGACGACGGTGTCGACCAGCCCCCAGCTGTGGTCCCGGACGATCTCGATGCCGGGGCACCATGATTCAAGGAGCAGGTGCTGTTCGGCGCTGAGGGTCGACATGTCGGCCAGCCTACGAAGCGGCCGGAAGACTGGAGAATCCGCGCACCCTCGATCACCGCAGGGTGCGCGGATTCTCGTCCCGGGGAGGTCAGTCGCCCTTCACATTGACGATCTGCCGCAGCGTGTGCCGCACCTCCACCAGGTCGGCGGCGTCCGCCATCACCTGGTCGATGTCCTTGTACGCCTGCGGGATCTCGTCGATGAACGCGTCGGTGTCCCGGTACTCGATGCCGACCATCGCCTCCTGGAGCTGCTCCCGGGTGAAGGTCTTGCGGGCCTTGCTTCGCGAGTACTCCCTGCCGGCACCGTGCGGGGAGCTGTTGAGTGACAACGGGTTTCCCTTGCCGACCACGACGTAGGACGCGGTGCCCATAGAGCCCGGGATCAGGCCCGGACGACCCGCCTCGGCGTTGATCGCACCCTTCCGGGACAACCAGACCTGCTTGCCGAAGTGGGTCTCCTGCTCGGTGTAGTTGTGGTGGCAGTTGATCCGTTCCTGCTGCTGCACCGGCACACCCATCCAGTACTCCAGCTGGGTGATCACCCGGTCCATCATCTCCTCCCGGTTCAGCAACGCGTAGTGCTGTGCCCACCGCAACTCCCGGATGTAGGCCCAGAACTCGTCCGTGCCCTCGACCAGGTATGCAAGGTCGTTGTCCGGCAACGAGATCCACCACTTCTGCGCCAACTGCTGGGCGACCTTGATGTGGTTTGACGCGATCTTGTTGCCGACGCCCCGCGAACCCGAGTGCAGGAACAGCCAGACCCGATCCTGCTCGTCCAGGCTCACCTCGATGAAATGGTTGCCAGAACCCAGCGAGCCCAGCTGCAGGTCCCACTTGCCGGCGTACTTCGCCGGGTCGAAACCTGCGTCCGTCGCCATGGCCGCGAGCTCGTCGACCCGTGCCTGGGTGTGCTCGCGGGAGATCTTCCGGTTGACGCCGCCCGCCGACAGCGGGATCGACCGCTCGATCTGCTTCCGCAGCTTCGACAGGTCACCCGCGATGTCGGCCTTGGTGAACTGGGTCCGCACCGCGATCATGCCGCAGCCGATGTCCACACCGACCGCCGCCGGGATGATCGCTGCCTGCGTCGGGATGACCGAACCGACGGTTGCTCCCCGGCCCAGGTGTGCGTCTGGCATCAGCGCGAGGTGCGGGAAGATGAAGGGCATCGACGCCGTAAGTTCTGCCTGCTCGCGCGTGTTGTCCTCCAGGATGCTTGCCCAGTTCCAGAGCCGCTCGTTGATCTTCTGCATGGTCCTACTCCCTTCGTTCTCATCCCACACTCATCAGGTGTGCGTGGGTGGGTTCTTCGTAACCGAGGATTGACGTCCGGATGCCGTCGAATGATCCATCGAATGCGAATGTTGTTGTCGGACAACGAAAAATGCCCGGTGGCGGACCACCGGGCATTGCTCGTCGTATCGACGTCAGTCGATCCTGGACGAATCATCGTCGGTGGCGCCGAACTGCTTCAGGCAGCCCGAATTGCCCTCACGCTCTTGGCGGCGAGGGCTGAGGCTCCCATCCAGGGTCAGCGCCGTGATCGACATGTCGGGAAGTCTGGGCCCGCCGTCGTGTCCTGTGCAACCGATTAATCGGCGAGTTCTAGGCTGATCGCCATGTTGCGAGCGGTACAGGTGCGCATCACCGGACGCGTCCAAGGGGTCTTCTTCCGTGCCTCCTGCGCCGAGTACGCCCGACAACTGGGGGTGCGCGGATGGGTGCGCAATGAGCCGGACGGCACCGTGCTGGCTCACTTCGAGGGCGGCTGGAACTCGATCGAGGAGATCGTGCAGTGGTGCCGCAAGGGTCCGCGACGAGCCGACGTCACAGACGTCGAGGTGACCAAGGTGGCGCCCATCGGAGCCGACGGATTCGACGTCGACCGTGAGTGATTCAGGAAACCTGATCGCCGTCATCGGTCCGACCGCGTGCGGCAAATCGGACCTCGGCGTCGCACTCGCCGAAAGACTCGGGGGAGAAGTTGTCAACGCCGACGCGTCACAGCTCTACCGCGGCATGGACATCGGCACGGCGAAGATGCCGCTCGAGCAGCGGCGCGGAGTGCCGCACCACCAGCTGGACGTCCTCGAGGTGACCGAGGAGGCGAGTGTCGCTGCCTATCAACGTGATTCCCGGCGTGACATCGACAGCATCCTCGATCGCGGACATGTCCCCGTGCTGGTAGGCGGCACCGGGCTCTACGTCCGCGCGGCGCTCGACGTCCTCGACATCCCACCCACCGACCCCGGGGTACGGGAACACTTCGAGCGGCGGGCCGCTACCGAGGGGATTCTGGCGTTGTACTCCCTACTGAGACAACGGGATCCGAACGCAGCGGCCAACATCCTGCCGAGCAACGAGCGCCGTGTGATCCGTGCACTGGAGGTCATCGAGCTCACCGGTCGCCCGTTCAGCGCGACCATGCCGAGGCGCGAATTTCTCCGTCCCACAGTGATGCTCGGACTCGATGCCGATCGCGGCGTGCTCGACCAGCGCATCGACCGGCGCACGAGGGCGATGTGGGACGACGGTCTGGTCGACGAGGTGCGAGCACTCGACGCAACAGGGCTCCGAGACGGACGGACCGCGAGCCGGGCGATCGGATACACGCAGGTGTTGCGGCAACTCGACGCCGAACTCACCGAGGCTGAAGCGATCGAGGACACCGCACGTGCCACCAAGCGACTGGCCCGGCGGCAGTTCTCCTGGTTCCGGCCCGACCCGAGGATCACCTGGTTGCCGCACGACGCGTCCGACCTGATGGACCGTGCGCTCGAGGTGATCGCGTCCTCGCGCACAATGGACGCGTGACCACCATCGACTTCGTCAAGGGCCACGGCACGCAGAACGACTTCGTTCTCGTGCCCGATCACGAGGGACGCCTCGACCTCACCCCGCAGGAGGTGACCTTCCTGGCCGATCGCCGGGCCGGCATCGGTGGCGACGGAGTGATCCGGGTTGCTCCGATCGGGGCGGCACCCGACGACGTCCGCGAGCAGTGCCCGGACGCGCGATGGTTCATGGACTACCGCAACAGCGACGGCTCCGTCGCGGAGATGTGCGGCAACGGCACCCGTGTTTTTGCGCGGTACCTGGTGGACGCCGGCCTCGAACGCGCGGATGTCTTCGAGATCGCGACGCGGGCCGGTCAGAAGCGGATCACCCGGTTCGGTGACGGTTTCGCCACCGACCTCGGGCCGTGGCGCTTGTCGCGGGAGGTCGAGGCCCAGGAGCGTGGAATGGATTCCGTGGTCCAGGTGCACGGGGCACCCGACCCGCTGCCCGCGCTCAGCCTCGACCTCGGCAACCCGCACACCGTGGTCGCGCTCCCGCCGTCCATCGACCTCGGCGCCCTTGACCTGACCCGTGCTCCGCAGGTCGACCCGCACCCCGAGCACGGCACGAACGTCGAGTTCGTCCGCGCGATCGAACACGCCCACATCTCCATGCGGGTGCACGAACGCGGTGTGGGGGAGACGCTGAGCTGTGGCACCGGCGCAGCTGCTGCGGCGCTCGCGATCTGGTGGTGGGGCGGTCGTCCGTCCGATCAACTCGACTGGCTCGTGGATGTACCGGGAGGACGTCTCGGCGTCCAGATCGCGGGTGATCGGGTGGCGCTGTCCGGACCCGCCGTCCTTGTCGCCCGCGGCACCGTCGAGCTGCCGGACCCGGTCGGGGTCAGTGACGGTGCGTGACGCGCAGGATCCGGAAGCCCCGGACGCTGGTGAACCGATCGGCGACCAAGCCGTCGAGGTTCTCGTTCAGCCATTTCTGCAATGAGTCCGAACCGAGGTTGCGCTGCACCACCAGATAGGCCTCGCCGTCGTCCGACAGTCGCGGCAACCAGGCGCGCAACAGGTCGTGCAACACCGCCTTGCCGACCCGGATCGGCGGGTTCGACCAGATCAGATCGAACCGGACGTCCGCCGGCACCTCGTCCGCAGTGGACGCCCGAATGTTCCTTAGCCCCAACGATTCTGCGTTGAGTCGAGCCAGATCCATCGCACGCTCGTTCACGTCCACCGCATGCACGATCGCGTCCGGCGAGTACAACCCCAGGCTCAGAGCCATCGGTCCCCAACCGCACCCGAGGTCGAGGAAAGTGCCGGACGCCGGGGGCTGCGGAGCGTGCTGCAGCAGCACCGAGGTGCCCTGGTCGATCCGGTCGGGCGAGAAGATTCCCGGCGCAACCTGGACGGCGTGTGTCGAACCCGCCAACGGGACGTTGATCGTCCTGCGCTCGTCAGCGCTGGCGGGTTCGGCGCTGAAGTAGTGATCGGTGCCTGACATCGGTCCCAACCTATCGGCGGGGCAGCGATGTGCATCCGGACGCCTGACATTTGGCATAAAGAACTCGCTCGAACGGTTGAAGCTTGCGACACTGAGGGGAACATGACTTCGCAACACGATTTCTTCAACCGCCGCGCCGATGCGCTCGCCGACTCCGAGTTCGACGTCCAGTACGACCAGGACGGCTTCTTGCTGGAGGACGGCACCGAGCACCGCGACGGCGACCAACTCGACCGCGCCGAACGTGCGGCCCTTCGCCGTGTGGAGGGCCTGTCGACCGAACTGCAGGACGTCACCGAGGTCGAGTACCGCCAGCTGCGTCTGGAGCGAGTGGTGCTCGCCGGCGTCTGGACCGAGGGAACCGTCGAGGACGCCGACAACTCGATGCGTGAACTCGCCGCCCTCGCCGAGACCGCGGGTTCGACCGTGCTCGCCGGTGTGATGCAGCGTCGCAGCAAGCCCGACCCGAGCACCTGGATGGGATCGGGCAAGGCCGCCGACCTGCGCGCGATCGTCATCGCCGAAGGCGCCGACACCGTCATCGCCGACGGTGAGCTCAGCCCCGGCCAGCGGCGTGCCCTGGAGGACGTCGTCAAGGTGAAGGTCATCGACCGCACGGCGCTGATTCTCGACATCTTCGCCCAGCACGCGAAGTCCAAGGAAGGTAAGGCGCAGGTCGAGCTCGCCCAGTTGCAGTACCTCCTGCCGCGACTTCGTGGTTGGGGTGAGTCGATGTCCCGGCAGGCGGGTGGTCAGGCCGCCGGTGGCCAGGGCATGGGTTCGCGAGGCCCAGGTGAGACGAAGATCGAGCTCGACCGCCGCCGCATCAACACCCGCATCGCCAAGCTCAAGCGCGAGATCGCTTCGATGAAGACGATCCGTGACACCAAGCGCCACGGCCGCAAAGCGAACGAGGTGCCGTCGGTCGCGATCGCCGGTTACACCAACGCCGGCAAGTCCTCGATCCTCAACCGGCTCACCGGTGCCGGCGTCCTGGTGCAGAACCAGCTGTTCGCCACCCTCGACCCGACCGTGCGTCGCAGCGAGACCGCCGACGGCCGTCCGTACACCCTCGCCGACACCGTCGGATTCGTGCGCAACCTGCCGCACCAACTCGTGGAGGCGTTCCGTTCGACGCTGGAGGAGGTCGGCGAGTCCGACCTGCTGTTGCACGTCGTCGACGGGTCACACCCCGACCCGCAGGCGCAGATCTCCGCGGTGCGTGAGGTGCTTGCCGAGGTGGGCGCGACCGACGTCAAGGAGGTCGTGGTCGTCAACAAGTCGGACGTCGCCGACCCCGAGGTGGTCGACCGGCTGTTGCGCTCGGAGAAGTATGCGATCGCGGTGTCCGCTCACACCGGCGCCGGGTTCGCCGAGTTGCTCGAACTCATCGATCGTGAGTTGCCGCGCCCGCAGATCCGGGTCGAGGTGCTGCTGCCCTACGACCGCGGCGACCTGCTGAGCCGGTTGCACGACGAGGCCGACGTGATCAGCAGCGAGCACACCGGCGAGGGCACCCACGTGCACGCGAAGGTGAACCCTTCGCTGGAGTCGGCACTCGAGGAGTACCTCGTCCGGGTGGCTGCCGAGTAAGAGGCCTGCCACCGGTAGGCCACAATGGCGCACCATGCAGCGATTCATGCTCCACAGCAAGATCCACCGTGCGACGGTCACCCAGGCCGACCTGCACTACGTGGGTTCGTTGACGATCGACCGTGACCTGATGGACGCGGCCGACCTCCTTCCGGGTCAGCAGGTCGATGTCGTCGACGTCGACAACGG